>JBEKUR010000080.1:0-22097 GCA_049514855.1 Terriglobia bacterium
CACCGAAGAGGAAGACGTTGCGAAAAAAGTGGAACGGCAGGTCACTAAATCCGCGGCGGCAATTATGCTGGAATCAAGGATCGGTGAGCAGTTCGATGCCATTGTCACCGGCGCATCGGACAAAGGTACGTGGGTCCGTCTTCTGCATCTGCCCATTGAAGGGAGACTGGATAGCGGTTTTGAAGGCCTTGACGTCGGCCGCCAGCTCCGCGTGCAACTGATCCGCACGGATGTGGAGCGCGGCTATATCGACTTTAAGAGAGTGGCGTAAGGAGCGGCAGATTGCCGAATGACGAAGGAGTCTTCCATAAAACCGCGTAACCCGCGCATCCTGACAATCAACGGCGGCTCATCGAGCATTATGTTCGTGCTGTATAAGACAGGCGAACCGCTGGAGAGGCGGCCTCAGGAAAAGGGTTACCACATCGGCCTGAGCGGGACGAATCTGACGTTCAGCCACCCGACCGGGAATCGGCAGGACAGTCCTACCGTTTGTTAAGATCCCTCTCGTGGCGAATGCGCATCCACTCCAGGTCAACCCTGGGGTCGGCTTTCTCTGCTCGCTGGAGGGCTTCGGCTTTGTCAGCGGCTTTCCCTTGCCATACAACCCACTCGTGGGCTCCCGGCCGGTCTTGAGCAGCCGGGCCAGAAACGGCTTCGATATCGCCGTTGATAAGCGCAATGACTTTCCAGTAGGCCATGTGGTTGTCGATGTCCCTTGCGATGGATTTTAGCAGAGTCGGGAATGCGTCGCTGCGGGTTGACGATTACCAGTTTGCCCTTGGATTCGAAAGCGCGAACCTGAGGAAGAACCGCAGACCTCAAAGACGGAGGTCTGCGCTACGCTTGCTCTGGAACCAAAGGAAATCCGAGATGGGTCGTTCTCCTCCAATGGACGCAAGACTCGGCACAGCGACAAAATGACCGACCCTTCAGCAGGGTCTCGAACCTGGCGGCTTCGGCGCCCTCTTTCGCTACTCTGCAATCTGTTTTATGTTGTATGATACACAAGCATTGAATAGCTATATTAAGAACGGCATGGTAAGGCAAACTACGCCTAAGTCTTCGCTGCGTGTCCTGTCTGTCCCGCTGGTATTCGGGCCGGTCCCTTCGTCAGCTTGGGCGTCGCGCCTCGTGACTTGAACAAAGGCCGCAGACTCTCTGGAAAGGCGAGAGTCTGCGCTACCCGCTCTTCCTGTAATTCGCCCCCATTCGCTGAGGTCATCAGCAGTAGCTCATTGCCCTACAAACAAACAGCGAGTACAATCCAGGTTTCGCTCATCCCCTCGATGTTGAAGGTGTTAGCAGGAAAGGATCCTGTGTCACAGGTACCTCGGCCAAGGCGAGAACTATGATTCGACCTGAACGCCAACAGACGGTGCTGGACATTCTCAAGGACTTTCGCGGCCCTGAGCCGCTCAAGCAACTCTTTTGGTCCGAACTGAACTACAGCCGGGTCAACACGCCGCTCCCTCGCCGGGGCTGGAATGCGACGGCAGAGGGTTCGCTGGCGGCGGACCCCGTTCTATTTGCGACCGGGGGTGACGGCTTCCACATCATCCACTCTCGCCTCCCGACTGAAAAGCTGCTGATGGGGCAAGAGCGCCCGGTGGTTTCGCAGCTCCTCAAAGAGCATCCTTACGCGCTCTTCATCTTTTCAAACAACTCCCTCAATCGCTGGCATTTTCTAAATGTTAAGTATGACGATGAAGTCACCAAGCGGCGGGTGTTTCGGCGCATCACGGTGGGGCCGGAAGAACGTCTGCGCACGGCTTCCGAACGAATTGCCCTCCTTGACCTCGAATCCGTCAGCACGGACCTATTCGCTCTGTCACCCCTCGCCATCCAGAAGAGGCACGACGACGCTTTTGATGTTGAGCCGGTCACCAGGGAGTTCTTCAAGGAATACGCTCGCGTCTTCGGGGAAGTCGAGCGGCAGATCGAGGGAATCGAGGACAGGGAGCGCGGGCGGCTCTTCACGCAGCGGTTGTTCAACCGCTTGATGTTCATTGCCTTCATTCAGAAGAAAGGCTGGCTGAAGTTCGGAAAGGAAAACGACTACCTTGCGGCGCTGTGGCAGGACTATGAGAAGAACAGCAAGTCCAAAGGCCGGAATTTCTACAATAACCGACTGAAGCTTCTCTTCTTCTCAGGCCTTAACACGCCTAATGAGGTCGACGTAATCGGCATCAATCGTGGCGGCCTCCTCAAGGAACTCATCGGTCAGGTCCCTTACCTGAACGGCGGCTTGTTCGAAGAAGACGAGGATGACCGAAACGCGGGAATCGTCGTTCCGGATGAATGCATCGAGGCGATCCTGGATGACCTTTTCAGCCGCTTCAATTTCACAGTTACCGAAAGCACGCCGCTCGACATCGAAGTGGCCGTTGACCCGGAAATGCTGGGGAAGATCTTCGAGGAGCTGGTAACCGGCAGGCATGAAACAGGAAGTTACTACACGCCGAAACCGGTTGTCTCGTTTATGTGTCGGGAAGCACTAAAGGGCTATCTTGGCTCTCAACTGCCCGCGGAGGCCCCGGAAAGCATTGAGCGTTTCGTGGAAGAGCACAATCCCGAAGGGCTGAGAAACCCGGAGCCGGTCTTGGAGGCATTGCGCAGGGTCAAGGTGTGTGACCCGGCGTGTGGCAGTGGCGCTTATCTGCTGGGCATGTTGCACGAGTTGATTGACCTGCGTGCTTGCTTGTTCGCCACGCGCAAGCTTGATGCCATTTCCACCTTCGACCGTAAGCTCCAGGTTATCCAGAATAACCTCTACGGCGTCGACCTTGACCTATTCGCAGTGAACATCGCCCGGCTGCGCCTTTGGCTTTCACTCGCCGTTGAATACGAAGGCGACAACCCTCCGCCCCTGCCGAACCTGGACTTCAAGATTGAGGCGGGAGACAGCCTTACGGTTGCCGCCCCATCGCTGGAACTGGAACAGGGCTTCCGGAAATCCCTCCTCGATGAATATCTGAAGCTTAAGGCCGAATTCCTGACCGCTCACCGCGGCCACAAGATTGAGCTTCGCAAGAAGATAGCAGAAATCCGTAAGACCATTCACGGATGGGCGCATACCGGAAGCGCGGTTGATGGTTTTGACTGGGCGGTCGAGTTCACCGAGGTGTTTACGGATGGCGGGTTCGATATTGTGCTTACAAACCCACCTTACGTTCGGATGGAGTTGTTCAAAGGAATAAAGCCGGTGCTACGGATGAATTTCTCAGCCGTTCACGCTGAGCGCGCAGACCTGTATTGCTATTTCTATGCGCGTGCCCTGCAACTGCTCCGTCACTGCGGGATGATTGTTTTCATTTCGTCCAACAAATGGCTGCGTGCGAACTATGGTGCCAAGCTACGGCAGCATCTGGCTGAGAACTCCCGGGTTTTGAGCATCACTGACTTTGGGGACCTGCCGCTTTTCTCGGCGACGGCGTATCCCATGGTTTTTGTCGCCCAGAAGGTGGGAGCGCAAGGCACGGCTGCCAGCGAGGCGCACGCTGCGAAGCCCAACAGCGGTGTATCGACACGCGCCTTTGCCTTCACGCAGGTGAAATCGCTGGAACCGCCCTACCCCGACGTACTTGCGGTTGTTCGTGAACAGGGTCAGGTGCTGCCGGACGACACCATCAACGGAGCGACCTGGAGATTGACCTCGCCCCAGTTCTCCGACCGCCTCCACAAGATGGAGGCCAAAGGAGTGCCTCTTGGAGAATATATCAACGGGCGGATTTACCGTGGCGTTGTCAGCGGGCTCAACGAGGCGTTCGTCATCGATGGGCATCAGAGGGCGCAGATAATTGCGCGCAGCCCAAAGGGTGCCGGGGCTATCAAGCCCCTAATAATGGGAAGAGACATTCGCAAATGGAAAGTTGACTCCCGTGGACGATGGTTGCTTTACATGTACCACGGGATCGAGATTAACAGAGAACTGTCAGCCATTCTCGATCACTTGCGCCCGTTCAGGCAGCAACTCGAACAAAGAGCCACAAACCAGGAGTGGTACGAGCTTCAGCAGCCCCAGTGGCAGTACGCTTCGGCCTTCCACGGAATCAAGATCGTATTCTCTGACATCGCCAACGAGCAAAGATTCGCCCTTGACAGGACAGGTGCTCTTATCGACTCGACAGTTTTCGCGATTCCTGTAAACGACCCTTATCTACTCGGCGTGCTCAACTCTCCAACGGTGCTCAGTTACTTTATTGCGATAGGGGCCCAAGTTCGCGGAGGTTATTTGCGCTTTAAGCGGCAGTATGTCGAGCGGATTCCTGTTCCCGACGCTCCGGTCGGCGACCGTACTGTCATCGCCGCATTGGTCCAGAAATGCCTTGACGCCGGCGGAGTCGGCTGTGAGAAGTGGGAGGCGGAAATCAACGAGCGCGTCACCGCCCTTTATGGATTGTAGCCTGTAAGGGACCGCTCCCAGGGGCGAGCGGCTCTCCCCCGCAGTGCATGTCCAGCGCGAACAGCTTTATCCTGGAGGGGCAGCCAGACGGAACAACTGATAAGATAGAATTAATCGTCCTAATGGATGGATGACTAAAGTTATTGGAGGTGCTTCATGGCCGGACGGTGGAAGGAAGTGGTGCGGCTCCGCTTTAAGGGCGACCGCTTTCGCGACCATGCCCTAGACCTTGGCGCGCTAAGCGAACTCAGTCAGTTTCAGAAGCTGGTGGCGGAAACGGCGAAAGAAATGTGGCGCGCAGCGAATCCAGACCGGGAACGAATACCCCGGCACTTCGAAGAACGAACCCGCTTGTGTCTCCGAAGGATCGAGGAAGGGAGCGCGACTACGCCGCTCGAGGTGTACATGGAAGAGGAACAAGCAGAGTTTTGGGAAACCGAGCCCACGGAGGCCAAAGAAGCGGTTAATTTGGCGTACGAAGTTTTTGACGCGGCGAACCGTGACTCTGAATTGCCGGAGCGGTTTCCCAGGAAACTTCTAACAGAATTTGCGACCTGGGGACAGTGCTTGGCAGAAAATGAAGAAATTGAAATCCAAACTGCGGATTTGCGACTAACTCCCATTACGCCCAAGACGCGCGAGTCTCTGACGGCCTTTTGCGAACCGTCTCACGAGGCGCAGGTGGACGTGGCCGGAGAAGTGCTCGAAGCTGACGTAAAACAAAGGCACTTTCAACTGTGGCTTACTGATAGGAGCCACGTTTCTGTGAGCTTTTCAGAGTCTCAAGAGGGCGAAGTCACTACCGCCCTTAGAGACCACAACCAGGTCCGGATGAAGGTCAAGGGACGGGGTGTAATGTCTCCGCAAGGCAGACTGTTGAGAATTACCCGAGTTGACGAAATTACAATTCAACCCGTTGGCGAGCCTGCCTTTGACGAGAATGCCCGGCCGATTGAAGAAATCCTAGCTGAACTTGCCAGCGAGGTCCCTCATGCCGAATGGGAAAAACTCCCGGTTGGTTTGAGCGATGACCTTGATCACTATCTCTACGGAACGCCGAAGCGATGAAAACCGTCTTTGCGGATTCCCTTTACTGGATCGCGGTGGTGAGGCCTAACGACGCGTGGGGCGATGCGGCGAACGCGGCGAGAAAGGCGCTGGGAGATGCATTCATTCTCAGCACCGACGAGGTTCTCAGCGAGTTCTTGGCGGCGCTCTCGCACGGCGGCGAGACACTGCGGCGACAAGCTGCCAAGATGGTTCGAGCCATCCTCTCGAACCCGAACGTCAGGGTGATTCCCCAATCTCGCGATTCGTTTCTCCGGGGTTTAGAGCTTTACGAACTGCGCGGAGATAAAGAATACAGCCTGACGGACTGCATCTCGATGAACGCCATGAAATCTCAATCAGTCAATGAAATACTCACGAACGACCACCACTTCGCACAGGAAGGATTTAGTATCCTCATCAAGAAGTGATTTGTACGCGCGCGGGAAGTTCAATATCAATAATGAGGGGCGAGTTACGTCAAAGTGTGGCTCTAAATAAAAAGGCCCCTCTCGGGGCCTGTTTCACGCCAGCCCTTACGGGCTGTCCACCTGCGGAGCACCGCATTGAATACAGTTTGGCGCGCAGCACCTGAGAGATCAAGAGAGATTTTCAGAGGATAGTCAGAAGATGCCCGCGCACGCCATCATCAGCCATGGCAATGGAAAGCGGATTGACTCCCTCCACCACATTCTTGTCTCGACGGAGGCGGCGCGGTTTGCCATACTTGACCCAGGAAGGACACCATGACCGATGAAATGAACCGATTGGCTGACAAGTCAGTCTCCGCACGGGAGGCTGCCGGAGCCAAAGAAGTGCGTGTTTTCGGCTCTGGAAGCATGAATGCGCCGAGTGACGACCTGGTTGGCGATATTGTCCGCCGCATCGTGGAGACGGCGCAGCCGGACAAAATCATTCTGTTCGGCAGCCGGGCACGGGGCGACGCCCGGCCCAACAGCGATTTCGATATTCTGGTGATCAAGGAATCCAGCGAGCCACGTTATCGCCGATCTGTTCCTCTTTACGTAGCCCTGGCAGACGTGCCTGCCGAAGTGGAAGTGGTTGTCTACACCCCGGAGGAAATCGACGAGTGGAGGCAGGTTTCTCAGGCGTTTGTCACCACAGCGGTGCGCGAGGGGACGACGATTTATGAAAGGCCCAGCCGAACTTAGCCGCGGGTTGTTGCTCAAAGCGAAGCAGGACCGTCTTGCGATGGATGCTGTCCTTGGGACCCAGGCGTTGGACGCAGCGTGCTTTCATGCCCAGCAAGCGGCTGAGAAGTGCCTGAAAGCATTCCTGGCTCATCGCCAGGTTGATTTTCCGTATACCCACAACCTGGCAAAGCTCATCGAGATTTGCGCGGGCCTTGACCCGGCATTTCGCTCATTGCTGCCCGTCGTTGCGCCCCTAACCCCGTATGCGGTGGAGCTGCGTTACGATGACTCTTTTTGGCCAAGCGAATCGGTCGCCCAGGAAGCCCGTTCCTCCGCCCTGGCGGTTCTCGAATTTGTTTTGGACAGGCTGCCCGACGACATCCGGAAGGCCGCAGAATAATGCCTACCCACGACATCATCGACAACCGGAATGAAAAGCTAGTTGACCACATCAAGCGCATCCTTAGTTCGAGCGAGAGGGCGCGGTTTGCGGTGGGATACTTCTTCCTTTCCGGGCTAACCAGCATTGCTCAACGCCTCCAGGCAGTGAAAGAACTTAGGCTCCTAATCGGCAACACCACGAACCGCCAAACTCTGGAGCAACTGGCGGAAGGCTACAGGCGGCTGGACATGGTCATTGACGAGGTGGAAGCCCAGACTTTTCCGAAACGCACAGAAGCCAAGCGCATGGCGACTGAGACCGCCGAAAACATTCGCGCCGCAGTCGAGCTGATGGACCAGACTGACGAGGGCGAAACATTGGTCAAAGTCATGGTCCGCATGATCGAGGAGAAGCGCCTGAAGGTGCGCGTATATACCAAGGGCCGGATGCACGCCAAGGCTTACATTTTTGATTACGGAGAAGTTTTCGACCTGCTCGGTAACAAGCTGGATCGGCATGAAGATGGCATCGCAATCGTCGGCTCATCAAACCTCACGCTCGCGGGGGTGACGCATAACACGGAACTGAATGTCATGGTGCAGGGCAATAGCAATCACGCGGAGTTGGTCCGCTGGTTTGACGATCTCTGGGAGGAGTCCCAGGACTTTGACGAAACCCTCATGAACGAAATGAAACAATCATGGGCCATTATTCCGGCCCGCCCCTATGACATTTACATGAAGACCTTGTACGCGCTGGTTAAAGACCGCCTGGAGGGTGAAGACGACAAGGACATCCTATTTGACGACGAAATCATCCGCCGGCTGGCAGACTTCCAGAAGACGGCCGTCAAGCAGGCGCGGCAAATGATCCGTGACTATGGCGGCGCATTTGTGGCCGATGTTGTGGGGCTTGGGAAGAGTTACATTGGTGCCGCCATCGTCAAGCACTTCGAGCGCACAGACCACGCAAGGCCCCTCATCATCTGCCCTGCGCCGCTGGTCGACATGTGGGAACGGTACAATGAAGTCTACCAGCTCAATGCCCGCGTGCTTTCGATGGGCTATTTGCGTGAGGATGACCAGGGCGCGGTCAATTTCCTTTTGGACGACGTGAAGTACCGGGACCGAGACTTTGTGCTCATCGACGAGAGCCACAACTTTCGCTATCCTGATATACAACGCTATAAGGTGGTTCAGACATTCCTGGCAACGGGGAGACGCTGCTGCTTCCTGACCGCGACTCCCCGAAACAAGAGCGCATGGGATGTCTATTACCAGATTAAACTCTTCCACCAAGATGACAAAACCGATCTTCCGGTGACTCCCCCGGACCTTAAGGAGTATTTCAAGCTGGTCGAAAAAGGGGAGAAGAAGCTGCCCGACTTGCTTGCCAACATCCTTATTCGACGGACTCGAAATCACATCTTGCGCTGGTATGGCTTCGACTCAGAAACGCACCAGCCCGTTGACCCCTCACGCTTCAAGGAATACCTAGATGGAAATCGGCGCGCCTATGTCATGGTCGCCGGGCGACATCAGTTTTTCCCGAAACGCGAACTTGAAACCATCGAATACAGCATCGAGGACACCTACCAAGGGCTCTATCAGGAATTGCGTGGTTATTTGGGGAAGTCCCTCAAGAGCTTGTCCGCCAAGACGCAGCCCGTCAAGACGCCCTCCGATGCCTTGACTTACGCCCGCTACGGCCTTTGGCATTATGTGGTCAAGGAAAAGCAACGCCAGGAACCTTACGCCAGCCTGCACCGCGCGGGCGGTAACCTCCGCGGCCTGATTCGAGTCCTAATGTTCAAGCGCTTCGAATCGAGCGTTTTCGCTTTTCAGGAGACGGTCCGCAGGCTCTTGACCGTGCACGAGCGATTCCTGGAAGCCCTGGATCAGGGGATCGTCCCGGCGGGGGATGCTGCGCAGGCAATTCTCTATGAGCCCAATCTCGAGGAGGAGCAGGACGTTGTGGATGCTCTGCGCGGCGTTTCACAGAGGTATCCCGCGAAGGACTTTGACTTGGAAAGGTTGCGCAAGCACATCGACCAGGACATCCGCCTGCTGAAGAAAATGCTCAGCCTGGTGGCGCCCATTACCCCTGATCAGGATGCCAAACTCCAGACGCTCAAAAAACGGCTGGCGCAAGCGCCGCTCAAAGAGGGCAAGCGCCTCATCTTCACCCAATACGCGGACACGGCACGGTACTTGTTTGAGAATCTGAATCCCGGCGGGAAGGGCGACGACATCGAGGTGATCTTTAGTGGGGATAAGAGCAAGGCCCGCGTGGTGGGAAGGTTCGCTCCCAAGGCCAATCCCGAATATCGACCTCAGGCGGGTGAAAGCGAGCTAATGACCGTCGTGGCCACGGACGTTCTGGCGGAAGGATTGAATCTCCAGGACTGCGACAAGATTATCAATTACGACCTTCACTGGAATCCCGTCCGGCTCATCCAGCGGTTCGGACGCATCGACCGCATCGGCTCTGAACATGATGTGGTTTATGGATTCAACTTCCTGCCGGAAACAGGCATTGAGCGCCATCTTCAATTGACGCAAAAACTCCACAATCGCATTCAAGAAATCCACGACACGATTGGTGAAGACTCCGCTATCCTCGACTCCACCGAGCAACTAAATGAAGATGCCATGTATGCGATCTATGAAAAGAAGGGCGGTCAGCTTGGGATGTTCGAGGACGAGCAACAGGAAGCCCTGGACCTCAATGAGGCGGAAGAGATAATGCGGCAATTGCGGAAGGAGAATCCTGCCGAATATGAGCGGATCGCAGAACTTCGAGACGGAATCCGTGCTGCAAAACCCTCAAACGACAAGGGCCTTTACGCGTTCTGTCAGGCAGGGCGCTATCAGCAATTGTTCCTCGTCGACGAAAAAGGTGAGACCGTATCGCGGGATATCCCGCGAGTCCTCGGGGCCATAAAGTGCGGGCCGGACCTACCAGGCGCACCGCTGCCAGAAGCCTACAACTCCGCCGTGATGCGGGTAATGCGCCAGTTCACCGAAGAAGTAAAGCACCGTCAAACGGAGCGCGAACACACCCTCTCGCTGACGCATGGTCAGCGGTATGCCCTCAGAGAATTGCGTGTCCTCTTTGGGGCGGCAGATGAGGATGCAAAAGGTCAGATCAACATCTTGGAAAAGGCATTTCGGGGACCGATCACCACCGCAATCAACCGGGAATTGAATCTCTTACGTCGAAATTCAGTAACCGGCCAAGACCTACTCAAGAATCTGGCGCGCCTCTTTCACCAGCACAACATGCGGGATTGGATGGACCGCCGGGGCTTACAATTCGAGGAGATGCCCACTCCCAGGATCGTTTGCAGTGAGGCCCTTATCTGAGGGGCGCGTCCGCTTGAGGGATTCAGTGGTAACGGCCGCTTCCTGGTCGCCCATAACCACACAGCCACCACTGACTGAAAGGATGCTATCCGCCAGTTCCCAAACGAGTGGCGTGTGGCAGATAAAGATGACTTGGTGGAATCCGCCCAGGTCCATGGCCCGGCGCAGCATGCGCACGTACTCCTTGCCATTGGCAGCATCCAGAGCTCCCACGGTTTCGTCCCGGAACAGCGTTTCGTAGCGAACACCTTCGCCCTGGCGCATGTTGTAGATGGCGATGCCCAGGTTAACGGCTTCGTTGACGAGAACGAACTGCCCGCCCGATAGCTCATCCACGAGGCACGTACGGTCCAGATGGTTTTGGTCAGCTTGAAGGAATAGCCAGGCTGGTTTACTGACTGCACTCATTTGACCACCCCAGCCACGCCGCAATCCCTGCTCAAAATAGGGTACTTAGCTCCCACCGTGAGATCAACCTTTTGGACTACCACCGGGAGCGCCCAAAAGGCTGGGAATCTTCCGAGCGGTTTGAGCTGGTGCGGTCGTTAACTGGCGCCGGGATCGGTTGTCAAGAGCTCCGAGATTACTCCTGCGCTCTGCGGTTCCGCAGGTTGAGTTCTTGGTCACCCGGTCGCACAGTAGCTTACCGCCCTTGTGACCCGGAGTCTCACGGCTGATGAGCCAAAAGCACCGTTTGGCCGTTTAACCGGCCAAGTGGTGTCCACTTGACGGGAAAACGACTTTTCAGGCCCAATCCGCTCGCGGGGCTATCAATCACCTGAAAATCACTGGTGGGATGGGGATTTCGCAACAGCTATCGGAGCGGCAGGACGTTTCCGCATTTAAGTTACCGCTACCAAGCGGATCGCTTCCGCGTACTTTATCCTGGCACAATCGCCAAAGGTGACAGGGCGCACCACATTTACGGCTCACCGAATACACGCCCAAATGGCTCCAGCGATCGAACCATGGTAATGTCGAGTACCGCACAGTCTAAAGCGGGTGGGGTGGTGACCGAGGGCAAAAACTACGGCTTAGTGGACCTCACCGGACCGTCTCATTTGCACTGAAGTCGGACACCGAAAATTACGCCGCTACGACAAGCAGTTCGACGGATGCGGCTGGGGCAACATGAGCAGCGATCCGCACCGCGGCACGACCAAATCGGGTGGTCGATTTCGCGTCCTGCGCCGGCATTCCGTTCAATGTTGTCGCGCGTGGCGCTGCACTGGTTGGCAGCGTTAGTTCGATCATAGCTTCGTACGGTTGATGGTTGCGGTTCGTGATCCTGCCCATGATCCGTTTCTCTTCCTGCTTGTAGGCGACATCAAATCTCGAGTTTCCGAGGCGCGCCCTCTCCCAGTTGAACTCACCCCAAGGGCAGAAGGGACGGAGCGCAACCCGCCGAGCCGGGACATCGACGCTCATGCCAAGTACGTTGTTGGCGAGTAAGCACGAAGCAATGGCCATGGTGAATCCGCTCTTGCTCGTGTCGGTGGGCCAGTCGCGTCGGCGGATATTCCGCCGGTCGTTACACGGATACAGGTAGGGCCACCACCAGATCGATCCATCCAGATCCGTCAGGGTACGGAGTTGATCAAGACGCTGCTGCAACTCCGCCTCGTTGTTGATGGCAACCAGCATGGCCATCTGCCCAGGCGTCGTTATCCCACTGCCCCAGGCCCCGCGATTGTCCCACCAAATACCATCAACCGCGGGTTCGTATAGCGGATTGTCCTCGGTGAATGCCAATTTCGCGTGATTGATCAAAGCGCGGTCGTCCGCTTCGCAGAAACCAAAGAACGGGGCAAGCGTCGTGAAGGCTTCTTCACCGTTGTGGCCGGCTGCAAACGTCCCATCAGCATTTCCACCCTCGAAGAAGCGAGGACCCAAGCGGCTCTTGCCGACGCAGTGGCGATAGATGTCTCGTTTGATTTTGTCGGCGACCTCTCCCCACTGATTACCTAACTGCTCTTCGCCGTATATTTCCCGCGCAAGGCGCCCCATCCCCTGAAATGCCAGCCAGGCCATGATGTTCGACCCCGTGTGATAGTCGCCGAGAGTAGGACCGTCCCATAGCATCTTGGAGGGAAATAGATAGGGCTCGCCTTGGCGCAGGGCAAGGATGTCCGTCAGACGCTCCCGTGCGAATTCGAGAATGCCTGGCGCCTCGAGGAACAGGCTTCGATCATCTGTGGCTCGGTAATATAGGCTGGCCGACGGCAGAAGGCCCAGAGAGTTAACCAGCGAGTAGCTCAAATCCTCGCGGTTCGGTGTACCGGCCATACGGGGCCGGTACGTGCCGAGGGAGCGCAGAGCATCCGCCAGGAATTTGGGCTCGGATAACATCATACCGAAGTCGACACAGCCTGATGGCCCCCCGCTAAACAAGCGCCCTTCGCCCGAGTAGAGAATCGCTGACCTATCCGCCTCAAGCAATCGAATGTAGCTCTCGGAAAAGTACGGCGCTGCGGGAATGGAAAGCTGTCCATAGCGCTTCTCACGAGCCCTCCATGTCTCATTGAACCAACTGATCGCGCTGCGCCCGAGTATTTCTTTGCTTGTGTTGCGCAGGTCCTCAACGCTCGTCCCGAGAAGGAGTGCAAAACCGCAGATGGCACGTTCTTCTGGCTGGAGCGAGATGCACACTTCCGGGCAGCGCGGATCCCATCGCGTCGGGTTGAGGCACATGACTGCTTCAAAACCGGGACCGATCGGTACCGGGACCTCCGTGAACCGAGGGTGGGGGCTCTCGGCCGGAGTCGAAATGGCAGTTGCGTCGGCGTTCGCTACGTCTCGTAACCCCGGTGCTAACAGACTGCCCTCCCACATCTCTTTGCCTTCGTTATGAACTTCTACGAGCGTGAGAATCGCCCGAGGAGCTTGCGTCCCCGTCCCGGCACTTTCAGGAGCGAAGGCCAGGAGTCGAACGGCAAGGTCTTCAACCTCATACTTGAACAAAGGGAACACCGCGCCGAGCAGCTCCACCTGCGCCCCGTGGGTCATCGACAGGCGAACAGGCCTGCCGCCCTTTCGAATCAATCCGAAACTCCAGGCGCTGCCTCCCAGCAGTTCTTCTGCGATCAATTCTCTGCCGCGGCGGCGAGCGGGAACCACGCGTGAGAAGATGCAGGGGTTCTTAAGCAGGCCACTTTGGGTTGCTGAACAGAGTATGCGGTTGTTCGTGATCTCGAACGTCAGTTGGAAACTATGAGGTTCTTCTTCCCCACTGAGGCCGTCCGCTAAGTAATAGGTTTTGGAATCTCTCGGCACCAACTTCCGCCGGCGACCGGATTTGCCGTTGCCAAAAGAGTCGAAACGCTCCTCGACTTTGACCCCGAAATACTTGCTGGAGGGGGCTTCGAAGACGGACGGTAACGAGGGGAAGGGGATAAGCGTTGCTTCCGAATCGTGTAGTTCGCCTCCGGTAAAGGCCTCGGCACAGAGACCTGTGGTTCTGGCCAATTCAACGCCGGCAACTGTCATGCCTGCAATCTTCAGAAAATCACGACGACTCGATCCATCGTTCTTCACGATAGCCCCCTTTCCAGGTTTGGACCGGATACAGAATATCAAGCCGCGGAACCTTTTCCATGCGCTGCGGAGCGCAGTTTTCCATGGCACGCGCTAACTCTCAGGCCCACCACCGAGAACTGCATAGACAATGCGCGTGGCCAGTGAGTTTTGCACCGGGGCTGATTCAAATTCAGCGGCAATGACCGTGACGGGATCGTCCGGCGGTTTATTGGGAAGGTCAGAGAAGATCAGCTGGGTACCCTTATGCTCAACTTCCACCTCCCGGCCTGAGACCATTAGCTTCGCCACTTTGGGTTTCTTTTGGATGCCGCCTATCGTCAGCGTTGTGCCCGGCCAGGAGTGGATATGCGTATAGATCATATTGTCTTGGCGAGTGAATAAAGCCCCATTAGCGAAAGCGACCCATGATTTCTGCGCACCGTAAATCGTCGATCCATTCCTCTGCATCCATTCGCCCACCGATTTCAGGATGCGGACACCGCGGTCAGGCACGGAACCATCTGCCATTGGGCCGATGTTCAACAGGTAGTTGCCTCCGTCCTGGGCGCAACGGATCAAATTGGTGATCACGGTCTTGGGCGGCTTCCAGTTATCGTCGGAAGACGCGTAACCCCAGTTATCGTTCAGCGTCATGCACGATTCCCAGTCACCCTTGGAAGCATTGATACGCTGCTCAGGAGTCAAGAAGTCGCCGGGGAGCCCGCTGCGATTGTTGATGACGATGTCGGGCTGGAGCCGGAACACCATTTCGTTGAGTTCCTTTGACTGCCAACCTTCAGCATCAAGTGGGTAGGCCATGTCGTACCAGAGCACATCTATCTTGCCGTAGTTCGTCATCAACTCGCGCACTTGCGTGTGGACGTAATCAACAAACCTGCTCCGCGCTGTCGCATCAACCTTGCACCTCATTCCGTCAGGATGATGCCAATCCATCAGCGAGAAATAGAAGCCGACGCGCAGCCCTTCCGCCCTTACCGCGTTCACGTATTCGCGCACCAAGTCGCGGCCGGGGCCTTGCTTAGGGGCGCAGTAATCGGTCGTTTTCGTGTCGAATAGGCAAAATCCCTCGTGATGCTTGGTCGTCATCACCATGTATCTCATGCCCGCTTCCCGCGCCACGCGTGCCCATTCGCGTGGGGCGTCGGGGTGGGGCTTGAAATGTCCGGCCAGGAGTTCGTATTCATTCACAGGAATGTCCTCGATCGCCATCACCCATTCGCCACGGGCGGGAATGCTGTATAAGCCCCAGTGGATGAACATGCCGAACTTGGCTTCCCGCCACCATTGAATACGCCGGTCATGGTCAGGCGGGCCTTTGAACGGGATGGAGCTTGCGCCATGCTTCTCATTCTCCTTCCCAGCCTTCTGCTCCTGGCTGGGCGCGCTCTTCCCCGCGGCGGCCCAACCGGCGCTTGCCGCCAGGAGCTTAAGACACTTTCGGCGCGTCGCACTTTCGCTCATGAGAATCCTCCAAGCTTTCTATTAGCGGAAAATCTTGAAGTACTGAACCGTAACAGGGTGAGCGCCCACGTTCACAACCTTCAGCGTATGCTGGCCTCGCTTAAGGCCGTACTTTTGAAACACGGAAACGTCCGATAGTGTCGGGAAGTTCCGAAGTCCAAGCTGGATGCGCTGTTCTATCTTACCGTCGATGAAGAGATCGACTTCCCCATAGCCCTCCGCCTTTTGGGCGACGTATTCGATCCCGGTTCCAAAAAACGAGGTGGTCAGGGAATCCCCCTCCTTCTTACTCTCACGAACCTCGACATGAGCATCGGAGGGGCCTGCTGTCGTCGTCCACTCACCGGAGAACTGGATCTCAGCACTTCCCGCTGCGCGCACGTCAAATGGGGGCAGCGGCTCAATCCGCAACGCAAGTGGAATTGTCCAAGCCTTGTAAATCCCTGCGGGTTTATCTTCGAATTGACAACCGGACGTAAACATCGCAATCCGAACCTCCGGGCCATTGCTCACCTGGAACTTGGAACACACGGCAGGTCCGTACATGTGGCTTCCCGAAGCTAGAAATCTGTCGCTTATTGACCGAACGAATGACCAGGGTCCCCAGGGATGCTCAGCCTGATAAAAGTCGTAGCACATTTCGGTGGGTTCGAACCACTTGGTGAGAACAGCCGGGTTATACCAGGAAATGAGGAGATATATTCCTAAAGCATGGACGTAGCAAATTGGCGTCTGGCCACACTTGGCGGGACGCTCCAGGATCGGCGCCGCGGAATCAAGATGTTTCGACCAGGTGCCGGAACTTGCTACTCCTCCACCCGTATAGTATTCCCAATCGGATGCGTCGAGCCTCGCGAGTGCGCTCCGCCTGACTCTTCCCAGTATGAGTGAATCCCCGTCATTCCAGAATCCATTGGTGGACGCTGCGTAGACGTAGTCTGAGGCGCCATCCCGATGCACGTCTCTGCCGTTCTTGCCGTAGTGAACAAAGAATGGAGCGCCAAAGTTCGGGCCAGGCCACATAGGCCGTGCATAATTCTCCTCGGCTGTCCTCCGCCATGTCAGCCCTCGGTCCGGGGACTTGATCAAGCTGGAGTTGAAGGCAGTCTGGCGCATCAAGGCATCACCGCTTTCGTTCCCATAGACGTTGCGCGAGACGAAACAGTAAAACACGCCGTCAATGCACTCCTGGCCGCACGCTTTCCATGTGGCCTTGTCTTTTCCATGCTGATTGGCAGGACCGTACTCGGACATCGGATTAACCTGAACTCCCACCAAGCTGGAAAGAGTAGCCCCGTCAAAACGATTGAACGCGAGATTCTGTTGCACTTTGCCGAATCCGCGGCCGTCACAACTGAATGAGTACAGGCGGTCATCATCCGCCCAAAAGGGATCCCAGGTGTCACCGTTCGAGTCATCCCACTTGTGGATACCGTTCAAATCCAGTTCCAGCGCGGCAATTCGCTTGGCAGTGGTGGCCTGCGATGAAATCGGAGCCGGATTCTTCACGAGAGTGGCCGCCGCCAGCAAGCTCCCTGCGCGAAGGAAGCTTCGACGATCGATGTCGTGTACTTGTGCATTCTTTTCATTCATAGATGCAGGAATCCTCCACATGATGGTAAACGCCGGGAAGGTGATGTGTACCGTCCGATCGAGCCGTGTCGTCCATGCTGTTCGGATGAAACATCCGGAAAAGGAAGGGGTGCCTTCGCCAGCACCCCTCCCGACGAGGCTACACCTTAGAAAACCAGCTTCAGACCGAACTGAAAGATGCGCGGAATGCCAACGATCCCCGTGATCTCGCTAAAGTTCGCGCTGGCCATGTTACTGACGGGATTGGCGAAATTGGGATGGTTGAACAGGTTGAAGGCCTCAAATCTTGCCTGAAGGCGAATATCTTCCCTCAAACTGAAGTTCTTGAATAGGGAGATGTCCGTTTCGTTGAAGCTGGGCCCGCGGAGCACGTTGCGGCCGAGGCTGCCAGGTTTGGTGTTTTTGGTCAGCCCGGCGGTGCTGAAAGCCGATTTATCGAACCAGTGTTCGACATTCTGCTGGAACCCTGCCGGGATGGGATTCCCGACGAGATTGGGCCGCAGTCCCAAGCCGTTGAGTGAGCTGGCCCGCAGGATATTAAACGGGAGCCCGGACTGGTAGCTGATGATTCCGTTCAGTTGCCAATCGCCGAAGACTGCCTGCGTAACGCCATGGGCATTACCGAGCACACTGCGGTGCGCGCCGATGGGCAGGTCGTAAATGAAGCTTCCCACCAAGCGGTGCTGGGAATCAATGGGGGAGGGCCCCCATTCGGCGGACAGGTTGAAGGGATCCTGCGGGTAGTTTCCACCCGCCCCCAAGTTCAGGGGCGCGGGCCCATTATCCAGAGCTTTGCTGTAAGTGTACGAGATCAAGAACCAAAGGTGATTGGCGTATTGCTTGGACACTTTCGCCTGAAGGGAGTTATAGCTGGCGTTCCCCACAGAGTCCAGGTAGGAAATCGTTCCCAGGTTCGGGGATATTCCTTTGTTGAAATTGACGTTCCCGATCAAGTAGCCCAGGTGATGGCTGACGGACCCCACGTAACCCAGTTCCAGGCTCATGCCGGCGGCGAGTTCGCGCTGAAGGGTTAGATTGTAGCTCTGCACATAACCGATCGGGAAATGGGGATTGACCGATTGGAGCGTCTGCACGCTGGGATTCATAATCTGCGCTGCGGGGATGGACGCCGCCCCGGCAGGAAGGGGGATGCTGGTGGTCCGAGGCTGGCCCGAATCGATTTGATAACTCAAGGGCCATGCTCCCCCATAGATGTTGTCAAAGAAGAGTTGCTGCACGTTGTACGGATAATTTAGCTCGGGGATGTCGTTCCGAGCGTCCGTTTCCGGCGTGTAGAAAATGCCGTACGCGCCCCGAACTACCGTGTGTTTCCGGAACCGATAAGCGAAACCGAACCGAGGACCGAAATTCTTCCTGTCCGGGTTGATGAGAGAGCGGGAATTACCGCCACGGCCCGCAATCAGAATGGCTTTTGTCTGAAAATCGAAGTTAGAGGCGTTGTTGTCAGCTTCGTACCAGGGATTGGAGTAATCGTAACGAAGGCCGTAGTTCAAGGTCAGGTTCGAAGTCACCTGCCACGTATCCTGCGCAAAGAACGACGTCTCCCAACTCATGGTATGCGGCTGGGTGAGTTGAAGCCCGATCTGGGTCTGGTAAGGCAGCCCCAGCAGCAGGTCCGCGATATCGGACCCGCCATTTCCATAGAAGGAGCTGTAATCCACCAGCGAATAATTGGGGTCGCCGGTCATGGTAATCCACGCCCCGGCGTACCACTGGTATCCCGTGGGCGTGAGATTAAAGAGGGGACGTGAACTCAGGTGGCGGTAGTCACCGCCGACCTTAAACTGGTGGTGACCAACCAAGTAACTGAACGCCTCTCCCACCTGCCAGTTGCTATCCCGAAATACGAGGGGCATCCAGCTCGAACCGCCCGTTGACGCACCAATGCCGCCCAACTGGACGAAGGGCAGGCTGTAAGTGGCAGGGAATTGCGGAACGTTGATATTGCCAAATCCCAGCACGGAGGCAATGTCGGTGCCGTGCAGCGGGCTGACCTGCGTGTACCCGAAGTTGTAGTAGCCCACCCGCACCTCATTGAGCGCATGATTGGAAATGGTGTACGTCCAGGGAATGGAGAAGGACTGGCTGGTCCCGTACTGCGCGGTTGCGGTGTCCGTCGAGCCTCCATTCTTGATCGGGACCGCATTGCGATAAGGGTCGTCAATCGTCATCGTGTACCGATGGATGTGATAGATCCCCGAAATTCGGTTCTTCTCGTTGAAGTTATGATCCAGCCGCAGGTCCACCCACTGCTGGTGCAGACGGACAGGGTCGGAAACCGCGAAGTTGTCGGTGTAACCGAAGCTGTCCCCGGCACGGTTGGGAACAGGAAAAAGCTTCTCGATAACCGCCCGGCCGGCGGGGCTGACCCGGTCTGCCGGAATGATATTGCCCGGAAACTGCTGGGAGTACCAGTTCTCGGTGTAGAACTTGGGATCGTAGATCGGCGTCTGCTTGCCTGTCCAGGGGTCCACCAGGTGCGAGAGATCGGCGGAACCATCAGGGAGGAACTTGATTTGGCCGGCGGGCGGGACGGAAGCAAAGTAGTTATTCGTGTCGTGCTGGTACTGGCCTTCGTAGGAAGTGAAGAAGAAGGTTTTCTGTTTCTGAATGGGCCCGCCCAAAGTGCCGCCAAAGTTGTTCTGTCGCAACTGCGAGTGCGTCTGTTCGAAGAACGTCCTGGCGGTAGTGGCAGGATTACGAAGGAATTCGTACACCGAACCATGGAAAGCATTGGTGCCGCTCTTCGTCTCTTCCACAATGACTCCGCCGGCGGCTCTCCCGAATTCGGGGGCCGAGTTGGATGTAACCACCTTAAAC
This sequence comes from Terriglobia bacterium, assembly GCA_049514855.1. GTDB lineage: Bacteria > Acidobacteriota > Terriglobia > UBA7540 > UBA7540 > CAVROP01. Next base: position 19,786 of record JBEKUR010000080.1, read on the forward strand.
TCCTGCACCGCATCAACGCTGGGCCGGACAAGAGTGTCGTTTTGGCGGTTGGAGTTCACGACGGTTCCGTCCACCACGACTGAGTTGCCGTATTCGCGCTGTCCGTTGATCGTGTAGTTCACATTGTCGATCGAACCCCTGGTGCCAGGGGCCACGCCCGTCGTCAATAACGCCAGATCCAGAAAGTTGCGGCCCAGCAGCGGCAGATTCAGAATCTGCTTGGAATCGATGACTTGGCCTGCCGAGGCCTCCTGCGTCTGCAACAATGGAGCCCTGGCAATAACCTCGAGTTTCGTTACCGCGGTTGCGATCGACAGGACGAAATCGAACCGCATCTTTTGATCGATGGACAAAGTCAAAACCTCGCTCGCCACAGCCTTGAACCCCTCCTTTGTGGCCATCACCGTATACCGACCCGGGGGCAGTCCGCCCAGGAAGTATTCTCCTGCTGCGTTGGACTGCGTGCGGCATGTGATCGCCGTGTCGGGATTGCTGGCAGAAACCGCGGCGTCAGGGATGACTGCCCCGGACGCATCGCTAACCCGCCCCGTAATGGACCCCGTGGTCGCCTGCGGGAAGCAAGGCAGGGTCCCAAAACCTAGGCCGAGAAGTACTAGCAAATAGACCGAGAAATGGCGCTGACTAGAGCTCATCTTGTTCCTCCCTTCCTTCAGATGAATGAGCGAAATTGGGCGCCGCGCCGGCCCGACGTTGCCGCCCAACCGATTCACCGTCCGCCAGCGGGCTTGCCTCTATTCGCGGACTGTACTCCCGACAAATTCGCTTGTCAAGACTTTTTTTTAGCGCTATAAATATGGTTTGTAGCGATAACTGTACGCTATGATGCCCAGTGTGCTGTAGCCGGGGATTATAATTAGGGCCGAGGTGCTTGGGCATTATTAGCTTGGAGGGTTAATGTGCCAGTCCGAATGAAGGATATCGCTGAGGATTTGGGCGTTTCGCTGATGACCGTTTCCAAGGCACTGCGAAATCATAGTGATGTCGCCGAAGAAACCCGCCGTCGAGTTTGCCAGCGCGCTCGCGAGCTTGGGTACGAACCCAATCTCATCGCCCGTAGTCTCGCCGGCCATCGTAGCTTCTTGATCGGGCTGCTTGTACCCGACCTGATGCACTCCTTCTTTGCAGAGGTCGCAAACGGTGTCGACCGCAAAATTGGACCGTTAGGCTATCAGATAGCTGTCTGCACCTCCGGTGAAAACGTAGAGACAGAATTACGCCAGATCAAACTCCTCCTGGCGCGCAAGGTTGACGGCCTAATTATCGCGTCCGCGGCGCCGCACGCGAGCCGTTCGATGCTCGAACTGCTGGAGGGGCACGCAGCGCCTTACGTGCTAGTCGATCGCATGATTCCGAATGTGAGGGCCAACTATGTCGGCGTGAAGGACGACGCGATTGGTGCTCTCGCAACCCAGCATCTCATCGAGCAAGGCTGCACCCGCATCGCCCACCTTCGCGGGCCGATGGTCTCCACTGGAAGGGGAAGGCTGCGCGGCTACCATCGGGCCTTGGCCAAACACGCACTGAAGGTCCCGCCCGAGTATGTCATCAGCGGGGCACATCAGGACAGTACCGGCTACGCTGCCATGCAGCGCCTCCTGCAATTGAAGCCTCGGCCTGATGGCGTCTTCTGCTACAACGATCCGGTCGCCTCCGGCGCCATAAAGGCCATTCTGGAAGCTGGCCTGGACGTACCCGGGGACATTGCCGTTGTGGGTGCGGGTGACGTCCATTACTCTGACATGCTGCGCGTACCGCTTACGACCATTAACCAGAGCTCCTTCCAGATCGGCGAATGCTCGGCAGAACTGCTGCTCGAGTGTATAGAATCCAAGACACCGCTGCCGCCGAAGCGCATATTCTTCCCACCGCGACTGGTAGTGCGAGAGTCCAGCTTGCGTTATCAATCATCCCATGGGGAAGCCCGCGCGGCACGTAGAGGACGCATGTCTGCAAGCTTCCGAGCGTCGCGTCTCCCGCGCGCATGATGCAACTCTGCGTATAATCGCGAGGGACGGTAGCGGACCAAATTGTAGAAACGGCCATGCTATCCAAGAGCCCCAACACGGGGGTCGGACCGGGAACAGTTTCACGCCAATCTTGTCACGTAGTGTTTACCGATAGCTGTCGAGAACAGCCCAATCCACCATTTAAGCCGGATTCGGAATGAAAAACGCCCTTCAATGCCAGTGAGGAGTCGCGAGATCGCCTTGGTCACTTGGATGTGTCGCCTATTCACTCTTATGACCAGGACTCTTGCTACCAGCAAAAGGCGCGGCTACTCACACGTGGGT
>JBEKUR010000081.1:0-22026 GCA_049514855.1 Terriglobia bacterium
TCGGCTCTACGCGCTACTCATGGCCCCCCAGCGCTCGTTCATAATGCAAGGGGATGAATATCCCTCTCCCCCACCCTCCCTGGTACAGACCTTCATGGCGGACCCCGCGGCTGCATCCAGCGTCAACTTCAGCGGCACTTCGGTGGTCGGCGACTTTGAGGCGGCAGCGTCTTCGCTCATGATCCACGGCCAAAAGACGCTCTTGCTAAAGGTAGTCGGGCCGGGCCTCTAGCTCTGAGAACGTCACCGTCTGCAGGCAATCCCACCGAGAGGAGTGACCGGAAAGGTTAGGGCATGAAACCAAACAAGATATTCCAGCTTCTGATACTCGCGTTGCTTTTCTCCTCGCCCACAAGAGGAGTGGAAACCGCATTCTGGCAGGTTGGCTCATTCGAGGAGTTCTTACAGGGAACACTCTCCAACGTTTCTCTGGATACAGAAGGGGCTCTGCATCTAGCGCCCGGGTCGCGCGTGGTTTTCAACCCTGAGGAAGCGCTGGCCCTCTCACTCGCCCGCGACCGGAAGGGCAACCTCTATATCGGCACAGGCCATCAGGGAAAGGTCTTTCGAGTAGACGCAAAGCAAAACTCCACCCTCCTGTTTACGGCCCGGGAGCCGGATGTTTTTGCCCTGGCAGCGGGCCCCGACGGATCGCTGTACGTGGGAAGCTCGCCGGAAGGCAAAGTCTATCGGATTACACCCGACGGGCAATCCAAAGTATTCTACGACCCACGCACCAAGTATATCTGGGCGTTGACACTGGACGCGCAGGGTCGGTTGTATGTAGCCACCGGAGACAAGGGCCAGATCTTCCGAGTCGACCCGGCAGGGAAGGCCGAACTTTTCTTCGACAGCAAACAGACTCACATCATGTGTCTGACTCTCGAAAAGGACGGAAATCTGCTTGCGGGAAGCGTCCCGAAGGGGCTTATTTACCGCATTACTCCGCAAGGGAAAGCCTTCATTCTTTATGAAGCCAGCCTGCCGGAAATCCATGACTTGGTGACAGACTCCAGCGGGCGCATCTATGCCGCAGCTCTGGGCGCCGCGAGCGGCAGAGGTTCGCCCGAACTTCTGATTCCTCCTCCTCCCGGCGCAGTCCCCGGCGGAGTCACCACGGTTACGGTCACGGCTTCCAATGAAACTCATGCCGCTACAGCATCTGAAGCGCAAACTCCACCCAGCGAGGAATCGACAGCGCCTAGCTTTATCCGTCCGGCTCCTCTGACTTCTGCAATCCCCAACTTCCAGATCCCGCAGGGTCGCGGAGCGCTCATTGAAATACTTCCTGACTCTACTGCCGAGCTGATCTGGAGCTCAAACAGCGAGAGCATTTTCGGCTTGGCGGTGCGCGGTAATCATGTGCTGTTTTCCACGGATTCCAACGGGCGCATCTTCGACATGGTTCCTGGGCGGGACGCGCAAAGGGTAACTCTTCTCACTGAAACACACGAGTCGCTTGCCACGCGGCTGATGCTGGACGGATCTGACCTTTATGTGGCCACCAGCAATATCGCCAAGCTACTCCGGCTGGAGTCAGAGGTTACTCCGGAAGGGAGCTACGAGTCCCCCCTCAAGGATACGAAGTTCATCTCCCGGTGGGGAGTGCTTGCATGGCGTGGCGAGGTTCCCGCAGGGACAACGCTTGAGTTCTTTACACGCTCCGGCAATTCTGAGCGTCCGGACCAAACATGGAGCGACTGGGCGGGGCCCTATCACAGCTCCAACGGCAGCCCAGTCACCAGTCCTCCCGCCCGTTACATTCAGTGGAAAGCTGTCCTGCATGCCTACGGAGCAAACAGTCCCACCCTGGATGATGTCACAGTGTCCTATTTGAACCAGAATCTCGCCCCCCAAATCCGCTCCCTAAACGTGAGCACGGCAGGGGAACGAACCAGCCCTACAGGAAGCAGCTCATCCGGTCTGGCCGCCGGAACGGCGATTTCCGTTGGCGCTCAGCCTTCTGGAGCTTTTGGGGTTGTAGCACCCGCGGGAAGTGTCGCGGGCAAGACTCCAGTGTTGCTGACCTGGCAAGCTGATGACCCCAATAATGACCTGCTGGTGTATACGCTCTACGTAAGAGCGACTGACGAGCAGGACTGGCACCTCTTGAAAGACAAAATACGCCAATCGAGTTATACGATTGATCCCAGCACCCTGCCCGATGGCAAGTATGTGGCCAAGCTGGTCGCCTCTGACGAAGACTCCAACCCTCCTGAAATGGCTCGCAAGTCGGAGTTGCTGAGTGCGCCATTTTGGGTGGACAATACGCCACCCCAGGTTCGAGTGGTTCGAGAGACCGTGACGGCAGAAGCGGGGGAGGTCGTATTCGAAGTGGAGGATAGCACTTCGCCGCTGCGCAGCGCCGAAACTTCGATCGACGGGAAGGAATGGAAGGACCTGCTTTCCGACGACGGGATTGTGGATTCCCGAAAAGAGACCTTTACGGTGAGGCTTTCCAAACTGGTTGCCGGCGAGCACATCGTGTCGGTGCGGGCCTATGACACAGCAGGAAATGTCGGCGTCGGAAAGGCCGTACTGCACGTTGCCTCACCGCAGGGGGCAAGCCGGTGAACCGAAGACTGGCACCCGACTGCTGACCTGTTGGGAGCCAGGGATGGAGCTTAATCAGGCAGGGATGAAGACAACTCTCGTATGGGCCACCGCATCACACCATTCGAGTCTGGATGCGGCTGGAAGTGAGACTCCTTGAGCCAACAGAAGACGGCGGCTCCGAAGGCCGCTTCCGAGACTCAACTGGTTGCGCGTGCACAGCACGGAGATGAGGAAGCATTTGCCGCGCTCTTCGAAATGCACAAGCGGCGTGTTTACTCACTGTGTTTGAGGATGACCGGCAACACCGCGGAAGCGGAGGACTTGACCCAGGAAGCTTTCCTTCAGCTTTTCCGCAAGATCTCCACCTTTCGCGGTGAATCCGCTTTCTCCACTTGGCTGCACCGGCTGGCTGTTAATGTGGTGCTGATGCACCTGAGAAAGAAGGTGCCGCAACAGGTCTCGCTGGACGAGGTCGACTCTTCACAGGATGAGCCGGTCAAGCGGGATTACGGCGACAATGACCGGAGGTTGATGGGTTCGGTCGACCGGATCAGCCTCTCGCGGGCCATCGCCGACCTTCCACCCGGCTACAGAACGGTGTTTGTGCTGCACGACATCGAAGGCTACGAGCATAACGAGATTGCGGAAATCATGAATTGTTCCGTCGGTAACTCCAAATCGCAACTTCACAAGGCACGGATGAAACTGCGCGACTGGCTGCGTCAGAATGAGGGGCTCATGACTCCGGGTGAGCCGGTTGTCTCCGATCAAGCTCCGACCGAAAGGTGAAGGGGATATGAAAGAGACTCGGCACGACAGGTCCCCAGCATGTTACCAATTTGAGCTGGAACTCGAGGCCTACATGGAGGGCGAAAACGCGCCCTTCGTACCGGCTCACACTCGTGAGTGCACGTGTTGCAGTGTCATCGTCGAGGACCTTGAAGCGCTCCGGTTGGCGGCTCTGGCGATGCCGCTGGAAGAACCCTCTCCCGCGGTTTGGTCAAATATCCGCGCTCAACTGGCAGCAGCAGGAGCGTTCGCCGAAAAGGTAAGTGTCTGGAATTGGCTCGGGCAACTGGACTTCCTTCATCGCCCCGTTCCTGTTACGGCCTTTGCCTGCTTGGTCCTTCTTGGGTGCTTGGTGACGGTTCCCCGGACTTATCTTGAACAGGACACTACCTCCGGGCTCAGTGCCTTGCCTGCCAGAACCGCCGTCCGGTCCATGGCCATCATAGGAGACAGTGGCGCCCTGGAGCGCGTGGTTCAGGAGTTGGAAGAAACGTTCCGAGCGCGTGAGGGGTCTCTCGCGCCTGATCTCAAGGCCACATACGACAACAGCTTGAATTCGCTTGACGTTTCAATTCGGGAATGCAGCGATTCACTACAGCGTGAGCCCGACAACTCACTTGCTCACGAATACTTGCTTGCAGCATATTCCCAAAAAGCTCAGGTTCTATCTTCCGCATTGGAATTCGATGAAGGCCGCTAGGCCGGCCCAGGGGGGACCCAACAGTGCCTGATCATCGTGTGCAAACAACGAAGAAGCGTGGGGTTACCCCTTACGGCCAAGGGCTAGTCCTGTATTTACTAGTGCTCTCAGGAGCATTGCTTGCTGCCGACAGCAAACGGTCAGAGAAGACCTTCGAAGCTACGCCTAATCCCCGCATTACGCTTACGAACATGACGGGCCAAATCCTGGTCAGGGGATGGGACAAGGCGCAAGTGCACGTTGTTTATAGCGTCGTGTCCCCTCACGTGGAGGTAGACACCGAGGTTATCCCACCCAACCAGCCCGCCGACAAGATTCACTTTGCCACGCACCTCTTGGACCCCCTGGTTTCCGGAAAGGATCAGACGGTCGATTATAGCTTGGACGTTCCCATGGGAACCAATCTTGAAATCCGGAACCCGCAAGGAAGCGTGCGGATTGAGAAATCACAGGGAGACGACGCCTCGGTGGAATCGGTCGGAGGCGCCATTCTCGTCTCAGATTTCACTGGCCACCTTTTCCTGCGATCGGTGGGTGGAAATATCGAAGTGATTCGCCCCTCCGGGCGCGTGGAAGCGTATTCGATTACGGGAGACCTCCACTTCGTCTCTCCCACTACCTCCAAACTGCGCGCAAGCACGACCTCCGGACGAATTCTTTTTGAGGGCGATTTTCCGGATGGTGGTGACTACTCACTGTCGGCCTATAGCGGCGATATGGATATACTCTGCCCACCCTCGGCGTCTTTCGAACTTAACGCTAAGACAGTGCGGGGCAAACTGGAAGACGAAATGCCCATGACCATCCGACACCGGCCAGCCACCCCGGTGTCCTCCGCCAACAGCCTCTTTGGTACTCACCTTACCGGCAAAGCCACTGTGAATCTGAATTCGTTCAGTGGGACAATCCGGATTCGACAGCGTTAGCTCCAGAACAAGTCGAGGAGTCGAGGAGTCGAGAAGTTGAAGTCAGCTCTTCGACTGTTCGACTTTTCGACTCCCCGACTTTCTTCAACTCTTCAACTTGTTTTCCTGCCAGCCACAACACTATAATTCGTTGTGGAAGTTCACTTCGAGCGAATGAGCCGGCACCGACGCAAACAGATCTATCTCCTCGGGTTCATGGGCAGTGGCAAATCCACGGTCGGCGAACTTCTTTCCCGGGAATTGCGATGGCCTTTCATCGACCTCGATGCCGTTATCGAGGCCGGACAGGGCGTGAGTATACGCGAGATATTTGAAAGATCGGGCGAGCCATTCTTTCGCCAACTCGAACGCGCCGCTTTGACCGAGGTCTTGAAAACTGAGCCGGCAGTGATCGCCCTGGGAGGCGGGACTTTCGCGTACGAGCCCAACCTGGAGTTGATACGTGAGACAGGCGGGGCCACCATCTGGCTGGACTGCCCCGTCGAAACCTTGCGAGAGCGGTGCGCCGCCATGCAGAATCGCCCGCTCTTTCGTGATCCCGAATCTTTCGTGCATTTGCTCGATCTTCGGCTTCCCTACTATCGTCTGGCAGAATTCAGGGTCTCCACGGAAGGCCGGGGACCACGGGAAGTAGCCGAACAAATCTTACGCCTGAGGGTCTTCTGAGCCGAAAAGAACTTGCCCTGTATCCTTCGCTGATCCTGCTCCCGCCGCTCTTGGCGTGTATCCTCGCCTGCCGCGTGGCGACCTTGGGTCAGGAGACGCCGGGAAACCCACGCCTGGTGAATGTGGATGACGAAGGCGTTTTCGTAATCTCCCTGGCCGGACGCCCCGTGGGCACCGAAAGGTTCAAGATTCACTCATCCCTGGGCAAGGTTGAAGCTCAAGGGGAGATCCGTCTCCACATTGAACAGAATGGGAAGACGGTGGGTGTGCAGAGCTTCCCTGACCTGGTCCTGGACCCTCAACTCCGTCCTGTTACTTACACGTGGAATCAAAAGGGGCCACAATCCTCGCGGCTGGAGGTGGACTTCAGCGGTAAACTTGCCAGGGTTCGCTACAAGACGATCAGCGGCGATGAAGATAACAGGGACTTTGAACTTCCTCCCGATGTCGTGGTTCTGGATGACAATGTAGTCCACCATTACCAGTTGATAATTGCTCGCTACGAGACGATGGGAGGAGGCAAACAGACCTTTCGCGTCTTTGTTCCGCAGGAAGCCTTGCCAAGCCTCCTAACCGTGGAAGATATGGGAAATGCCACAACTGCGATCGGTGGAGTCACGGCCAATCTCCGACATCTCGTAATAACCACCGACGTCACACACATTGATCTTTGGGTTGACGACCAGCAACACATTGAGCGGGTTTCTGTTCCTGAGGCGCAACTCGAAGCCATCCGCAAGAGGTAACTCTTCTCTCTCTACTCCGTCGTAATAATCCCCCGAAATGCGGCCACAAAGGTTTTGACGGGGAGGGTGAAAACGCCATCCGGCTCGGGAAACCTCGCCCAAGGATTGCGCAGCGTGACCGTTCGACCGTTCCCGTCGTGGGCCAGCGCCGTATAACAGTGGGTATTGACGTACCAGCTTTTCGTGTCGGCAGGCAGGGCTCTTCCCTCCGCAAGCTCCTGGGCGTATTGGCTTCCGCCCGAGCACGCTACCACCGGAAGCCCTGCTTGCAAGGCTTGCTCCAGGGCCCCTCCCGCTTGCTCTGCGGACTCATTCTTCACAAAACGCACACTCCCCGTCATGGCCTGCATGACCCGCTCCGCAATCCCCCCCTGCCCCACCGCCCGGTAGGCCCCAAAGATCTCTCCATTTTGCTTGATCACCTCGGCCAGCGAGTCCAGGAACCCTCCCGACGCGAGCAGCTTAATCACCGCGTCCTTCATGGCATCCGGGACGCTTAGGGGCCTCATCTCCTCCCGCAATTGCCCCTCCAGCCTGCTCCGGTCAATGTTGCCATACTGGTCCACCTGCGACCTGATGGCCCGGTCGTAGGCCAACAGCAGCGGGTCATTCGTGGCCACGAAGTCTTTCACATACGATTTTACAAACGGAAACAGCTCGCTCTTCTCGATCCCTGAAACCAGCGACTGGCGCAATACACGTTGCGCATAGGCGCGAAACAAAACCGCCACCCACAGGCCCTCCGAGAGATCATAACCACTCTCCCGCGTGTATTGAACGTCCTCCGCATAAGCATTCTCCTTGACGCCGTCCGCAAAACGAACCGTGTAAGTCCCGTCACTATGGGCTTGAATCATTCTCTGAAGTCCCTGCGCCTGGAACTCTGCCAAGGCCGCGATCACCGCGTGAAAATAACAACTTCCCAGCTTCCCCTGCCGAACCGCTTGGGGCTTCACACCTTGCGGCCCATAAAGGTCCGCAGCGACACCCTGAAGGGGCAGCGCCATCAAGCACAGCAGAAGTGCCATGCAGAGCCAGCGGAGATTTGCGCCCGGACAGTGGGTTGGGCCTGTCGGAGGGTGGTAGCCTGCCATCACCTGGGAAAGATACAGGCAAAACCGTCGAGTCGTCAAACGGATTGTGAGACCGAAAAGCAGGATTCAGGATTCAGGAGTCAGGATTCAGAAGTCAGGAGTCACATGGCAGTGCGCCTAAACTTCCGAATTCGGGGTTAAGGAATCAATCGGAGGATTTTCTAGGGAGGCCTCGCTCCACACCCTCGAGGCGTTTCCAAACAATACTCCGCATACCAATTTGGCTCATACACCTACACACGAAATCGCCGATATCAAGCTTATGGTTGGGACTTACGGCTTCATCCTGAGTGGGACAAACCCCCAGAAAAAACAAAGGGCCGGGTTGACCCTCTAGATCAACCCCGCCCTTTAAAGATTGTGAACTTACAAGCCTAGGTAATGCAGGGATACGGCGGCGGCGCGGAAGGGCTTATTTCTGCCGCAAGTTTATCCAGCGCGCAACCAAGAGCGTTGGCTTCGGCAGCCGCAGCCGACTCTGCGGCACTGGCGGCCGCGGCGGCCGCGGCCGCGGCCGCGGCTGCCGCTGCAGCGTTGCTCTCTGCGGTGCCAGCGCGGGACGCTGCCACCGCCGCCGCGATCAGAGCACCTCCAGCCACACCGGTGGCCACTATAGCCCACACATTCGACCCACAGCAGCGCCCGGCTCCTCCGGGTTTTCCCCCACCCTGAGGAGCGTTCGCCTCTGGGACCACCGTAATGGTCTTCCCTTTGGCTACGTTAATCGCTGGGCCGTTGCCCTCGACGCGAAGCATGCCCTCCTTCGCTGTCACCACTACCGCCCCATTCAGCATAGCCACTTCACCGAGCGTCTTGAAGCCAGAAACTGGAACCACCGATACGTCGCCGATCTTCATGCGAACGGGTATTCCATCTACATCATGAAACACGGCAACGTTACCTTGGCCTAGAAGAACTGTTACCTCGTTGGAATCTCGGAGGAAGGAAGCCACGGTATCACGGCCAAATACTAGGCGGCTTGCGCTCCCCAGCGCTACCACGGCCACACCATCCTTTACCTCGAGGCTGTCACCGCTAAACAGCGTCGTGTTGGGAAGAAGCGTCTGGCCGCCCACGGTTGCGTTCATGCTGCCAGCCACCGATCCGACGACCGCCGAACCGGCAAATGCCGGTAGTGCAGCGACCAGTCCCAAAAGGACCAGGCACAGGGGTAAACGCGCGATGCGATGCTTGCTCAACATTTTCGGTTCTCCTTCTTTGGGCCGGGTAGGAAACCGCCTCCCATAACCCAACGTGGTTTTAGCACGGCTTTCGATTTCGTGAAGCAAATTACCATGCCCTCGCGAACGTTGTCAAGTCTTTTTTTTCTTTTTTTTTCTCGCCCTATTTTGTTCGTTGCTCAATCCCAACGCCCCAGACATAAAGACTTAGGCTGTGTACGACACCACATTCAAGCCAAAAGAAAAACAATTCTCATCATGATTTCCACATATCATGCAACTATCCAAGGCTTGCGATATTCCTTGGTCAACAACTGGTTTGCTTCGGCATCGCTTGGAAACTGTTCCTGTTGTGCATCCCAGGCGAGTTTGCGGCGCAGCTTGAAGGCGATGACGCCCAGCAAGCCCGCGCTCGTCGAGCGGTGCATGGTTTCCACATCCGAATTGGGCTTCTGGCGGGACTTTAGGCAATCCAGGAAATTCAGCACGTGAGGATAGTGCTGGGCCGAGCCTCCACCCTTGATGACGTTTCCAGACGTGAATCGTTCCGGACCAAGGCGCGAGGCCTCCGGCCATAGTGTGTAGCCGCTTCGGTCAATAAACAGTGTGCCATCCGTCCCGTAAAACTGAATGCCGTAGGAGTGGCTGTCGGGGCCGTGTTCGTTGGCGACGCGATTGGAAAACCTGGCGAGGAATTCCTTCCCGCTCACCGCCGAGGCTGGGTACTCGTACAGGACTTCCAACGTATCCGGTGTCTCGCGATCATCCTCGAGAACGTATTTTCCTCCCGTCGCCACGATGGTCTTCGGAGCATCGACTCCCATCGCCCAGTGAACGACGTCCATAAGGTGAGTGCCCCAATCCGTCAGGATTCCGCCCGAGTAATCCCAGAACCAGCGGAAGTTGTAAATCCCGCGATTACGATTGTAGGGACGCTTGGGCGCCGGGCCCAGCCACCAATCCCAGTCGAACCAGGGTGGAGGATCGCTGTCCGGTGGATTTTCTATTCCTTCCGGGTACTGGTTGCCGTGAATCCAAGTCTCGGCGAGCGTCACTTTTCCAATGGTGCCGCTGCGCACGAGTTCCACTGCCTTCTGAAAGTGCTCGCCGGAGCGCTGCTGCGTCCCAACCTGCACAACTCGCTTGTACTTCGCAGCGGCCTCCACCATCTTGCGGCCTTCGAACAACGTGTGCGAGAGGGGCTTTTCCTGGTACACATCTTTCCCCGCTTCGCAGGCGGCGATCATGGGAATGGCGTGCCAATGGTCGGGCGTGGCAATGATGACCGCGTCGATGTCTTTGTGCTCGAGCACGCGGCGAAAATCCTTGTAGGTTTTCGCCTTGCCCAGCGTCATCACAGCGGCGTCGTCGAGGTGAGGTTCATAAGGATCGGCAATCGCCACGCAGTCAACCTGGCCCGTTCGCAGGAAATCGCGCAAGTCCGCCTGGCCCATGCCGCCGGCGCCGATCAGGCCAATGCCCACACGGTCGTTGGCTCCCAGAACATTGCGTACTGCGGGCCCCGCCGACAGCGCCAGGCTGGCTGCTGCCATCGCCGCGGTCTTATTAAAATCTCTACGGGAAATCTTTGGTCTCTCCATAATACCTCCTTGATAATGATGGCCTTTGTGCTGCCGCTTTCCGCACAGGGTTGCCCCACGAGGGCTTAGAGCAATCACTGGCGAAGGCGAGAACACCCAAGCGCATCACATAGGGCAGCGATGCAGATTGCCGCCGCACGCATTCCGGGCCGGAACTATACTACAAGGCGAGAGCGTGAAGAAAGGTGAAAGTCCAAGCGGTCAAAGCTACGTCAAATCACAACCGAGGCGCTGGCTCGCCTTTTTCACCTGCGCGGCAAACCTCTGGGTGTCTTGCCTGTTGCCCCGGAACACTCCCCTCGAAACCGCCTCCCCCTGCTCGTTCCACAACAGTCTGATGACGATTTGTTTCTTAACCTTCTTGCCATGCCGGTTAGAGTCATCAGCTCCGAAGGCGTGGTCCCCGCCCCCAAGATAGCTACCGGCCACGTCATAGAGAAACAATTGCGCTTTCCGCTGCCTTCGCGTAGAGGCTTTTCGTAGAGGCGCCCTTTAGGGCGGCACAGTTGGCCAGTCCCAGCTATTCACTTGGTGCCCTTTCGGGGCACGGTTGAGCCGCCCTAGGCATTGAAAACTTATCCAAGACCTACCCGAACGGCGTCAAAGCTCTCGACAACGTTTCACTGACCATATCCTGCGGCATGTATGGCTTGCTGGGTCCGAACGGCGCCGGCAAGACGACTCCGATGCGCATCGTGGCGACGCTCCGGGAACCTGACACGGGCAGCGTGCGGCTGGGTGATATCGACGGCCTCAGCTAAAAGGACGAAATCCGCCGCCGGCTCGGCTACCTTCCCCAGGAGTTCGGTGTGTACCCCCGGATTTCCTGCCAGGACATGCTCGGCCGCTGGAGTAGATTGGCGGAACCGTCCCTCATCGGGGCTCTGCGCCTCGGCGTTGACCTGCCAAGATCTGAGCCGGAAGCGGAGCCCCTCCTCCTGAAGACAAAATTCCAACTGGAAGAGAATAACGCTTCTCAGCTACGACTCTTAAGCGTGTGATTCAGATCATTGGCCGGTTAACTGCGCCACCCGCGGGCGGCTGGTCCCGCCTTGCGGGATGCCCGGTATTATTGGCTGCTTTTGGCGGAGAGTGTCGCCGCGGCGACACGCGACGGCTGTTTGGGGCCATGCTGGCCAGGATCGCGGCGCTGCCCTTGCCAACGCGGCAGGCGAGCGACTGCTCGATGCCGATTTTGGCGGCGAGGGAGGCATGAAAGGGTAGGGTGTCGGAATCATCGATTGGAAAGGCGGCAGTTTTGAGCTGCGGAAGCCTCAGGAGAGGTAGAACAGGTGGCTTCCGTGCTCGCGGAGGCGCTCAACGGGCAAAACCCGACCGGACGATTGCAATCAGAGGCGGTCGGGTGTATGTCAACGGTCGGTCGAAAACTGAAAACGGGAATTCCGGTTGATAGCTAATCTCAAAGATCCCCCTGAAAGCATTTTGTACAGCATTTCTCCAATTGGCGAAAATTTGCCATTTCTCTATCTCTTAATGCATGTATATTAAGTAGCTTACGATTGCCTCCGGCATTGCAATGGTGGGGTTCTCGTTTCAAGAGAGGCGTAGATGCTGAAAATTCAGAGATCAGCGAAGGGTGAGGTCGTCTTTACGCCGAGCGGTCGAATGGACGCAGAAAATGTCGCCGAGTTGAAAACGCTATTTACATCCTAGAGGGGAAGCGACGATTTCAGTCGCTGATATTGACCTCTACCTTGGACTGCAGGTCGTGCTCGCGTCCATGGAGACAGCACGCCAGAGTTCGCGTCCTACCCCGGCTGAATTGAGTAGCAGGATGGGACTAACGAGAACCGGCGTGCGAGAGGAGTGAAGAGTTGTGGAAAAGCGGTCAGCCCCGAGGGGAGAGCCAATGCGCATTCTAGTGGTAGAGGATGACAAATCCGTCGCCAGCTTTGTAAAGAAAGGTCTGGAAGCGGAACAATATGCGGTGGATTTGGCGTGCGATGGGGAGGAGGCTGAGTCGTTAGTTGGTGAGGCCAACTTTGACTTAGTCATCCTGGATTTGGTGCTTCCCAAGATTGACGGCTGGGGAGTCCTGATACATATACGCACCCAAAAGCCCTCCCTTCCCGTCCTGATTCTTTCCGGTCGTGCTGAAGTGGAGGACCGGGTGAAAGGGCTGGACCTCGGGGCGGACGATTACCTGGCGAAGCCGTTCTCGTTTAGCGAGCTGTCAGCTCGAGTGCGAGCCTTACTGAGACGAAGTCCTAATCGGCTTGATAACGTCCTGCGAGTAGAGGACTTGGAACTGGATCGGGCGGAAAGGGTGGTCAGGCGGGCGGGCCGCCGTATCGACTTAACTCCACACGAATTTGCCTTGCTCGAATATCTCATGCGTAATGCGGGACGGTGTGTGACGCGCGCCATGATTATCGAACGTGTCTGGAATTTTTCCTCCGACACCATAACGACGAATGTTGTGGACGTTTACATCAGCTACTTGCGGAACAAGATCGACCAGGATTCTGAAAACAAACTCATTCACACGGTTCGGAGCATTGGCTATCAGTTGGGGGGAGAGGAGAAGCCAGATGCGACTGCCTGAGCGGGCGCGGGTCGAGTCTGAGGCCGTGCACGATTTGGCCCAAGTGATGAAAGTGGACGATTTGCTGGCGCCCCCATCGTCCGCTGGTGAGCGCCCGCGAGCTGGCCGGCTCAACTTCGATGTGACCGATACCAAGACCGGAGCTTTACTGGCTGGTAGAAAATCAACCCCCGCCGCCTGCGGTTTTCCAGGCGAGATGAAGGACGGAGACGATGAGCGAAGCTAAAGCAAGTAACCCACTTCCCCCCGGACGACCCCTTCGCGTGTTAATTGTCGACGACGATGCAGCGGCCGCCGAGCTTGCAGTGAGTGTGTTGGAGCGGGCCGGCTACCGTTTGGCGTTCGAAACAATTGGGTCTGCCACTGACTTCGAGGAGCGGCTGGCTCATTCCGATTACGATGCCATCCTCTGCAATCACAACTTGCAGGCCTGGACGGGCATTGACGCTCTGGAAATCCTCAAGAGGTCAGGGAAGGATATCCCTTTTCTGGCACTGACCGCTGTCCTGGGTGACGAAGCTGCCATCGAGTATGTCAAGCGAGGCGCCACCGACTACCTGCTGAAAGATCGCCTGGAGCAACTGCCGGTTGCCTTGAGCCGCGCCCTAATAGACAAAACTCATCGGGAGGAAGCCGCCCGGCTTCAGGAGCAAATTGCCTACGCTAAAAGGGACTGGGAGCTGACGTTTGACTCCGTTCCTGACCCCGTCATGTTGGTGAACGAGGAGTGCAGCATTCAGCGTGCCAATCGTGCTTTGGTTGAGCTTGTGGGCCTGGAATTGTCTCAAATCATCGGCAAGCATTGCTATGAAGTCCTGCACAGGTTGGACAAACCACGGGAAGACTGCCCGGCCCTTCGCTTTTTGAAGACTGGGACGGAGGCCAGGGGTGATCTGGAGGAACCTTGGCTTGGGAAGATCTTCGACCTCACCACCAGCCCTCTCCGTGACAGCAGCGGGGCATTGAAGGGTAGCGTCATCGTGCTGCGGGATATCACGGAGCACAGGCGGGTAGAGGAATTGTTGCAAGAAGGACGGAAAGAACTGCAGACCATCATCGATTCTGTGCCCGCACTGGTTTTCTACAAAGACAAAACGAATCGGCTCGTTCGCGTCAATAGACCATTTAGCGAAGCGATGGGCATGCCCAAGAAGGAGATGGAAAATAGGATTTGTTCTGAGCTTTGGCCGGAGACCGCAGAGGGCTACTGGTTGGATGATCGGGAGGTGATCGAGTCCGGGCGCCCCAAGAGGAATATCATCGAAACTATTAAGACAGCTCGAGAAACGCGATGGCTTCAGACCGATAAAATCCCCTATTTGGATGAAGGGGGTAACGTCGTCGGCATCATCGGATTTTCCGTCGATATCACCGAGCGCAAGCGGGCAGAGGAGGCGCTTCGCGAAAGCGAAGAACATTTCAGAAGGTTTATCGAAAACGTCCCCGTCGGAGTTTATCGGACCACGCCGGACGGGCGCGTGCTGATGGCGAATTCCGCGCTGCTCCGAATGTTGGGGTACGACTCGTGGCAGGAATTGGCATCTCGAAATCTTGAGGGTGATAGCTTTGAGGCTGGCTACCCCCGAAGCGCATTTCGTGAGCAAATCGAGCGGGAAGGCGAAGTCGGGGGTCTTGAGGCGGCTTGGAAAAGACGAGATGGGTCGGTGGTATTTGTTCGGGAGTCTGCCAGAACGTTCCGTACAGATGCTGGAAGAGTGTTGTATTACGACGGCATCGTTGAAGACGTCACGGAGCGCCGGCGACTCGAGGAGCAGCTTCGCCAGGCGCAGAAGATGGAAGCGGTGGGACGCCTTGCGGGTGGGGTAGCTCACGACTTCAACAATCTGTTGACGGTCATTATTGGATACAGCGATCTTCTGTTGGAGAAACTCTCCGCCGGCGACGGGATGCGCCCCCCCGTGGAGGAGATCAAGAAGGCGGCGGACCGGGCTGCCTCGCTCACTCGCCAATTGCTCGCTTTCAGCCGCAAGCAAATGCTGCAACCGCAACTCCTGGATCTGAACCGCCTGCTGACGAACGTGGATGAGATGCTGCGGCGAATGATTGGGGAAGACATCGAGCTAGTCACGCACCTGCCCTCCGGACTGGGTCGCGTGAAAGCCGACCCGGGACAAATCGAGCAGGTGATTATGAACCTGGCTGTGAACGCGCGGGATGCAATGCCCCAGGGTGGCCAGTTGACGCTCGAAGCGGCCAACGTCGAGCTGGATTCGAGCTATGTGAGCAGCCACGAGAGCGTCTTGCCGGGCCACTATGTGATGATCGCCATGAGCGATACCGGAATCGGGATGGATGCGGAGACGCAAGCCCACATCTTCGAGCCTTTCTTTACCACCAAAGGACAGGGTAAGGGAACGGGACTGGGGCTGGCTATGACCTACGGGATCGTCAGACAGAGCGAGGGCCACATCTGGGTTTACAGCGAGCCGGGCAAGGGTACGACATTTAAGGTCTATCTGCCTCGAATCGATCAAGCGGTTGAGGTGATTGCTCCAACCAATGCGCCTGTTGATAAGCTATCCCTAGGCTGCGAAACCATCCTCCTGGTTGAAGACGAGGAAGCAGTATGTTCCTTGGTCAGGGGAGTCCTTGAATCCAGAGGCTACGATGTGTTGGAGGCCAAGGGAGCATATGACGCGCTGGAGATTGGCGGGCGGCATAAAAAACACATTCATTTGTTGCTGACCGATGTGGTGATGCCCCAGGTGAGCGGCAGGGAGTTGGCCGAACATCTGGCACCACTTCATCCGGAAACGAAAGTTCTCTACATGTCCGGGTATGCAGATCATGCCGTCGTCCACCACGGTCTGCTGGAGCCAGGCACGGTTTTCCTCCAGAAGCCTTTCACACCGGATGCGCTGGCACGCAAGGTTCGCGAAGTACTGGATGGCGTCGGAGGTCAGAGGACATGACTCCCCCCACCCGATGCCGATGTCCACGCCACGATTCCTGATTGAGCCGGTGAATGTCAATCTGGACGAGCACTCTGGCTGGACCCACTTCGGCCTCGAGCCGGGATCGTACGGTGTGTGGCGCATACGTGCCGCCGTTTGGCATGTATGCGACCATGGCGCTCCGCACTGCCGTTCCCGGGGTGCCAGTGGCCTCTAGCCCAACTGCCAAGAGGTCGCACACATCACAAGACGATGTATGCGCCACCCTCCCAGCAGCGCCACATAGAGCACGAAAACGATCAATGCGACCTTTCCAAACGTTTTCATTTTCCGACCTCACAGGGCAGTGACCCGCCGTGGCGGGACGAGCAGAAGTCAGAAGGTAGTAGGCAGAAAGCAGTAGGCAATAAGGGGAAGCGAGAGAGCAATTCAGAATTCAGAACTCAGAATTGCCCGAGCCCACAGCCCTGTTCTTCCAACTGACCCACCACGGCGTGACAACTGACTACTTCCCTGAGAACGACATTAGGATGGATGACCCAGCACCCCACAAGAACACACTACGCCCAATCCAGAGCCTCGAGCAGTTCCTCCACGTTTGTTTCGTCAACCACAAGATTGAGGCTCTCTTCCCGAAGGTTCTCTAGCTCATCAAAGGCGCGGAAAAGCCTCATCTTCGCCGCGGCGTATTGCTCACTGGAGTCGAGTTCCCGGCTGTGGGCAGCGCGCCAGGCAGCGATCGCCCTCTGTGAAACGAAAACGCGCAAGGCTAAGGGCGGCCCTTGATCCGCTGCCGTCACAAAGATGTAGTCGCTGCCCGGCCCAAGTCCGGCGGGGCGGACGATGCTTCGTCGCGACTCAAAGAAATACCGGTACACGATCCCCGTTTCAGCCGCATACGATTTGTAGCGACGAGGCACTGTAACCTCAGTGACGAGTGACAAGTGACGAGTGACGAGCGTCGAAAAGGCGCCGACAAGTCAGCGGAAGAGGGCCAGGAGTCCCTTCTCGTAACCCTCCCGCTGGCGTCCCCCTGACACCCAAAACCTTTCTTCGGCTCGCCACTTGTCACTCGTCACTTGTCACTAGCTTGGTTTTCTTGTCCGGGCCACGAACGAAGGTAGCCTCGCCGTTGTCCAATTCGACCCGGATCACGTGGTCGGGAAGAGCAATGGGTTTGCTCAGGTCAAATGTGTAGCGGGGCTGGAGGTAGTTTTCCAGCAAAAGGTCTACCAGCCAATCAGGAACCGTGGTAGTTCCCACGACCACGGATTCGATCTTTACATTGGCTTGGCCATTTTGCGTCACCATCCGGCTGGAAACCGCAACCCTCTGCGGGCCTTTGAACATGGCGGCAAGAACCTTGGGCCCCCAGTCCGCGGGATTGCTGGCAGTGCGGCTGAACTCACCGAAATCGACATTCGCAGACCCAAAAACTCGATCCGGGGTGATGCGGACGGCGGGGTCACGAACGCCGGCAGGCAGGAACGCCGGCCCGTGATACTTGAGATAGGCATTGACTTCGTTTTCAGTCACCACAATCGGCTGGAAGGAGTTTGGCCCTGCAATTTCCCGCTCAGAGAGAACACGGATCTTGGACTCCAGGGACTGAGCGGCTGCCAAAGGGCTCTGCGGCTGCGAAGTATCTGAAACCCAAGCCATGGTCAGCAGCGGGAGGATGAACCATAGCGTCAAGCCTGCGCAGGCCACCAGCAGCACATCCAACACCGCCGGCTCAAAGCGCGGCCCTCTTCCCAGTTGCGATTGGGGCGACTTTGGTTCATTCATACCTTTGAACGTCATTCCCTGGCCCGTGAGACCTCAGTATGAGAGATCGGCGCCAGCTTGTCCAGCGACCCAAAAAAATCAAGTTCGCGAGGTGATGCCTCGGTATCAACCTCATCGTCCCGGGTTAGCCATCGGCGTCGAAGACGTTGCAGGTCGGCGGCGACGTGCAAATTCGCCGGCCCATCGAAGGCCTGGGCGCCGGACAGGCTTAATCTGGCGCCCGAGAATTCCAATGTGGTCTTCTTCAAGACTACGCGGCGGTCGTGAACCTGAAGATTCAGCGTTACCGAACGAAGCCCAACCGGACCTCGAAGCGGCTCCAGAGTCCCCTCGCCGGCAAGGCGTACAAATGCTCCGACAGGGTCAAAACCAATCAAGGAGAGATCACTGGCGACGACCGTCACACGTCCCTCCAGGTTCTTGCTCACTTCTTCCTGACTCAACCCCGTCGTCTCGAAGTGCCCGCTTATGGACATTGACCCATGCGCTCCGCGAAGCACGGGAGGCAGATGAGTCACAATGGTTTGAACTCCAACGCCGGACAACAAAACATCCGCGGCGAGGTGAGCTGGGCTACCCGTTAGGTCCATCCGCCCGATTAAACGGCCCTGCCCACCCCCAACTCGGAAAGCCGCGTTGGGGAGTCGAACCACCCGGCCAACGACCTCCACATTGGTCTGGAGGTTGTCCAGCGTGATTCCCCGGTAGGTGACCTTGGAAGCCGAGAATCGCCCGCGGGCGTTCAAGGAAGCAAATAATTTGGCGGCTGCCTCACGCTCAGCGGCAAATGAACCGAGACCAGGTAATCGCTGGAACAGCGGTATGGGTTTGCGGCGTCCGAGCGCCACAAACCACAAGGCCCCCTGCCCCAGGTCAAGATTGTCGCCATGCAGGTCGAAAGTCCAGGGGCTATGCCAGTCGCCTTGGTGTTCGAGCCGCCCGGAAAAGACACTGGTCCCAAGGACAGCCAGCAGGCGGTTAACCACGATTTCATCGCCATTAACCTGGACGCTCGCCCGAGGGACATTAATTGGCTCAGTGAAACCAGGAATCACCAAGCGGGCAGCTCGCAGCTCGGCTCGGCCTTTCAGGACGGGCCGATAGGGCAAGCGGAGTGAACCCATTAGACGGAACGATGCGGTACCTGAACCCACGGCGTCCCATCCCTGGAGGGCCCGCATACCGAGCGCGCGGCCGAAGTTCAGGACATCCCGGAGCGGCACCGCTTTGCTGGAAAGAGTCAATTCGTAACGGAGAGGCTTGGTGCCTCGCTCGAGTGAACCTTCGGCTTCAAGGGCCACACGTGGTGCAAGAGTAATACGTACAGGGGCGAGCCGTGCCCCGCGGTTATCAATTCGTACCGCGACTTCGGAAACCGGGAAACTTGCCGAGCGGGTGCTGAGCACGACATCGCGCGCCCCCACAAACCCTCCGTAGCGTCGCTCTGCCCACGGTCCTTGGATCGCCAGCATTCCGTCGACGCGTCCTCTGATTCCAAAGCCTCCTTTGAGTGTCCAAAGCCTCCCGGCCAGAGCCGCCAAGTCCTCCAAGCGGGAACGCTCGAGTGCAAGGACCAAATCCAACTCTGGGGAGCTCGAGAGGTGATCGATGGTTCCGGAAATGTGAACATGAGAATCTGCGAACGACGCTTCCGTAGTTTCCAGCAGAAGGCGGCCCCGATCCCGATCAAGTTGCCCCCGCAAGGTTATTGTCCACGGCATGGGATCAGAAGGTGGAATCTGTTCCCACCGATGCAGCTCACTGAGCCGGCCACTGCCTTCGAGATTCAGGGTTCGAATCGACCCTGTGACGCGCAGCTCGGCATCCATGAGGCCGTACAATCCCGTATTGCGGCCAGTCACCAGGGGCGCCCAGTCATACACCAGTGCCTCACGCATGCGAACCACAGCATTCAGTGGTCCACGCAGATCTTTCCCGGGAGTCCACTCTCCAGTCACTTCCACGGCCCCGGGTGTGGGCAAAGAACGGTCAGTGCGGATAGGGTAGCCCACCAGCCGGAATCGCAAATAATGATTGGCCGGATCAAAACTCAGTTGCGCGCGCAAATCGGTAATTGCGAAGGGCTTCTTGTTTTCTCCCAACTTGAAATTGACGCGACCGTCTTCCACTTCCAAATCCAGTGGACCGGTGGTTACTTGTGGGGAAGATGACAGCGCCCCCGGCGCGCCGGAAGGTGCTGGGCTTAGGAGGAGAAGTCGTTCAAAGTTCCAGCCTCCTCCCACCTCTCGGACCAGGTTAATATTCGGATGTTGAAGCCGAAAATGAGAGAAATCCAGTCGCGAGCCCAGCAAAGTTTGCCAGCGGATGTCGCACTCGATACGATCAACGCGGGTGAAGGGCTCGGACCCGAAAGCGGGGTCCTCCTGAATAGCGGCGTTTTCAATGACGAAGCCCGGTCGCGGCAGCACGCGCACAGACACCTCACCGAAAGTGACCTGACGGTGCAGGGCACGCTCCAGCGCCGCCTCCAGACGGCGGCGGTAGCGTTCTGCGCTGAAATAAGAGGGAATGAGCCACGCTGCGACCCCGCTCAGGAGAAGGGCCAGCAAGACGATGCGACCGCGTCGGTGGACCCGTGGGCTCATCAGCGTGCAATCATCAAGGTGCTCCGCCAGCGCGTCTTGGTGGGGAAGTGAATCAGCAAACTAAAGGTCTGAGAGAGCCTGTCGCTCCATGCAGTGCGCATGTACTCGTCACGAGGAGTCTCGTACGACCAGTAAATCAACAGGGGGCGGCCCGAGATCAACTCGCGGGGGACGAACCCCCAAAACCGGCTGTCCCAACTCTGCTCGCGATTATCTCCCATGACGAAGTACTTCCCCGCAGGAACCACGAGCTCTCCCCCCTTGACATAACTGGCCATTTCGGCGCTCCAGAGCGCCGCCGCTCCATGGAGATACTCCGAGTCAGGAGGTGGGAAATCATCTCCCGACCAGAGCACATCCGGAAAGGCGTGGTAAACGAAAGGCTCGGCGAGGGGTTGCCCGTTCACATAGACCTGCCGATGGAAGATTCGGACCCGGTCACCCGGCAAACCGATGACACGCTTCACGAAGTGTTCGCCGGGCTCAGATTGCTCCTCCGATGATCCCGGGAACTTAAACACAAGGATGTCGTCGCGGTGAACGTCCCGATAGGGCAGAAAGCGAGCCAGCACACCGGATTGGTAAGCGAAGGCAAACTTGTTAACCAGCAGGTGGTCGCCGATCAACAGGGTGTTCTCCATCGAGCCGGTGGGGATCTTGAAAGCTTGAATGACGAAGGTGGTTCCGAAGACGGCCAGGATGACCGTAACCACCAGAGATTCAAAGGTGTCCCGCGTCGAAGATTTCTTATAAGGTTCAGCCATTTCCTACAGACTTCTCGCCCAGGCGTTCGAGTGCGATTCGTGCCGCTTCCTGTTCGGCAGCCTTCTTGCTCGTCCCTCGCCCACGCGCCACCACGTTCTCACTCGCCAGCACTTCCACGGTGAAGGTTTTTTGGTGCTCGGGCCCCGTCTCCTCCACAACCTGGTACTCTGCCGGCGACTTGCGAACCGCCTGAAGATGTTCCTGAAGCGCAGACTTATAATCGACCGAAAACAACTCATCCCCGGACGCGGCCAAATCCGCCGGAAGAATAAAGCGCGCGACGAACCCCTCGACGGCCTCCAGTCCGCCATCTCGGAAGAGCGCGGCCACGAGCGCTTCCAAAGCGTTCACAAAGAGCGCAGACTTGTTACGCCCCCCAGTCTTCTCTTCCCCCCGCCCAAGCCGCAGGTAGGTTCCGAGTTCCAGACGCGCCCCGACTCGACTGAGATGCGCCGCCGCCACCAAGCGCGACCGCGCCCGAGTCAGTTTTCCCTCCTCCCACTCAGGAAAAGCGTTTACCAATGCAACACTCACCAGGAAATTCAAGACCGCATCGCCCAGGAATTCAAGTTGCTCGTTGTCTCGACAACGCCCGGGAGTTTCTTGCGCGTAGGAAGAGTGAGTGAGTGCTTCCAAGAGAAGCTGGGGATTCTGGAACCGGTAGCCGATTAGGTCTTGCAAGCGATGAAAAGGATTCTCAGTCATGCCTTCAAGGCGCTACACGATGGTGAGGGCATTGGCGAGTCCGTGATCTCCCGCCGACTCCCCGACCCAGCGAATCCCCCGCGCCATTCAGGGTTCCGGGAGGCTGCAGCCACATGCTAAGGTTTTGGGGCCGCCGAACCCTGGGCCTTCCTCCTTTTCATTTCCTCGATCTGCCGATCGGCGTAAGCCTTAATCATGGTACCCTGGCCAATTTCGCTGGCTTTCGTGAAAGCTCCAATGGCATCGTCCAACTTGCCCTCCAACTTGTAAACCTCCCCCAAACGGTAGTAATCACCGGGATCGGGACGGTCGGTGGTCAGGGCGGTCTTGAATTCCTGCTCAGCCTTCCCCAGCTCATCTTTATCCGGGCCAGCCAGGGCCTCGGACGCCAAGTCAAGGTGGACCATGCCGAGAGCTGCGTG
>JBEKUR010000082.1:0-21906 GCA_049514855.1 Terriglobia bacterium
CTTCGCTCGGCGGATCGCTCCGCTCCACGCTGGCTCGGCTACTTGTTGAATGGGCAATTACAAGGTAAGCTCCTTTCAGCTTACAAGATCAGCCAGGCTTTCCCTGGCACACCATACATGAAAGACAGTGTTTGCGCCACCCGCGAATCTAGACGTCCCTAACATCCTCACTGGCAACTTGTCCCGGTCACATTCTAGCAACGCACAAATATCACACTACCCAAATTTCGGAGGTCGGAAGCTTGCACCAATATTTGTGCCTTGGCGCGGGCACAACCGAAGCCATTGACACTTGGTTCTTGCTGATATATATATGGTGTTGTACCGATTTTGACCATGAAGAAACCGCTAAGTACGGAAAGTTTTCTCCCGCTCAAGCCGCATTGGTTTCACGTTTTGCTGTCGCTCGCGGACCGGGAGCAGCACGGTTACGGCATCATGCAAGAGGTCCTGGAGCGCACGGACGGCAGGGTACGGCTGTGGCCGGCGACACTTTACGGCACGCTCAAGCGTCTCATCGATGAGGACCTAATCGAAGAATCCGACGAGCGGCCGGCCCCGGAACTGGATGACGCGCGGCGGCGTTATTACCGGCTCAGCAGACTCGGCCGGCGCGTCCTGGCGGCCGAAAGCGAGAGGCTCGAAGATCTGGTTCGCGTCATCCACGCCAAGCGAGGAATTCGGAAGGCGGAGTCATGACCCACCCGCAAAACCGGCCAGTGGCGATCAGCCTGCGGCTCTACCGCGCACTCGCCCGCGCGTTCCCCTACGAATTCAACAACGCCTACGGAGACGAGCTGGTGCAAGTGACCGAAGACACCATCGAGCTCATCTGGCAGCGCCATGGCGTGCTTGGATTGGTGCGCTTACTCACGGACATCGCACTCCGCGTTGCCATCGAGCACCTGGCCGAGTTGCGGCAGGATGTCCGCTATGGGCTGCGCATGCTCGCCAACTCGCCGGGCTTCACTTTGGTCGCGCTGGTTTCGCTCAGCCTGGGCATCGCGATCGCAACCTGCGCCTACAGCGAGGTGAACGGGCTGATTCTGCGCGACGTTCCCGGCGTTCCGAAGCCCGAGGAACTGGTTGCGCTCCAGGCGCCAACCTCGTATGCCCAATACAAGCGCTACCGCGAACGAAACGACCTGTTCTCTTCCACGCTGGCCTATGTTGCGCCTGTTCCGTTCGGGGTTTCGCTCGACGGTCACACAGAACGAACTTGGGGACACCTGGTCACGCCGTCGTACTTCTCCACTCTGGGCGTGCACCCCGTATTGGGCCGCTTCTTTGAGCAAGAACAGGAGCAGCCCGGCCGGGCGCCAGTCATCGTGGTCAGCTACCGGTTCTGGCAGCAACATCTGGGTTCTGACCCTTCGGCTGTGGGAAGGACGCTGCTCATCAACGGACAGCCTTGCACCGTAATCGGCGTCGGGCCAAGAGATTTCCTGGGAGCATCCCCAGGGTATTTTGCGGCGGATGTGTGGATGCCGGTGTCCGTCCCTGCGCGCCTCGCGCCGGAACTGGCGGACAACGCGCTGGAGCGGCGTGACCTGACGATGTTCCAGGTGGTCGGGCGCCTGAAACCGGGAATCACTGCGGACCGTGCGGAGGCTGCGCTGGACGCGGTGGCCCGGCAAATGGAGCAGGACTACGGCGGCGCCGACAGAGAAAGGGGTGGCCGGCGCGTGCTGCTGGTTCCCGGAGGAAAAGTGCTGCCCATTCGGAACCAGGACCGGCCGTTCTTCACGGAAGTCTTGATGGTGTTGGCGGGCTTGGTGCTGCTGATCGCGTGCTCCAACGTGGCCAACATGATGCTGGCACGGGCGGCGGACCGTCGGCGGGAGATCGCAGTTCGCCTGGCGCTGGGCGCCAGCCGTGTCCGGCTCATTCGCCAGTTGCTAACTGAAAGCATGCTGGTGGCTGCGGGCGCGGGCGTGTTCGGGTTCATCCTGACCGTGTGGGTGATGCACCTCTTCTCCCATCTCAGGATGCCGTACCCCATGCCGGTGGCTTTCGACCTGAGCCCCGACTGGCGCGCCCTGTTATTCGCGCTTGCCGTGACCGGCTTAACGGGGTTCGCGTTCGGCCTCGCCCCCGCATTGCAGGCCACGCGCACCGATCTGACGCCCGCGCTCAAAGAAGGAGGCAACATCCAACTCCGCAGGTATCGCCGCCTGAGCCTGCGCAACGGGCTGATGCTGTGCCAGATGGCCGGATCGCTGACGCTGTTGCTGCTCACCGGGTTTCTAGGACTCGGCATCCAAACCACCATGGGCATTCAGCAAGGGTTCGACCCCAGGAACCTTTACCTGATCTCTTTGGATCCGGTTCGCGATGGATATTCGGGCGCTCAGGCCACGGCGTTCTTCGAGAAGCTCTTGGACCGGGTGAAGCAGCTTCCCACAGTGACCGCCGCAACTCTGACCGACACGGTGCCGGTAGCTATGGACGGCAACCCGGGGGCGATATTCTCCGATGCCCACGCGGGCGGGGGAAAGGCGATGCACTGGGCCCGCAAGCACGTGGTCGGGAAAGACTACTTCGAGACCGCCGGCATTCCTATTCTGCTCGGCCGCGGTTTCCGCAAGGAGGACGAGGCAAACGAGGCGACGGCGGTCATGGTCAGCGAAGAGTTGGTGCGCGCCTACTGGAGCGGAGAAGAAGTGTTGGGACGGCGCATCGAGATCGGCAACGACGAAGCATCCGGCGGATTCGGAGCCCTGCCTGGCACCTTTGATTTTCGCCCTGGGGTCTTAGGGAAGGGGAGACAGGTATTCGAAGTCGTGGGGGTGGCAAGGGACGTGGCGGAAGACTTCGTCGCGAGCAAGAAGCACCCGGCGATTTACTTCCCGCTGCACCCGGCGGACTATGCGCAGCCCTCGCTGCGCGGCGTGACGCTGATGGTGCGCGGGATGCCCGGCGTGGACATCATCGCCGCCGTGCAGCGCGAAATATCAGTTGCGGACGCCAATGTCACGCCTTTCAACGCACGCAGTATGACCGAACAGATCGCGCAGTTTATGTCTTCGCTGCGCTCGGCTGCGTGGACCTGGAACCTGATGGGGGCGTTCGGATTGATCCTGGCCGCGGTCGGCCTGGCAGGCGTGACGGCGTATTCAATTGCGCAGCGCGGCCACGAGATCGGCATTCGCATGGCGCTCGGCGCTCAGAAGAGCGACGTGCTTGGACTGGTCATGAAGGAAGGCGCCGTCCTGGTGATGGCGGGCACGCTCATCGGGATGGCTCTAACTTGGGCCGGACTGCGCCTGATGTCCGGCTTCTTCTTTACCGTGGCCAGTGTGAAAGCCTTCGACCCGGCACTGCTGGTGGGCGCGCCGCTGCTGCTTGCCAGCCTGGCATTGGTAGCCTGCTATGTGCCGGCGCGGAAGTCGATGCGGATTGATCCAGCCATGGCGTTGCGGCAGGAATAGGAAGGTTAATCAGACTTCGCTGAAAGCTGAATCGAGGAAGGAAGCCATGTAATAGGCGTCCAGGAACTTGAACGGCGTCTCTCCCGTGGTGTAGTGGCCGCAGGGCAACACGGCCACCTTAGGGTCGAGCTTGAGACGAACTGATTCAGCGATGATCTTTCGCGAGAACTCAGGCAGGAAAGTCAAGTCGTAGAGGGCATAAATGAAGAGCGACTTCTTGGGCCAGCGAGCCAACTTTTCCGCATAGGCAATGGGGCTGATGGCCATCCAGGCGCGGCGAAGGCGGTCCAGGCTTAAGTCGGGCTCGATCCCGGCGCGCACGTGACGCGTGGCTTGACCCGTCCAGACCACCTCAGCGAAAGTCGTTGAACAATGGTTGAAAACGTTGACCTTCAAACGCTCGTCATGCGCGCTGGTCAGGTACGCGTAGCACGAGCCCAGGCTGGTCCCCACAATGCCAAGCTTGCGGTACCCCTGGCTTTCTAACCAGTCCAGGCACGACCGCGTATCGACCACAGCCTGCCGGGCGGCATCGAGTGTCCGGCCCAGATTCGATGAAACAGCATAATCAGCGCGTTCAATCTCCGGCGGCTTCCGAAGGTCGTGATAGGGCAAGCTTAAGCGCACCGCCGAAATCCCAAGCATGTTGAAGATGCGGCAGAGCGCGTTGTGGCTTTCCAGGTCTGCATTCCACTGCGGCAGTACCACCACGGCCCCACGCCGCCCTGCCGGAAACCAAAGAGCTCGTACTCGGTTGTTATTCGGGACCGGAGTCCTGACGGGAGATGTAAAGAACAGGCAGTCCCCTTCCAGATGAAAGTCTGAAGGTGTCTTGTAAGCGTAGAAGACGTCACTTTGCGCAAGGATTTCTTGGTTCAGCTTGCCAAGGAATTCTTCTGCATCGCAGTCCGAGGCCCGAAAGTTGCCGTTCGCGAGCGGCCAGCCTGCGGTCCACTCCAGTCCCCAATCCAAGGGGGACACCACTCGATTCTTATCCCGCTCTGTCAAACGGGTTTCCCACGCGTAAATCCACTCCTTGTAACGATCGAGCATGGCTCTCATGGGACAAATCGAAACTTGCAATTATAACCTGAGAGAGCCAACAAGAAGCCGGGTTGCAGCAGGTTTGAGGTGCTGTCACATTGCCGTTGTCACGCGCTGCCAAACGCTCTTACCCTGAATGAATGCCAATCCCAATCCGAGCATGAGCACGAGGAAACGTATCCAGCCACCCAGATAAGGCAGATTGATGGCCACGAACACGATAGCCAGGCCAATCAGCAGGTCGAGTGCGAAGGATCTGAGCTGGCCAACCGCTGACCGCCTGATGGCTTGCCCAACCAGGGCCGCGAGGATGATCTTGGCTAGATAAAGGCCCGCCAGCCACGCAGCCAAAGCCAGCAAGGCAAGCGGCAGTCCAACCAGGGTGATCCCTGCGATGATGGCGGCGATGGGTGTTGCCACGAGAACAAGGAAGCCAATGCCCAGCGCGCGCAGGGCCGAGCTGGTCTTGTCCAGCCGCGCGGCGAAGAGAACCGGGAAGAGCCAGTACAGCACTAGGCCGGTGAGCAGCGCGGCGGCCAGGCGAACACCCTGCCTCAAGTAGAAGCCCGGACGGGCATAACGGCTGGGCCGCCGTGTGGGCAAAACGGTTTTCGTATTGCCGGTGATGACCACTCCCGGCTCGACAAACAAGTCCTTCGCTCTGGTAACATGAGCCTCCACGCTGCCGCCCACCCGCGCCGGACTCCACAGCGCCACGTAGCCACAGTAGGCGCTCAGATCTTTGCCAATGCTCCCTCTTGCTTCCACCGAACCAGCGGCCGCGACTACCTCCGCGTCCACTTGGCTGGCAGACTCCAGTTGGACATGCTGGGCAAAACCGTAAACGCTGTGGGCCACGTGGCCGCGAATGTTCGCAGATTGAGAAAAGACATAGACATTGCCTTCCACCGTCCCATCCACGTCGAGGGTCTGACCGAAGGCGATGAGGTCGCCCTTGACCGTGCCCTTAACCGCCACGCGGCGAGCAAAGGCGAAAAGGTTTCCCGTGACAGTGCCGTTGATGTTGACCATTTCTCCGCCGGCCAGCAGTGAGTCGTTTACCGTCTGGTCGTGTGGAACCGTGACTACATCGCCACTCCGCCTTTCCAGGGCCGACGCGGACGAGAGGCTAAGAACCAGAGCCGGGATGACCAGCAAGCCGATGGTTACCCGCCGCCGATGCACTACCGACACGGCAGCACAAACAGTCAACAGAGCGAATATGAGAAAACCAAGCGCAGTGAGGGCTGAAACATACATGGCAACTCCTTCCTCCACGAGATAAATCAAGACGCCGAAGCCGAGGGTCCAGCGCATGGCCGGGCCGATGGGGTCGAGCCAACTCAGGGACCCAGGAATCAAGGTGGCTATCCACTCGGCCGCGGCATGGAGACCAGCGGACACAGCGATCAGAAGAGCGAAGACCCGAATCAAGCTGGAAGCATTCCGCGCAGGCGTGGCAGCGCCAGCCGGCTCGTCTCCGAGAGTTTGCATGACTTCCGTCAGGAGAAGGTTTTCCGCGCATAAACCCTCGGTCAAGGCGCGGCAGGTAGCGCAGGCGGCAAGGTGTGCTTCGACCCGCTGCGCTTCTTCCAGAGGGAGTTCGTGGTCAGCGTACAGAGAATAGGTGAGTTCAGAATAGCAATTCATTGGCGACCCTCCGGACGCACCGGCAGTAGCGCGCGGCGCAGCTCCTGCTTGGCGCGGAAAATGGCGATCCCCACGTGGGCACGACTCAGACCCAGCCTCGCGGCAATCTCGTCATAGCTAAGTTCATTGT
Organism: Terriglobia bacterium; assembly: GCA_049514855.1. Taxonomy (GTDB): domain Bacteria; phylum Acidobacteriota; class Terriglobia; order UBA7540; family UBA7540; genus CAVROP01. Next base: position 6,256 of record JBEKUR010000082.1, read on the forward strand.
AGTAGCGCAGGACTAGCGGGACACGATAGCGTTCCGGCAGGCGGGTGATAGCGGCGCGCACGCCATCCTTGCGCTCGTTGAAGAGCAGGGCTTCCAGGGGTGAGGGGCCGGCAACCGCCGGCTCCATCCCTTCAGCTTCGCGAGGCTCGAAGATTCGCTGCTCCAGGCGCCGACGCCGCAGCAAGTCCAGGCAATAATGACTGGTGACCGATAATAGCCACCGCGGAAAGGGAAGCGTGCTGTCGTAACTCTTCATGGTTTCAGGGAGCCGGGCGAAAATCTCGCTGGCCGCATCCTCCGCCTCAGCTCTCGAGCCCAGCAAGTAACGGCACAGACCGAGCACACGGCGAAAAAAGCATCGATAAAGGCCCGCAAAAGCGGCCCTCTCACCGGCGCGGGCTTGCCGCAGAACCTCGCGGAGTGTCGCCTCTTCCATCGCTTCGCTTCCGCTCGGCCTCACCATAGTCCTACGTTCCTGGCGAGGAGAAATTACAGATCAGCAGGTACCATCTTCCCACCAAGGCACAAAGACGCCAAGCGCCTTACACGCCGTACCAGTTACCGTGGCGATGACGAAGGGCTGGCACGCTGGCGGTGCGGAAGAAGTCTTGCTGAATCGGCGGCTTCAGGTTGCCGTACATGTCTTGACAGAGGCGGCCCAGTGCGGCCGCCCACTCAAGAGGTCAATGGGCCTAGCGCTCCATCATGGGTCTTTTGGCCAAATCGAAACCGACAATTACAACCTGGGGGAGCCGAGAAGATAACGCAAGGATGGTGCAGTCCAGACGGTTGAGCTCGGGTTAGGCCGAAACAGGCACCCGGTGAAAGGCATTCCTGTCCCGCCATGGCGGGAGGAATCCCGGCCGTGTGTGGACTCCTCCCGCAAGGCGGTACGGGGGGTGACAGCGCAACACAGCGGCGTAGGTTGACGACGTACGACCATCGTCGATTATTTCACAACTTTTGAGGCTTTCCTGGAAAGGGCGGTCCAGTCCCGGCGCAGGGTTCGCCGTGCAGCCCTGCGCCGGTTTCTCCGCCACTTTGTGGGTCCTACTGACTAGGAGGCGGCGCAGCAGGAAACGGTAGACGTGGAGGCGGTGGAGCAAGAGGCTCAAATCGCCGCCCGGTGCGGGTTGTGGCGATCCCCGGCAGGTCGCGAAGCTTCTTCCACTGATCGACGGTGAGAACCCGGCGAATGGCGAGTAGCATCTGCGCATTCGACTTTTCCAGGTTGGCTCTAGCCTGAGCAACCTTATCGATCTGGGCGATCACCTGCGATTCGTCGGGCTGATCAGCTTCAATCAATGGGTCCAGGATCGCTTCCTGCTTGTCCAAAGCGGCGTGGAGATCGATGAGTTCGAGGCGGTTGTCCTGGAAGATCTTCTCGATCCTTTGGACCTGTTCATCGCTGACGCCGATCCTGGTCATCAGTGCGGAGTTTTTCCACCATTTTCCAGGACCTCGGAGATCCATGCCAGGTCCGGGCCCACCAGGTCGGCGCACGATCACTTGAGGGCCCATTTGGGTGCTTGGCCCCTCGGCCGGTGGAGGGGTATCTTGGGCGATGGCCAGCCCGCAGAACGCGATCACCAGTGTCAAGCTTGCTAGGGTCACTTTCATTTTATTTCTCTCCTTTTCTTTAAAGTGCTCTTCGTTTGTTCTTTATTCGTTAGGATTTCATTCCGCTCCTCGGCGATCAGGACTGCGGGGGCCAGGGCTTCGGGAACCTCACGTGCAAGGTCCCTTTGAACCTCCTGTAACAGGACCTTGTCCGCATCCTCCGTAGCTTTATTTTGGGGAGGGTTCGGAGTGCGCGTCAGGAATATAGCGGTAATCAGAACCAATGCCATGGCCGCAACCCAAGCCCAATGTAATGGATACCAATCGGAAACCCGTTCACGGATGGCGAGCTGCTGCTCTCTCCAGAAACTGTTGTCACGTTGGGCAGTGGCATGAATCGAATCGCGAAAGCAGGAGATGGTGCTGCGCAACTCCTCCACCGCGACAGAGCAAGCACGGCAGGTCTCAAGATGACGACTGACGAAATCGTCTCTTGTGCCGAGCATCCACTCAGTGATTTGGTCCTCGCTCAGATGGTTATTCACCTGCTCTACCTCCCTCGAGTCGCTGCCGGATCGCGCGCACCGCACGGAACAAGTGGGTCTTAACCGTTCCCAGCTTCATAGAAGTCACCTCGGCGATTTCTTCCAGGCTCATTTCCTCGACAAAGCGCAGGATGAAGATCGCCCTCTGCTGGGGAGAGAGCTTTTCAACTGCCGACCAGACCGCGGCCACCTCCTCTCGTCCAAGGAGGACCCGCTCCTGGGACGCATGGGGGTCCGGCAGCCTCTGCCCGAGGTCCGCAACATCCTCGAATGATGAGGACAATCTATGCCAGAATTCCCTCAGGCGGCTTCGTCGGTGATCGCGAGCCAAGTTCACGGCGATTTTGAGCAGCCAAACGCCCACACTCGCCTCACCCCTAAAGGAAGCGCGCCTCTGATAGGCTTTCAAAAAGCACTCCTGGGTCAAAGTCTCCGCGGCGTCGGAGTCTCGGAGCATGCCGAGCAGAACTCGGTAGATACGTTGCTGGTGCGACCGTACAAGTGGCGTAAAGTCATCCAGTGCAGTCATCCCGAGGCCTGCTTTCTCCTGAACGGGAATCAAAACCGTGGCTTGCTCATTCTGTAGCATGCCCGCTCCTCATTCCATCAAGACGAGTCAGGTATCGGAAGGTTTACATGGACCAGCCCGAATTCCCAATTTAAACTCTCCTTGTGAGGTAGTGGTTCAATTTGATGCTGTAGCGGCGATCCCGCAAGGCGGGATCGCCAAATGGCGGCGTAAAGCCGCCTCTACATCAAATGACCCGCTACCCCTCCCTCCGGGGCAGGCGGGCACGGTCACGTTTAACGGCGTTAAGGCTCTCTTCACACAATTCTCGAATGGCTTGATCGAGGCCAGGGTACCCGTCGGTGCGGAAACCGGTCCAGTCGAGGTAACAACGCCCTACGGCACGCTTTCGAGCAACGTGCCCTTCCAAGTGGATCATAGCGCCTCGCCCGAGAGCGCGGGTGGGGAGGGGGGCGTTGATTAGGGGCGAGAGCCTCAATCGAAGGCTCGCTCTCAGTGAGGCCCGTGAGGGCCGGCAGATTACGAATTCGGATTAAAGACACGCTGTTAACCCCGCAGGCAAATTGTTCGCCCTCACATCTTTATAAATTTCTCCCCTTTTGCCCCGCAGATGGGACAAGCATCGGGGGCCTTACCGATCTCGATATTGCCGCAGACTGGGCACAGGTAGAAGCTCAATTCAGTCAGGTCTTTCCCCTGCAGTAGGGCTTCGAGAGCCATCTGGTAAAGCTTGGCGTGAACAGCCTCGGCCTTCAAGGCATATGTGAACATCCGCCTGGCCCGGTGATTATCCGCTGTCGCCTGCTCCAGCATCGGCGGGTACATTTCAGTGTACTCATAGGTTTCCCCCGCCATCGCCGCGCGCAGGTTGTCCAAAGTCGCACCGACGCCGTCCATGGCGCCCAAGTGCCCCAGGGCGTGGATAGTCTCAGCTTCAGCCGCCGTTCGGAACAGTCGTGCCACATTGCGGAAACCCTCTTGCTCAGCCTTCTTTGCAAACGCCAGATACTTCCGGTTCGCCTGGCTCTCGCCCGCGAACGCTTGCTTGAGATTATTTTCAGTCGTAGCCATGATGGCCTCCTTTGTTTATGCGGCATGCATAGACATCGCGTCCATGCCATGGGCGCGATCAGAGATCAATCGTATCAAGCCTTAGCGCCCATGATTCCGCTTCCCAGACCTGTATACACTGGTTATGGAAGGAGGGCAAGAGACATAAGGGCAGTGACGAATGACGCGTGACGAGCAGAAGTCAGGAGTCAGGAGTCAGAAGTCAGGAGTCAGAAGTCAGAAGGCGAAAAGCAGAGAGCGAGAAGCAGATGCTCTTCATTCTGACTCCTGGCTTCTGACTCCTGAATCCGGTCTTGAAGAGCCGCAGGTCCAGAGGGCGAGACCTTCGCTACGCCCCTGAATCCTGAATCCCGAATCCTGCATCCTGCTCTTCCCCACCTACCACCTACTGACCTTTGACTTACCTCACCGGCTCTCCTCGCACTTTTTACATGGTTCAAGTAAGAATTTCTGCCTGAAGGCAAGCCGCTCAGTCTGGACCGAAGTTTAACAGCTTTCGTCTCAACAGGATAGGGAAATTCAGGACTGGCATTCGGCGTGCCTCTGGATGGGAGGGGAAGGAAACAAATGCGCCGCCCTGATGGCGCGATGACGGCCCCAGAAGGAGAAAACAAAATGGCTATTGACCAAGTTCCAGAACGGGAAGTCCTCGACATGGAGCCGGAAAGTCGCGGCTCGCATGGCAAGTTTCTGCTGATCTTCCTGGTGCTCGCGGCGCTGATCGTGGGTGAAATCTACACGATCAAGAAAACCAACTCGATGCGCGAGGCGCTGGAAGCGCAGCAAACCCAGACGAGCAAACAATTGCGCGCGGAGTTCCGGGATCAACTCACCGGCCGCTTGACGGCGATGGAACGTAGGAATGCGCAGCAAATGGACGCGCTCAACGATGAATTGGATGCGGCGGCGAAGCGCGTGGGCGCGACGGGGGGCGAACTGAAGCACGCCCGCGCCATGGTAGCGCAACTTCAGAACGAGCAGCGCAAACAGGCCGAACAACTTCAAGCAGAACTGGCCCAGAAGGCCGACCAGCAACAAATGGGCGCGCTGAACCAGGACGTTTCCGCGCAACGCGCCGACCTCGATAAGACCAAGACGGTACTCGACTCTGTCCGCTCCGATCTCGGGATGGCCCGCAGCGAAATGGGCACCCTGATCGCCCGCAACCATGATGACATCGAGCAACTCCGCAAGATGGGCGAACGCGACTACTTCGAGTTCACCGTGGGGCGCAAGAGCCCCGTGCGCGCGGGGGGAGTCGGCCTGACCCTAACGAAGACGAACGTGAAGCGACACCGGTTCAATCTGGAGTTGCTGGCCGATGACGTCCAGGTGGAAAAGAAAGACCGGACCATCAATGAGCCGATCTTCTTCTACGTAAGCGATTCAAAAAGGCCTTACGAATTGGTTGTAAATGAAGTAAAACCAGATCAGGTGAAGGGTTACCTCAGCATCCCGAAGGGCGCCAGGGAAGTTGCGGCGCGTTCGCAGGGAGCGCGCTAAGCGAATCCGAAGGGAGACCCGGTCATCAAGGGGAGCCGGGTCTCCAACCCCAACTCGGCTCGACCAAACCGAATCATAACTTAAGGCCTTTACATCGCCCTGTATAGCGGCTAGCGGCTGTCTTGATCGCGCTCCAGAGCTTCGTGCAGCAGCGTCTTAAGGTAGGTCTCGAGGAAATAAGTGTCGTCGCGATTGTTTCCCCACGGGCGGCGTCATTGGGTATGATACAAACCATGGACGTGGCGGCACGATGTCGTAACCTGCGCATGACCTATGACGGCAAGGTCGAGGCGGTTCGGGGACTCGATTTGGAGATTCTGACCGGCGAATGCTTCGGGCTGCTTGGCCCGAACGGCGCCGGCAAGACCACGACCATCGAGATACTGGAGGGACTGCTCCCGCAAACGTCCGGCGAAGTCGAGATTCTAGGAAAGACCTGGAACGCCCACAGCCGGGAACTGCGCGAGGTGTTAGGCATCTCGCTACAGGAGACTCGCCTCGCCGAGAAGCTCACGGTGCGGGAAACACTGGAGCTTTTCGCCAGCTTCTATCGCTATCCACGTTCGACCCTCGAGGTTATGGAAGAAATGGCCCTGACCGAAAAGGCGAATAGCTGGGTCGGGAAGCTCTCCGGAGGCCAGAGACAACGGCTCGCGGTAGCCACAGCTCTGGTGGCCAATCCGAAAATACTCTTTCTCGATGAACCCACAACGGGGCTGGACCCGCAAAGCCGGCGGCAGCTTTGGGACATCATCCGTCAGTTCCAGCGCCGCGGCGGGACCATCCTGCTGACGACGCACTATATGGACGAAGCGGAGCGGCTTTGCGACCGCATCGCGATCATCGATCATGGCCGTGCCATCGCCTCCGGCAGTCCCACCGAATTGGTTGAGGAACTTGGCGGGCATCAGATGGTGGAATTTGATGCTACGGGTAATGACCCCGTCGCAACGGAGTTGTGGCGGTCGCTCCCGGGTGTCGAGGCGGTCCATGTGGAAGACGGTAGGGTCATGCTGAGCGTGCGTGAAACTCACGAGACCATCCCCGCCCTGCTGGCGGCCTTGCAGAAGCGCGGCTCGCACCTGCTGCACCTCACAACGCGCCAAGCCAGCTTGGAGGACGTCTTCGTTCGCCTCACCGGGCGCCGCTTGCGCGAGGAGTGAGGACCGTGTCATTCCGAGCGCAGCGAGGAATCCCGCCCTGCTTTGTGTAGGAACGAACCAGAGCAAGATTCCTCGCTACGCTCGGAATGACTCAGCGTGCCAACCACGGCGGTTTTGATCTCCCTGGGTGGGCTACAACGCCCCTCGGCTCTTAGCATGACAGCCAAGCCTGGAAGTGAAGACAGTGAACACTGATTCCCACACTCCGCTCCCCTCCGTGCCGGATGCGAAGTTGCCCACCGTCCCGCCGGAAAACGGGCGTTGGGCGGGTTATTGCCAACTGATGATGGCGCGCACCAAGGAGATGTGGCGCGAGCCGGAGGTCATCTTCTGGGTGTTCGTATTTCCCCTACTCCTGGCGCTGGGACTGGGGATAGCCTTTCGTAATAAGCCCGCCGAGGTCAATCGTGTGGCCATCGTGGCAGGGGAGGGAGCCGCGCATGCCCTCGATCTGCTGAAAGCCTCTCTCCAAAAGGGCTCCGTTCGGACTGCCGAGCTTCCCGCGGCTGACGCTTTCAATCAGTTTCGTCTCGGCAAGTACGACCTGGTGGTTATCCCCCAGGCGGGCGGTGGCCTTGAATACCGATATGACCCGGCGCGTCCGGAGAGCGTGCTGGCCCGCGCCGCCGTGAATGATGCCGTGCAGGCCGCGGCGGGGAGAAAGGATGCCCTGCCAACGTCCGCAAAGGCCTCCAGCGAGCCTGGGGCAAGGTATATCGATTTCCTGATCCCGGGATTGCTGGGCATGAACCTGATGAATTCGGGGATGTGGGGTGTCGGTTTTGCGCTGGTGGAGATGCGCCAGCGAAAGTTGCTCAAGCGCTTCGTGGCGACCCCCATGCGGCGGGGGGATTTTCTCCTCGCCCTGGCCAGCAGCCGCCTGGCCCTGATGCTGATTGAGCTTGCCTTGCTGCTCGGATTCGGCGTGCTGGCGTTTCAGATGCGACTGATGGGTTCGTGGGCGTCGGTTATTCTGATCAGTGCGGTCGGAGCGCTATCTTTCGGGGGGCTGGGCCTGCTCACGGCCAGCCGCGCCCAGAAGATTGAAACGGTCAGTGGCCTGATCAACGTGGTGATGATGCCGATGTGGCTCTTCTCCGGTGTCTTCTTCTCTTACGAGCGTTTTCCTGCCATCATTCAGCCGTTTATCAAAGTGCTGCCACTCACTGCACTCAATGATGCTCTGCGCGCTACGATTCTCGGGGGCGCTACGTTAGCGGCCCAGGGCACACGCCTGCTCATCCTGCTCCTCTGGGGCACCCTCTCCTACCTGCTGGCTGTTCGCTGGTTTCGCTGGACGTAGAAGGCACAGCACGCTTTCGTCGCCGCATCCAAAACGAGACTCTCCGTGTCCTCCGTGCCTCCCAAGCTGTAACACGAAGCACACGGAGCATCTCAGTGATCTCTGTGTTGGCGAAGATATTCAGTGGTGCTTATTGGTAGAAGTCGCTGCGATGAGCTATCCTCAGCACGAGAACTTCGCTGGCATTGTCGTCGACTTGATAGCCCACGCGCCAATCTCCAACGCGGATTCGCCATACACCTTCTTCGCTTTTTACTTTGAGGCATCCAGGAGGTCGAGGGTCGGAGGCAAGCGTCGAGAGGGCGGTAACGATGCGATTCTTGATGGGCCGGTCGAGGCGTTTCAGCTCGCGCTCGGCCCGCGAGGTGATGCTGATCTTAAACATCAATTTCGCCAGCCGCGCGCAATTCCTTGACCACCTCTTCAAACGGCCGGCGGGGCTCAGCTTTGCATTCACGGGCGGCACGGCCCATCGCTAAGTCATCCATCATATCTTCGTACTCTTCGATAGGGAGAATGACCGCAGTCTTGCGCCCCTCAGCATCCGTGACGAATTGAACGTTCTTCTGCATCGCTCATTCCTCAACTCAATTCTATCACGTCTGCCAGGATACAGCGGCTCCATACGTTGTGGACCGAGCTAATAAACGACAGCACCTTATCGGTGTTCAACTTTGGCCGTTGATCTTGGCGGAGAAATCCAGTCGAGTGTCCGTCACCCGTCAGTCGGAAAATGAATACGGAAATCCGAGTAGTGGTACAGTTCAAATTTCTGGCGGACACAACTTTGCTGTCACCTGCGGCTAGTGTTTGATTTGATCTCTGAGCCAGTTTAGAAATCTCTCCCACTCCCCCGGCGTAAGAAGTTCTTGCCAATCATCGTCGGTAGACGGCCATTTGCCGGGTTTCTCGTGCTGCCTAGTGTGCCAAGCCAGGGTAAAAGCGTCGTATCCAAGTTTCTTCTTATCGACCGCCCACTTGTATCCCTTTAGTTCTGTCAGTGTAACGTAAGCACAGCCAATGTGGGCATTGCTCTTGCGGATTAGGTCAAACGCTTCTCGTATAGAGTTAAGAGCTTCCTTTCCGTAGCAACCCCTGGCCTTGACCTCAAGGGCGGCAATTACATCTTCCGGGCGATAGACAAACCCATATTCGGGCTTAGCGTTGGTGCTTGGTATCAGCAGGTCAACTTCGAGAGGTACCCCCTTAATGAATACATCCCTCCCGGACGTGATGATTCCGTTTTCTTCGAGGACCAGTCTCATGAGTTCCACGGACAAGGCCCCCTTGAACTTGTCGTCTTTGACGCCAAAGAACTCCTTATAATTCTGCACCGTGTCAAGCAAATGGCTAAGTTCCATAATAACTCCTCCTTTTTCAGGTGGACGTTCTGGACTTCGTTGTGGTCGCTGTAGACGTACTCCTCCATCAACATCAGGCAGTACTGGGCTGCGGCTGGTTGGGTTGGCGTTCGACCCAGCGGTAGGCGGCGATTGAATTCTTCCAGAAGAACTTCTCGGCAACGGCCTCACCCTTGCTAGTGAAGTACTCGCGGACGACCTTCAGCACTTGCGGGTATGGCCTCCAGCGATCGCTGTTCGGCCAGTCGCTGCCGAAGATCAGCCGGTCCTGGCCGAAGATCTCCCAGAACTCATCCAGTCGCGGTGTGTAGAAATTCAGGTCATCAGGAACTTGACCGCCAACGCGGCGGAGGACTTCGGAGACCTTGACGTAGACTTGAGGCCGTTTCCCCAGCTCGCGCAAATTGGACTTGTACGCAGTACCAGCCCGCGATTCTGTGGGAGGCTCGAGCTGCGGCAGGTGATCGATCACGACCCGCAAGCTGGGAATCCGATCCGTGAGCCGGACCAAGTCCCCGATCAAAGCTGGGTCAGGTTGTGCGGTATCCAACTCCAGACCGGCATCCGCAAGAGCTTTGAGGTCGGAAATGAAGTCCGGCCCGGACAACTGTCCGCGGAGGTTCCTATTCCACAGATTCCCGTACCTGATACCCCGAAACAGCGGGTTCTGGTGGAACCTTTGCAAATGCTTGCGGAAGTCCGGCTTGCCCGGCTCCAGGTTTCCGACGGTCCCGACAATAATCGCGTCCTTCGCTGCAATATCCAGGACCCACTGGTTATCCTCCAACCAGGGGCTGCATTCAACCTCAATCGCGCCGACTATGCCGAGCGCCTTCGTAAGCCTCCGATAGCGGTCGGGCAAGGCAGGCCGGTACAGGATCGTATCGTCCTTGTCGGGCCAAGGCACGCCCTCGGGGCGGCTTGGGTCGAAGAGATGGATATGCGTGTCAATGATCGGTATGGAAGCGGCTTCTGCGCCGACATGCAGACCAGCGATACCAGCCGCGGCGCACAAAAATGCTCTGCGATTCATGGCGCCATTCTACCATCGCCCGTGCCGTTTCGAACATTGGGGCCCTGCCCGGCTCGCCGAAGGGTTGGGGAGCGACTCGGTAGCACTAGTCTTCGTCTTCTTTTCGTGCGGCGAAGATTTTCCACGATCATCGCGTGGCCCAGGATGGCTGGAATCACCGATTTTCGATTGCCGATTGCCCCGCCGTGGCGGGCTGATGGACATTGGAAGGAGTTGCCACGCCATTTTTCAATCGTCAATCGGCAATCAGCCCGCCGCGGCGCGGCAATGAAAACCTGGTCATTGGTTGCGGCTATGCCGCGCTGTGAAGCTGTGCGGCGGAACTACCTAGGAAAGAAGTACATCAACCACCCTAGCACAAGGGCGGTGCCAACAAACGCGCCGAAAACCTTCGCGGCGTAAACCAATCGCTCGCGAGGCGCTTCCTTGGCGAGAACCCCGAACACCACGGAGACCAGGAAGGAGAATATAACGAGAGCGGGAAAGTGTGTCAATGTCATTGGGTCATTGAGTCATTGGGTCATTGAGACATTGGGTCAATGAATCAATGAATCAATGACCCGATGACTCAATGAATCAATTCCTTAGTTTTTTCGTCTCATGGCAATATCGTAACAGTCCAGCACCGCAAGGACGTTGAGCATGCCCGCGGCCACGAGATAAGCGGTCCCGTAGTCGGAGCTGACGAAGAACAGATCACCGCCCGAATAACCGAAAAACCTGGCGCCGGGCATCGCCAAGCCTACGCACAATTCGCCGTAATAACCCAGGGTTTGAAGGTAAGACCCGGAACTGGTCGAGAAGAATTGCCCCTGCATCGCAAGGCCGAGAGCAAACATGGTGATGATCGAGGCGAAGAGGATCAGCGCCCGCCACTTCCTTCCCAGCAACAGGTGACCCAATCCCGGGACTAGCCATGCCGCGACGCACAGCCGCACCAACGTGACGATCGGTGGCCGACTGGCGGCAGCCTTGGTCTTGGCAGCAGCAGTTTCTTCCTGGATAACTTTTCCAGCCATAGTTTTATGTCACGCGCCGCGCGCGGGGTTCTGACAGACTCCTAAGCAAACAAGTTAACATACCTCTGGAAGCGGCGGCAAGGACGCGACAAAATGTCCGGCACCCCCCCCTCCCTCACCATTCGAATCGAACGACCTATCACGAAATTCTTCGCTATCACACACTAACCAAGCATCGGCACAATGGCCGATTGAATTTCACCTGTCACCCGCGCACTCGATTCCTCGACGAACACATTGACCTCGCTGCGCACGCCGAACTCCGGGAGGTAAATTCCCGGCTCGATGGAGAAGCAGATTCCGGGAATTATCTGGCGCGTGTCGCGCGTCTCGAAGTTATCGATGTTGGCCCCGTTACCGTGCACATCTTCGCCGATGGAGTGACCGGTCCGATGAACGAAGTATTGCCCGTATCCCCGGCGGTTCATAATCCCCCGGGCCACGTCATCCACTTCATAGCCGTGAGTCGTTCGCCCACTCCTCATTGAGGCCTGAACAAAGTCCACTGCGGCATCCCGCGCTTCCCGCACAATCTCGAAGACCTCCGCGTAGCGGCGCGGAACCTCCACACCCACGAAGCCTGTCCACGTGATGTCGAAATAAACTGCGCCAGGCTTGTTCATTTTCCCCCAGACATCCAGCAGAACGAAATCATTGACACCAATGGGCAACGAACGATCACGCATTGGCATGTAATGGGGATTGGCAGTGTTTTTGTTGACCGCCGCAACGGGCCCCTCATCCGCCAGCACGCCACCGCCCTCAAAGATACGTAGCATTGCCTGCTGGACATCGTACTCCGTGATTCCCTTTCCGGAGCGCACCGCATCCCGGATGGCGGCGAAACCCGCGCGCACGGCGGCGTGCACCACCTTGCCTGCCTCCAGGTGCGACGCCAGCGCATCCTCCGACCAGCGCGCCTCAAACAATTGGACCAAGTCAGCCGATGAAACCACTTCCACGCCCAGACTCCTCACCAGCTCAATCGTCCCGGCGTCGACCAGACCCACATAAGGGATGTCGTTCAGGGCCGAATACTGCATTGCGATACGGCTCTTGCCTTCCAGAATCTTCTTCAGACCCTCGTGTTGTTCCTTCCAGGAGGAGTACTCGAGCTCTCGCCCAGGCAAACCTGCCAGGTTCTGCCTCTCCACACGATGAATGAGCTTGCTCGGCTCTCCCTCGGCTGGAATCAGGTAATACCAGCGCCGCGTACACATGGGCGGATTGATCTTCAGTACTCGATAGGCAATGGGGTCCCGATGATGGTGGTCATAAAACAACCAGCCGTCGAGCCCGTTTTCCCGAAGCGTCGATTGAATCTGGTCGAGTTCCATTTTTCCTCGCTTGACAGGTCAGAGTGTTGCTCTAAAGGTCGTTGTCAGTTGTCCGTAGTCAGTTGTCCGTTGTCCGTAGTCCGGAGTTCGTAGCTTAAACCTCACTGCAATCCACTGTCATTCCGAGCGCAGCGAGGAATCTCGCTCTGATCCTTTCTTCCACCGAGCCCTTTGCCGCCTCAACTCACTTCAGCGCAGAGCGAGATTCCTCTCCCGCGACTGCGGGATCGGAATGACAGTCGCAGGCAGGTGCTCAGAGCTGATAGCTGACAGCCTCTTCACGCTCGCCACTTGTCACTCGTCCCGCCACGGCGGGTCACTGCTCTTTGAAGAACGGTCGCCATTGTTCCGCGCGCGGCGGGGCGGTGAGCAGGCTCACGCCGATCAGGCATAACAGCGAGGCCGCCAGTGCAGGAAAAATCATAGGCGCGTGCGCATCTAACCCGAACAGTTTCCACAGCACCGCCACAACCGTACCCGCGACAATCGAGCTAAGCCCCCCGGCGGTGGTTGTACGCTTCCAAAAGAAAGCGGCGACAATGGCTGGCGTTAGCCCCGCGCCATATACGTCGTAAGCATAAACAGCCGTGGCCAGAACCGAGGGCTGGAAGCTTTGCGCCAGTGCGATAACCCCAAGGACCACCACGGTGATCCGTGAAAAAAGCAGCAAGGTGCGATCGCCCGCAGTCTTGGAAAACAAGCGTTGGAAAACGTCATGAACCACGTTCGTGGCCGGCGAGAACAGGTAGTTGTTTCCCGTTGACAGTACCTTGGCAAACACCGCGCCCAGAAAAATGGCGCCCACCAGCGGCGCCACACCATGGCGCGCCGCGTAGGGCACGATCCCCCAGGCCGGAAGTGCGCCCGACTCGATTTCTTTGTGGAACAGCACTCCCCCCACCATGGCCAGCAGCACGATAATCGTTTCCAGGAACAACGTCCCAACGATCCAGCCTAGCACCGAAAGCCGGGCGTCCCGCTCGCTGCGGGCAGAAAAGAACTTCTGGTAGGAACTCTGGTTCCCCACCATCAGTGTGAAAGTCGGTAAGAAGTAGCCAAGCACTTCAACCCACCCCATTCCACCCCTGAACGTGAAGTGACTCGCGGGCAACGCAGCGTGCATTGCGGTCCAACCGCCGACGCGCAGAAGCATCGCCGGCAAGGCAATGATGCAGCCGGCCGTAACGAGCAGCCCAATCGCCACGTCCGTGTAAGCGACCGACGACATTCCCGCCAGTGCTGTAAACAGGATGACGAACCCTGCCAGGATGAACGTTCCGGTTCTCTCGCTGACTCCGAAGGCGAGGTTTAGAATTCGCCCCCCACCGCGGAACTGGTAGCTGACGATGGCGGTGTAGGAAACGATGATGCAGAGTGTCCCCAAAACGCGTGCAATCGGACTGTACCTGACCTCCAACAGATCAGGGACGGTGTATTGCGCGAACGCCCGAGCGCGTCCGGCAATGAAATAGACCACCAGCAAACCCGCCCAACCACCCGCAGGCAACCATAGAGATGCGAGGCCCCTGCGATAAGCGAACTCCGCGCCGCCAAAAAGGCTTCCAGCTCCTATCCACGAACACAAGAGCGTGAAGACCAACACCGCCGCCGAGAGTCTGCGGTCCGCCACCATGAAACCTGCATGCGTCTTGAGCTTTACCATGCGCGTCACGCTGACCGTGAGCAGCACAAGAACAATCAGGATGAGGACCGTAGCGTAGATCATGGGTGTGTCTACCCTTCATTGCGGTAGTCGAGGGACGCGACCATTTGCGTCACATCGCGCCAGTGGGGTTCGACTTTAACGTAGAGCTCGAGGAAGACTTTAGGTGGGAACAATCTTTCCAGTTCCCGGCGGGCTTCGGTGCCGATCTGCTTCAGCATGTCGCCGCCCGAGCCGATAATGATGGGTTTCTGCGAGTCCCTCTCCACCACGATGCTGGCGTGGATACGCGTGATGGTTTCGCCTTCCTCGAAGTCGTCGATGACCACGGCGGTCGCATAGGGAAGTTCTTGCCGGGTGTGAAGGATAACCTTCTCGCGAACGATCTCAGATGCCAGGAAGCGTTCCGGCTGATCCGTGTACATTTCGGGCGGGAAGTATTGCGGGCCCTCGGGGAGCAAGCACACGATGGCGTCCAGAAGTTCCGTAAGACCTTCTCCCCGGAGGGCCGAGATGGGCATGATTTCCTCGAAATTGTATAACTGTGAGTAGCGCTCCATGAGGGGCAGAAGTTTGAGCTTCTTGATTCGGTCGATTTTATTGAGCGCCAAAATCGAGCGCGGAGCGTATTCTTTCAGCAGTCCCAAAGCAAACTCGTCTCCATGGCCGAACCGCTCGGAGGCATCAACAATCAGCACCGCCAAGTCCCGCTCCGTGAGCGCCTGGCGAACGAAGCTCATCATCTGCTCATTGAGGCGCGAAAGCGGCCTGTGGATTCCGGGCGTGTCCATGAGCACGATTTGCGCGGAGGGCCGGTTTACGATCCCAAGAATCCGATTGCGAGTGGTTTGCGGCACGGCCGTGACGATGGAGACCTTGGTTCCAACCAGCGCATTCACCAAGGTGCTCTTCCCGGCGTTCGGCCTTCCCACCACGGCCACGAATCCGGATTTAGTCTGATCCGCCATGGTTCTCAGCAGGCTTTGTGGCTTCCGGAGACAGAATCAGCCGAACCTTCAAGACTGTCCGCTTGTTAGCTTCCAGGACTTCGATGGTCAATCCGTTCTTTTGCACCTTCTCACCGGGAACGGGAACGTGACCGAGCTGGGCCAACACCAACCCCGCCACCGTGGAGTAGCCTGGAGCTTGGACGGAGACATGCAATTCATCGCTGATCTGGGACAGGTCGGTATGACCCGACACAAGGTAGGAATGTTCCGACTCCTTGACGATATCCTGGGCGTGGATCTCGTATTCGTCTTTTATTTCTCCAACGATTTCTTCCAGCATGTCTTCGATGGTCACCAGCCCGGCGACGCTGCCATATTCGTCAATGACGATAGCCATCTGCGTGGTGGATTTTTGCAGTTCTTTCAGCAGGTCTTTGATGTGGCGCGTTTCGGGAACGAATGGGACAGGCCTGATCAAGCTACGAATCGTGACTTGGGCTTGCTCTTCCGGCGGCAACTCCATGAGGTCGCGAACGCTCACGATGCCCTCGATATGGTCCAACTGCCCGGCAAAGACGGGGTATCGGGTCAGACGCTTTTCGCGGAACAGCTTG
>JBEKUR010000083.1:0-21852 GCA_049514855.1 Terriglobia bacterium
TACCTTCTCGTTGGGAGCCCATTGGGCCCGGCCGCCCAAGCCGTCAAAGGCCTCGAGGATCTCCGTGGAGGGCGTGCCGGGGTAACCCGTCCCGAGCGACACTCCGGCGTCGAATGCCGCCCGCGCGACCGCCTCGTCCCCGCTCACCAGCTCCACGGACGACTGCTGCGCTCCGCTCGTCAGAGAGGTTGCGTCCGTTCCACTCGCCGGCACCGCGCTATGGGAGTCTTTCATATTGCCATCACCTCTTTGTGCTCGTTCGCGAACGGCTTCTTCAGGGCCAACCCGACGAGCAAGATGAGGACTGGATGAGGGTCATGGTTAGTTCGTTGATCCAATCGAAGGCCTCCC
Organism: Terriglobia bacterium; assembly: GCA_049514855.1. Taxonomy (GTDB): domain Bacteria; phylum Acidobacteriota; class Terriglobia; order UBA7540; family UBA7540; genus CAVROP01. The sequence goes on from JBEKUR010000083.1 coordinate 352, forward strand.
CTCGCCTCCGAAGAGTATACGGCTTCAAGGCTGGCTTTGCATCCTGAAACACCTCGCAGAAGTATGGGAAGAAACATGGGCGACCTTGAGGCGCGACCGCGATGCCCGCGGTCAGCAACAAGCTGTGCAAGATTGCAAGAGTCAAGTGGCCGAAAATGGACAGCGCGAAAACGCGAGTGTTTAACCATTCGTCAGTGCCAAGCAGGTGCAGGGTCGCGTCAAAGTCGGGTCGGCGGGCCGGCCCCAAAGGGGCCGAATGTCATTAGCCGTGGGTGAAACCCACGGGAAGCGTCGCCCCTGCATATTCGACCCCTGCGGGGTCGGATATCTTTTTGCACCCTGTCCGTAGGTTTCACCTACGGCTAATGATCTTGTCCCCCTTCGGGGACCTTCGCGGACGTTGACGCGACCCTGCGAGCAGGTGGAGGTTAGTTGTTTGTGGCGCCCGATTTAGTGTAAGTTAGCAGCGGGTGCCGGAGGGACTGGCGCAACTGACTACTGAGAACTGTCGACTGATCACCGCTTTATGCGCAATATCCGCTTGCTAATCGCCTACGACGGGACGGATTTTCATGGGTGGCAGCGCCAGTCGAATGCGCTGACGGTGCAGGAGTGCCTCGAATCGGTAATCGAGCGAATTCTCGGCGAAAGGGCGCAGGTTTGGGGATCCGGGCGGACCGACGCCGGGGTACATGCCTTAAACCAAGTGGCCAACTTCAAAACAGATTGCCCTATCCCCTGCGACAACCTCGTGAGAGCACTGAATGATGCTCTGCCGCCCACAGTGCGCATTAAGGAATCCCACGAAGTCTCTGCCGAGTTTCACGCCCGTTACGACGTTCGTTCGAAGACTTATCGCTACCGGATTCTCCAGGCTCCGGTCTGCTCACCTTTTCTTTGGCGGTTCGTTCGGCACTATCCGTTTCCCCTGGACGGTGAGCGTATGGCAGAGGGGGCGAAACTATTTGAAGGGGAACACGATTTCACAAGCTTCGCGGCCGTCGATGGGTCCGCTGCGGAAGAGAGTTGCCAGGGTGCAGGCGAAGACCGAAATGCGCCTCGCCGGGACAGTAGAAGCAGTGGCCAGCCGGCTGGGCACAAAATCGAAACAGCAATGGTGCGAAGAATATTCGCTTCCCGAATTTTCCGCCACCCCCGGACATCCATGCTGATCTACGAGGTTTCCGGGAATGGGTTTCTTCACCACATGGTGCGCAACATGGTGGGCACGCTCATAGAGGTCGGGCGAGGGAAGTTGGAGCCGGGTGGTATCCTCCGAATTCTCAAAGCCCGCGACCGCACCATGGCCGGTCCCACGGCTCCGGCCCAGGGACTTTGCCTGGTGGAAGTCGAATACTGAAAATTGATCCACTGACTCATTGAGTCATTGACTCATTTGACCCATCTCCTTTGGTTGTACTTTCAATGATTCAATGAATCAATGAGCTTTGAACTGTTGACTGTCAACTGTTAACTTTGCAATGATTCAATGGAGAAATGAATCAATGAATCAATTCCGGGGGGTGACGTGGCTTTCAAAGTCAAAGAGAAGAAACCCGGCCAGAGGGCTTGTGATGAGAAAGACGCGAAGGGAGAGCTTTGCGTCGGCCACCTCAAGCGTTGGTATTACGACGATCCGCATCGTCTCTTTTCCAGCGCGGAGGAAGAGGAAGCCATCAAGGCGTTCGGCAGAGCCGCGGAGGTTTACCGCTGCGAGCGTTGCCGCACGCTTTACCGGCCCGCCTTGGCTGACCACTCGACGGCCGGGCAAAAGTATGAGCCGAGGTCTGTGAACCTGCTGGGCGACTTCAGCGGAAAGAAGTGAGTCGAATTGATTCACTGACTCATTGAATCATTGAATCATTGCAAAGACCAAACAGCGGCAGGTGTAGTGAGCCAATGAATCAATGGACCAATGAGTCAATGAATCAATGAATCAATTTTGCGGCCCTCCAGCCATTCTTTGCCCAAAGAAGCTTGGGGCACAGAGCGAGATTCCTCGCGCAGTTTACCCCGAACGGGCACGGCGAGATTCCTCGCTACGCTCGGAATGACAGTGAGGGGCTCGGAATGACAATCCTCCGGCCGTCCTCTGGCCAAAGAATCTTGAGACCCCTCAGAGAATCGAAGCGCCGTCCCCAGATTCCGGGAGTGGATATCCTTGAGTACCAGAACAAAAGCCGAAGCTTTCCTGGTGGTGGTTACCGCCATCTGGGGGTGCACTTTTGTGGTCGTCAAAGGGGCGCTCGCCGACGCTTCTCCACTGCCTTTCCTGGCAGTGCGGTTTATGCTCGCCGGACTTCTCCTTCTGGTAATCCTGGGGCGAGGGCAGGTGGATCGGGCTACCATCCTTCCCGGTTCAATCCTGGGACTATTCCTGTTCGCAGGATACCTGTTTCAGACTTGGGGCTTGATATATACCACGCCCTCGAAAAGCGCGTTCCTCACTGGTTTCAGTGTCATCCTGGTGCCGGTGATCATGATGCTCTCCGGCTTTAGAATGGGCTCTGCGACCCTCGTCGGGGGAGTCTTGGGACTTTTCGGGATCTATCTGCTGGTTGCCCCGTCAGGCATGGCAGCGGTGAACAGGGGAGACATGCTTACGCTGGCGGGTGCACTTTCTTTTGCGGTTCATATCGTCCTTGTGGGGCACTATACGAAGAAGTTTTCCTTTCTCCATCTCGTGCCTGTGCAGGTTCTGGTGGTCGGTCTGCTCTCATTAGGCGCGCTTCCATTTGTGCCGCATCAAACCCTGCATTTGACCGGCCGGCTGGTAGGGGCAATCCTGGTAACGGCGGTGCTGGCAACTGGGGTAGCTTTCTCTGTTCAGAATTGGGCACAACAATACACCCCAGCCGCGCACACGGCGCTGATCTTTGCACTGGAGCCCGTATTTGCTGCACTCTCTTCCTGGCTGGTGATTGGGGAACACTTTGGAGGCAGGGTGCTGCTGGGCTCGGGATTGATTCTGGCGGGCATGGTGATTTCGGAGATTTGGGGTAGCAGCCTGCCTTCCCCCGTGGAAGGCTAGCCCCAGGGAAGGCAAATCCATTTGCCATTTGCTCTTTGCCATTTGCCCTTTGAAATCCTCTCAGTGTGCCCGTAACGAGAAAGAATTTCAAATGGCAAAGGGCAAAAGGCAAAATTCAAATTGTCTTCCGCCCCCACTTGCCATTGGCTTTTTTCAGATCCCCTTGCCATCTGCTCTTTGCCCTTTGAAATCCTTCCAGCCCGTTACCAAGGACCGAATACCTTCGTCAAAAGTACGCAGGAGTTCGGTGGCGCGGTGATGCTATAATGGATTTGTGCGCCTCCTGAAGAACGGTGCGGGCGTCGAGAGGGGAAGCGGAATGAGCACAAGCGGACGTAAGTTATTCCCGGCGGTCGTAATCGTCGTGACGCTGGGGATCGGAATCTTGATCGGCACGGTGGTTTCCCACGGGGTGCGTGCCGCCAGAAGTTCGCCCGTGGCTCGGGACGCCAAGCCGCTTCCTCCTCCTTCACCTGCGGAGCTATCAAGCTCCTTTGCCCAAGTTGCGGATGCCCTCGCGCCTGCCGTCGTGAACATTAACACCGAGAGCACGGTTCGCGTCGCCCGCCGACGCTTTCATGGGCCCGACGAGACACCCTTCGGTGATTTCTTCGACAAGTTCTTCGAATCGCCCGGCGCCCCATTGGGGGATCTCAGGCAACAAAATCTAGGTTCCGGAGTTATCCTAAGTGCGAATGGCTACATCCTGACGAACTATCACGTTGTTACGCAGAATGGTGAGGATAAGCCCGTTGATCGGATCAACGTATCCCTGCACGGAGACGACGTTACCAGGTACAAGGCTAAGATCATCGGCTCCGATCGATGGACGGACCTCGCGATTATCAAGATTGACACCGACAAGCCGCTGACAGCCGCCCCATTCGGCGATTCTGACGCGATGCGAGTTGGTGATTGGGTGTTAGCAATCGGCAGTCCTTTCGGTTTGGATTCTACCGTAACCGCCGGTATCGTGAGCGCCAAGGGACGCGACATCGAGGGTGGAGTGCAGGGGCAGTTCAAGCGCTTCATCCAGACGGATGCGGCGATCAATCCCGGCAACAGCGGTGGGCCGCTGGTCAATCTCGCGGGGCAGGTGATTGGGATTAACACGGCTATCGCCACGCAACGGGGTACTTATGATGGCCTGTGTTTTGCCATTCCCTCCAATACGGCCCGAAAGGTCTACAACGCTCTTATTACCTCGGGCAGCGTGCGGCGCGGCGCCATCGGTGTTCAGTTTTATAGCCAGAACAATCCGGCCTTGCTGAGAAGCTTCGGAACTGATCACGGCATCGTCATTAATGTCGTGGAAGCAGGCAGCCCTGCCGAGCGCGCTGGGTTGAAGCGCGGGGATGTTATCTTGAGCATCGACGGGAAACCTATCAAGAACGCGGACGAGTTGGTGGCTATCGTCTCGGACACCGAAATTGGCAAGAGGCTTCGCGTGGAATACCTTCGCGACAGAAAACCGCTGACCACGGACGTCGAGGTCGGCGACCGTAATAAGATCGTTGCCGAATTGCGCGAAGGTCCTGGAAACGAGGGCGAGGAAACTCCTGCGGAGGGAAGCTCCGGCGTCCTCGGGATATCACTAAAGAACCTGACTCGCGAGCAGGCCCAGGAGCTCGCTGACCAACTCCATCTGGACAGCAAACAGGGAATCTTGGTGATGAACGTCCAGCCCGGCGGATTCGCTTCCGACTTGGGCGTTCAGCATGGCGATATCATTCTGAGCATCAACCATCATGCGGTCGCCTCAGCAGAGGACTTCAACCGTATACAATCTTCCCTGAAATCCGGGGAGGATGTGCTGCTGCTTATTGCACGAAGCAGCGGCCCGCACTCGTATACCACCCTGTTCCTTGCGGATCGCCTGCCGTAAGGGACTTAGGAAACGGAAGTTGAAACACTGGAATAAGAAAACCTACGCAAGACTAGTGGTCCTTGCCGCGCTGGTGTGGATATTGCCGGTCCAGTTACCCGCTGACACCACCACGCCACAGAAAAGCGCTAGCACGGCGAAGCGGAAGTCCCACACGCCCCCCAAGCACAGTACTCATAGGGCCTCGGCTCGCACGGGCCAACACCAGTCCGCGCACCACCCCGCGACACGGCACGTTTCTTCCAAGGCCAAGCGAGCCGCGGCGGCGCGGCGTCGGCGGGCACAGTTGCGTCCGGAGCCGGAACGCATTCAAGAAATTCAACAAGCCTTGGTCCAGGCAGGCTACTTGAATGCACAACCTAATGGCCGCTGGGACGATCAGACGCGCGAGGCGATGCGACGCTACCAGGCCGATCACGGGTTCCCGGTGACGGGCCTTCCTGAGGCAAAATCCCTGATGAAGCTCGGTCTCGGCCCGCATCCTCTGCCGGCAGACCTGGGTGCCAGTGGTGGAGCTAGGGCTGGCACCGATACAGGCAGCGACACTCCCGCCACTCCAGACACCCAGCAGGACCCGCCTACGGCAGGGCCACAACCATAAGGTTTCAGGTGTCAGGTTTCAGGTGTCAGGGGACAGCAGCAAGCGTAGCGCAGGTCGCGTCCCGACCTTAGGCAGTAGGCAGTCTGCTGTTTTTCCCCCACCTACCACCTACCGTCTTTTCCCCACCTACTACATACTACCTACGACCTACCGTTCTTTCCCCACCTACCGCCTACGACCTACCACCTACCGTTCTTTTACGTATCAATTTGCGCCCGCTGCAACTTGTCGCTGTAATCCACGTAGACAGCTTTCCACTCAGAATAGAAATCCAGCGCGGCGGTGGCAGCTTCGCGGTGGCCGTTGCCTGTCTGCTTGGTGCCGCCGAAAGGCAAATGGGTTTCGGCGCCGATGGTAGGAGCGTTGACGTAGAAAATGCCGGTCTCCATATCACGCATGGCCTGGAAGGCGCGGTTGACGTTTCGGGTGTAGATGGATGAGGAAAGCCCGTAGACTACTCCGTTACCGATTTCAATGGCCTCCTCGAGGCTCGAGCAGGGGATGATCGAGACGACGGGACCAAAGATCTCCTCGCGGCAAATTCGCATTTTGGGATCGCATTCGCCGAAAATGGTGGGGCGGTAAAACCAGCCGCAATCGTAGTCGCCGCCAGCCAGGCGCTGGCCGCCGCAAAGCAGCTTGGCGCCCTCGTCCTTCCCAATCTCAACGTATTTCTCGACGGTCTTTAATTGGTTCTCGTTGATGAGCGGCCCCATCTGCACGGTCGGGTCGAGGCCGTTGCCGACTTTCAAAGCGCGCGCCCGCGCCACAAACTTCTCGAGGAAGTCCTTGTACACGTCCTTGTGAACTGCGATGCGGCTGGAGGCGGTGCAACGCTGCCCGGCGGTCCCGAAGCCGCCCCAGAGAGCGCCCTCCACGGCGAGTTGCAGGTTTGCGTCCTCCATCACCATGATGATGTTCTTGCCGCCCATCTCCAGGCAGGAGTGTTTGAAGGTGCCCGCACAAGCCTCGGCTACCTTTTTCCCCACTTCGGTTGAGCCCGTGAAGGAAACCACGCGGACATCGTCATGGGTCATCAAAGCAGTTCCGAGCTGGGCGCCGCTTCCCGTAACGAAGTTCACCACCCCGCGCGGAATTCCGGCTTCTTCCAGCGTCTGAACCAGGTTGTACGTCGAGAGCGGGGTGTCCGTGGCGGGCTTCATCACTACCGTATTGCCGCAGATGAGCGCCGGCATGACTTTCCAGGAGGGAATAGCCATGGGGAAATTCCACGGCGTGAGCAGCGCGCACACGCCGATCGGGCTGCGCACCCACATGCAGAACTTATTGAGCAATTCGGAAGTGGTGGTTTGCCCGAAGAGCCGCCGGCCCTCGCCTGCCATATAATAGGTCATGTCAATGGCTTCCTGAACGTCACCGCGGGTTTCCTCCAGGATCTTCCCCATTTCGCGCGTCATCTGCTCGGCGTAGGCTTGCTTTCGTTCTACGAGCAAACGTGCGGCTCGATAGAGAATTTCGCCGCGCTTGGGAGGCGGGGTAAGCCGCCAGGATTTGTACGCTTCCTTCGCGGCTTGGATGGCGGTGTCCACATCCTGCGGGTTGGACTTCTGGAATATGCCGACCAATTCGTGCGTGTTGGCGGGGTTGATGTTATCAAAAGTGTGTCCGCTTGCCGACGAAACCCACTCACCATTGATGTAGTTCTTGAAGACTTTGGGTGGCGCCATTTTCCCGTTCCTCCATGAAGCCCGCGAAGGCCGGAAGCCGAATCATCCGCGAGTTGAATGTGCAGGTCGAATGCAGTGGATAGTCGGTAGGGACGGATGTTTGACTCCACCAACTACCTACCATCTACCACCTGCCTTTAACGACAGACGGGGAACTATAGCAAACGCCGGCCAGGGCTTCAAGCACAGGGGAAGCGGGGTAGTGGGTCAATTTGATGCCGTAGCGGCGAGTTTATCTCGCCAAATGGCGGCGTAAAGCCGCCTCTACATCAAATTGACCCACTACCGGAAGCGCAACACATGGCTAGCCTCGTGTCAAGGGTCGAAAGGCAGGATTCAGGAGCGGGGATTCAGCCACCTGGAGAGCCTAGTCGGTGCAGCGTTTGGTAAACACCGAGACAGTAAGCATGGTCACGCTTCCGCCATTCCAAAGCTAATTTGGGAGCGCTGCCGGCGCTTGGAAGCGGTCTGCCATCCGAAAGCTAGGTCGATTTGTTTTCAATAACATTCCGGCTTTAGGCAGATAAACACCTTTATTTTCATAGACATTCCAGCTTTGGCGCCCTGTTTTCAACAGCGGTCCTTTGTTTTCATAGACATTGCCGCATCGGTCTGTCTTTTTAAAGCCACCGAGTTTTCTCTTTCCCTGTCAGAAGCGACATATTGTCCAAAGGAAACAAAGGAGTTTGTTGCCATTGTTGCGCCGCGCGCACGTTCTCAAAGTCTGTCTCTTCAGCCCTGAATCCTGGCTCCTGAATCCTGATTGAGCCCCTGACACCTGAAACCTGGTCTCTGGCCGTGTTTTTGGGTTTGATGGGGGGGGGCTGAGCTCAAAAAGCAGTCCGTTTTGAGCTCCTAAAAAAGCTAAATGCTGTGTTTTCAATGTGTTCTTGGCTTCGTTCCCTCCAAATAACATCTTTCTTGCATTTTCTACCCGTTTCCCCAACAGGATGCGGAAAAACCTTTGTGAAGTCGCCAAGGCGACTCATTCCGACCAAGAGCGGAGCGAAGGGGAGGAATCTCCCTCTGGGAACCCCTATCTGATCGGGGCGAGATTCCTCGTCGTCCGCCAATAAGAATGGCGGACTCCTCGGAATGACAGGCGAGGCGGGTTTTTCAGCATCCCGCTACCGGCGCTCCGATTTCGAACTCCCTTCGGGCGCTCTATTGTAACCTGCTTCATACGTCATCTGCGCCAGCGTATCACATCTCTAGCCTCGTGTCAACAACAAAAGTGCGGAGCAAAAGTGCGGAGCAGATGGGCGCTGGATTCCTCCCGCCACGGCGGGGCGGGAATGACTTGTCGCGAGAAGTGCGAATCCTTAAGGCGGTCATCCCTGGGCAGAGCTTACCCCGAGCCGGCCGAAGGGCGGGGATCCACGCCGGTCGCCACGGGAAATGCATCATTCGAGACTTGCCGTGGGTTCGCTGGGGCAGGGTGTCGGGTACCCTATCAGTGGGCTTCATCCCACAGCAAGCGTAGCACCGACCCCGCGTGGCGGGGTCGGCATTTCTGGGGTGTCATTTCGGGTCAGGAATTCATCCCTTCCCCTCTCCCCAGCCGGGGAGAGGCGGCCACGCTCTGGAAATTCAGGGGTGAGGGGGAATGCGGATCTCGCTTCGGGGTGCACTGACCTTTTTGAGGAAGAGCCGCAGAGTCTCTGATGAGGACGAGGCTCTGCGCTTGTATCTACCCACTACCTGCTACCCATTTATCCGGCCAGACCCGCGACGTACTGGCTACGCTGGGACCATATAGCCGGCGTCACGCGATAGGCCTTCAATGCTTCAATTATGTCCCCGCCAACTGCTTGCTCTTGATCGTTGAGAAAAGCATAAGCTTCCGCTTCTTGGTCGGAACCCCCGGTGCGCGCCGCGCGTGTGTCGCTTAGAGTCCAGAGGTAGGCGAAAGTATTTTCCTTTTTGGGAGCCGCGATCGCCTGCAGGATTCGCTCCGGACGGCTTTTCGACTTCGGAATCAGGAAATCCACACCATGGTCGTAGCCGCTCTTCCCCGCAAGCTTCACCCTGGCGGTGTAACGAATGTCATGGCTATCGAGGAAAGCGCGCACGTCCTCAAAGAAGAAACTTGCAACTCGAGGCTGGGCCATCACGAACATGTCGTTAACAGCCAACATTGCTTGGACCAATGAATGCAGCCGCTGCCCAAGGTTTTTCGTGGAGGCCTCGACGATCAACTGATTGTTTTCGACCCGCACACCGAGACCGTTGAGTACGCTATCCAGGACCATCTTTCGCTTAGGGGTGTCTACTTCCAGCCCGCTCGTTCTGAGGTCAGAGAGGATGTACCCATCGTCGGAAAGGACGATATTCCCGTTGTGCCGAATCGCATACACCTGGAGATGATCGTTGTGGCGGTCGAGAAAGGGAGTGGTCAGTTCGCAGGCTTCCCCCACTTCTTCCACACATAGTCCCTGGCGAAGCCAGTCGACGTAAGAATTAATCAGCTTTTGGCACTCGTCCCGGTTCATGTTATGACCCCCTGAACAGAAGGAGGCGACTCAATACTACAATAGGAGCAGAAATCGTGAAATGTCTTCCCCGAATCGCTCAGTAGGGTGAAGATATTGGAATCCACCGGGTACGCCCACTTGTCGTCATAACCCTCCTTGAACAAGTGAAGATGAGTACCAAGTAGCAGTGCACCATCCGGATTGGTATGGGGCGATCCATCGACATCAAGCCGCACGAGAACGATCGCGATTCTCACCCTGTTCTGGAACTTCAGCTTTGTGAGGCGAAGCGTTCCTCGCCAGACGTCCAGCAAGAATTTCTCCCTATCGTTGGTATCGACGAGTTCGTAAGTGTCATCAGCGCCGGGTGGAATCGTGATCGTTGCCGGAGGGCGAACGAAGTGCTTCGGCATTTGCGTGAACTGGTCGGCTTCGGCCTGAGTCAGCATCATTCCCCAGAAAACCCCTCGGAACTATCGAAAGCATAGCATCTGGTTGACCATCACGTCTAAACTTTTTCCCCCTCAACTCAAGCGTATTAGTGGTAGCCACGGTCAATTCGTAATCGGGATCGACGGTGGGTTCGAAAACCCACGGGGAAAAACCCACAGTCAGAAAAACGCTGACTGTGGCTACCCGCTTCAATGTGGCGCACGGTTTCGGGTGTGAGCAGGACACCGCAGCAAACGTTGCAGACCTCTGCGGGAACGTGGTCGATCACCATCACCTCACCCTGGTGTTTGACGGTGTGCACGACTGTCCGGGGCTCATAGGCTCCGGGGCATCCCGCAATCGTGCATTGTTCCGCATGCGCCGCCTGGGATTGGAAAGGGAGAAGTCAGGAGCCTGTTCCCATGTACCCGCCCTGAAGGGGCGCACCATAATACTAGTCTCCTGAGTCAGAGGTTCGTTGATGAAGTCAGCCCCGACTCGTCGGGGCGAAAGAGGGTAGCCCACGGCGTCAGAGGCTGTGAAAAACTCGAAAACCGGGAATTTCGCCCTGTGTAACCCATTGAAGATTCAGGTAGGGGCACGCCATGGCGTGCCCCTACGAGGATTTTTTCACAGCTTCGTCAGCCGTGGGTAGGAGAGCCCTCGCTCTCCCCCGTCCCCTCTCCCGGTCGCCGCGGCGACAGAGGGGTGTCCCGCTCTGCGGGACGGGGTGAGGGCTCCTTCCCCCAGGGCTGGCGCCCTGGTCCCGCGTACGCGGGATTACGCCCCTGCCGGGGCTGTGGAACGATCACCGGAAAGGGGAAGACTTCGTCAGCTAACTTCTGACTCAGGACACTAGCCGCTCACTCAGCCATGGGCTGGTTCCAGATCAGTTCCAGGGTGACGCCGCCGTGAGAGTCCGTATCCAGATAGGCGAAACGGCCTTTGCTCTTGGGCGTGTCCCAGCCCCCGCCCATCGAGGATGGAGCGCCTTTGGCCCCCAGCATCTTCAGGGCGGCGTCCATGTCCTGGACGGTGAAGCCGAGGTGGTGGAACCCTTCGCCGTGTTCCCGGAGGTATTCTTCATAAATGTTGGGCCCCAGGGTTGACTGAACCCACTCAAAGGGCGCGTCCCCGAATCGCCAGAAGCCCAAATCCATTTCGAATTGTCCCGGCTGGCCGCGATAGAAGCGGTTCACGCTGACGTTGTGATCGACCGCCAGCCCGCCAAACCCCAGGCTTTGCCAGTAGTCTCCCACCTTCTTGACGTCGCGAACCACGCAGGCGTAATGACCGATTTTGGTGAAGGGGTCGTCATTTTCCAGGGTCCCTGCCTGGGCGGGCGTAGGGCCGGCAGGATCGTAGTAAAGCGCCAGAGTCAGGCCGCCGCCTTGGGCCGCGGTGTCGAGGTAAACACCGTGGCCTGTTCCCTTTGGTCCCGTCCATTGCGTGCGCTGCACGGCCTGCACGCCTTTGGATTGGAAATATTGAATCTGTTGCTCGAGTTCCTGGTCGCTTTTGACAGCAAAGCCCAGAGCGAGGATGCCGTCGCCGTGTCGCTCGAGGAACTCCGTGTAAAGGTTGGTTCCCGTGACGGGCTGGATCCACTCGAGCAACACACCGCCGATATGGCCGAATGCCGATTTGGCCGTGGTGGGAGCCGGCTTGCCCCTGTAAATCAGACCGGTACGATCCGAGACGTTTGTCCGCTGAATATCCTTCAGCCCCAACTTCTCGTAGTAATTTAAAACCGCGTCAAGGTCTTTCGCGACCCACACCACCGAACTCACGTGCCCGTAGATGGCAAGATCGACCGTGGGCTTGGCGATTTCCGTAGCGAGCGAGGGCGGCAGGTGCGCGACTGCCAGCAGGACGGCGAGGGTTAATGCCCGAGTGTGCCAGGATTTCATGCGAACCTCCAAAGGTCAGGGGTCAGTTTCAGGCGCGGACGACTCCGATAACCTCAAGCCTGTGAAGATATCACGCGGTGAGCCGCGCGGCAATCCTTAGTGCACACTGCAATGGGCGGAAACACGGCCATCCCTTCGCCGGCCGTAGCGGGCCCTCCAGAAACTCGATGCATTACTCGTGTCGGTTGAGCAACTTGCACCGAGCCTCTCTGATCCGTCCGCGGCGTGCAAGTGACCCCTCACCCGGCCCGCGCCGGCTGGTGAAAGCGCCGGTCGCGGGTCACCCTCTCCCCAGGGGAGAGGGCGGTTTTCCTAACCTCGATGCGCAGCAGAAATGACGGCCCTCTCCAGGGGAGAGGGCAACACCCGTTTGCGACGTACCCCGTTTCTGACATCACGGATAGCGGTTTTCGGCTATACACGCTCAGGAGGACACCACCTGATTTGTTGACAGCTTCCGGCAAGGCCGATAGAATGGATAGTGGAGATTGGTAGCCTCTAATCATTTGAGGCATGGTGAGTTAGATTGAACATGAGAGACCGTGGCGAGCTTCCAGGACGCGAGCGTGACATCCTGGTTGCCGTTGTGCGCCAATTCATTGAGACCGGCGCCGCGGTGGGCTCCAAGACCGTGGCGGAGAAGCTGCCGGAACCCCTGAGTTCGGCGACCATCCGGAACGTGATGGCAACCCTGGAATCCCTGGGGTACTTGTCTCAGCCACACATTTCCGCCGGCCGCGTCCCGACTGACAAGGCCTATCGCTATTACGTTGACCGCACCGTGAGTTCTTCCCGACTTGCCCCGGCCACCGAAGAATACATCCAGGAGAGCCTGCGGGTTGAAAGCGGTGCCCTGGAGCAGATGATGTCCAGCGCCTCGCGCGTTCTTTCCGAGGTTTCGCACAACGTGGGACTGGCCCTGGCGCCGGCGCTCGAGGAAAAGGTGCTGGAGCACATCAAGTTCGTGCTGCTGCCGGACCGCCGCATCCTGGTGGTGATCGTCTCCAAACCGCATTTGGTGGAAAGCAAGGCCATTCGCCTGGAGGAAGATTTCTTGCAGAAAGAGCTCGACCGAACTGCGGATTTCCTGAATGCCGAGTTTGGGGGCTGGTCGCTGGGCACCATCCGCCTTGAAATCTTCAAGCGCATGGAAGAAGAAAAAATCCTTGCCGACCGCTTGCTCCAGAATGTGGCCATACTTTTCATGTGGAGCGCCTTGATCAGTGAAGCCCCCGGCTCCCTGTTCGTGGATGGCACCGCGAAGATGCTCGACCACGTGGAGTTCGACGATATCCGCAAGATCAAGGAACTGCTCGAGACCTTCGAAGAAAAGGCCAAGCTGGTGAGGATATTGAGCGCCTGCCTCAACACGTGGGAGCCCGGAGTCCGAATCCTGATTGGCCACGAGAATTCCGAAAGTCGGATGCATAATTGCACCCTCGTTGTCGCGCCGCTGCACTATCGGCATCGCACCGTGGGAGCGCTGGGGGTCGTCGGTCCGACGCGCATGGAGTACGACCGCGCGATCAGCACGGTGGACTATATCGCCCACCTTTGCAGCAGGCTCCTCAGCTCCAACTGAATGGAAGGTCATGGAGAACGAAAAAGAACAGCTTGCCAAGCCCCTGTCCGAAGCTGCTGGGCCAACCGATGCACCTGATGTGAAGGAGAATGTTGGGCCTGTAAGCGAAGACACAACCATAAGCCAGCCAGCCGCAACAAGCCTGGAAGCTGGGGCGGCCTACGAAAAGCTGAAGGAAGAGAAGGCGGAGCTTTATGGCCGCTTGCTGCGCAAGCAGGCGGAGCTGGACAATTTCCGCAAGCGCGCTCAGCGGGAGAAGGAAGAATTTCGCCAGCACGCCACGGAGGACTTGATCCGGGCCTTGCTGCCGGTTCTGGATGGGTTCGAGCGAGCCTTGAGACAGCGTGCGCCGGCAATCCCTGAAACCTTTTACCAGGGAATGGAATTGATCCACCGGCAGTTGTCCGACGTCCTGACACGGGCGGGTCTGGAGGCGATAGAGACATCCGGCCAGTTGTTTGATCCGCATTATCATCAGGCTGTCGAGACGGTCGAAGAGGCGGCTCGTCGCGACCAAGAGATCGTGGAAGAATTGCAACGAGGTTATAAGCTGAAGCACCGCCTGCTTCGTCCTGCCATCGTCAAAGTGGCGGTTAAGCCAAGGGCCGCGGGTTCCCAAGCCGCGGAAGAAACGGCGGAGGCAGACTGACGGCGGGCGCGCCGTGTTCTTAATGTCCAGCGGGGTTGAGCGTTGAATAACAAGCGGGACTATTACGAAGTTCTGGGTATTCACCGTCAGGCGTCCGATCAGGAAATCAAGAGCGCCTATCGCAAACTCGCCATGCAGCACCATCCGGACCGCAACCCCGAAAACAAAGAGGAAGCCGAGGAAAAATTCAAGGAAATCACTGAAGCCTACAGCGTGCTCGCCGACTCGCAAAAGCGTGCCGCCTACAATCACTTCGGGCAAGCTGGCGTGAACTCGACAGGCGGCTGGAGCCCTGACTTCTCCTCGACGATTTTCTCGGACTTCGAAGATCTCTTCGGGGACTTTTTCGGTTTCGGCGGATTTGGCCGGGGCACCCACCAGCGCCGACGCGCCTCCCGCGGCGCCGACCTGCGATACGACCTGCAGATTTCTCTCGAAGAAGCTGCGCGAGGTCTGGAAACAAAGATAAAGATTCCCCGTTCGGAAACCTGCAGCGATTGCCACGGCACCGGGGCGAGGAAAGGCAGCGAACCGAGCACCTGTCCGGCGTGCGGTGGGCGAGGCCAGCTTCGACATCAACAGGGCTTTTTCATCGTTTCGCGCACCTGCCCGCAATGCCAGGGAATGGGGCAGGTGATGCGCGAGGCTTGCCTGGGTTGCGGGGGCAAGGGACAAGTTCAGCAAGAGAAAGTCCTGGGCCTCAAGATTCCAGCAGGCGTCGAGGAGGGGACGCGTCTGCGTGTGAGCGGAGAAGGTGAAGCCGGCAGCATGGGGGGGCCGCACGGCGATCTTTATGTTGTTCTGCTAGTCCGTGAGCATCCCTATTTTGACCGCCGGGGCAACGACCTTTATTACACCATTCCCATCTCCATCACGCAGGCGGCTCTCGGCGCGGAGATCAAAGTCCCCACCCTCAGGGGCCAGGAAAGGCTCAGAATCCCCGAAGGAACTCAGAATGGATCGGTGTTCCGCCTGCGAGGCTCGGGGATGCCCAGCGTGGACGGGCGGAGGCAAGGGGATTTGTACGTGTCAATCTACGTGGTCACTCCTACCCGGCTCTCGCGGGAGCAGCGACGAATGTTCGAAATGCTGAATCCGGCGGTGCGGGTGGAAAATCATCCCCTGGAGCGCCGGGCCTCCGAGAAGGTTAAAGACGCCTTCGGGTAGATGGGGAAGAGCAGGTGCCAGGTTTCAGGTGTCAGGGGGCAATTCTGGATTATGAATGGCTCTCTTCTCCGCATTGCTTACCGGCGAATGGGAGATCCCTGTCGCTCACTGCTGACCGCCTACCGCCTGGCTCCTCCTGTTTACCGCCTGATCTCAGCCGCCCGCGACTGGAGCAGTTTTGAATTTGGGATTTTGAATTGCTTCCTTCCTTCTCCCCACTGCTTAACCCCGATTGCCTGCCGCTACTACCCCCTGCGTTCGGCTCTTAAAAAGCCGCAGGCCGCCCACCGGGCGGGACGGGACCTGCACTAAGCTTGCCCAGGAGTCAAAAGCTCTCCGGCTCCGGCGCTTTGACCGGCTTGAGTTGGGCATGCCAGCAGCGATACACAGTCAAGAGGATCTTAGCTCCCGCGCCCAGGCTGCCCCGGATGGTTCCGGAGATCTTCGACTTTCCGTGCCGGCGCCGGAAGTACTTCACTGGCGCCTCTGTCACCCGGAGCCTGAGGCGTGCAGCTTTGGCCTGCATTTCCACGTTCCAACCGAAGTCATGATCCTGGAGGTTCAACCGATTAAGCGCCTGGCGGCTGAGAATGCGCATGGGACCCAAATCGGTGAACGAGACATGCCAGATCTTGCGGATCAGCAGAGTGGTCAGCCAGTTTCCGAAGCGTTGCAGGAGAGTCAAGGAGCCGGGTTCGGGCCTCCCGAGGACGCGCGAGCCAATGACCATGTCCCATTCGCCGTCCTTGAATAGGTGGACAAGCTGCTCGAGGTCAGTGGGATCATCCGAAAGATCCGCGTCCATGAAGGCAACGGCGTAGACTTGCGGCGCGAGCTGCGCCAGCCCTGCCAGACAAGCTTGCCCATAACCCCGCCGCGCTTCTCGAACCACCTCCGCCCCGGCCGCCTGTGCCACTTGAGATGTTCCGTCATCGCTTCCATTGTCCACGACGATGACCTGGGAAAAGAGCCCCCTCGGGAGCCGATTCAGAACCAAGCCGATCGATTCGGCTTCATTAAGCGCGGGGATGATGAGAGCGTACACGGCTGGGATTCTAGCAAATTTTGGATTTTGGATTTTAGATTTTGGATTAAGCCCATCGCTTACCGTCTTCCATCAGGTGATGGAGAAGGCAGTCGGCAGTGGCGAGCGAGCAGTAAGGCCGTAGAAGGGTGAATCCAAAATCCAAAATCTAAAATCCAAAATTGCCCTAGTTACCCATGTGGTATAAAATCTTTAAGGACCCAATGCAGCAAAAAGAGCTACCCCCAGCCCAAGTGACCGACAGACGGGAAACGCAAGGAAGCCCGCGACGCCGATTTTTCGAGACGCGTTACTGGTTGCGGGACCTCATCCTCTCTATCCTGCTGGCGTTCATCGTAATTGTTTTCCTCTACCAGCCGGTGCAGGTGGAGGGAACCAGCATGATGCCGCGGCTGGAGAACCACGAGCGGATTTTCATCAACAAATTCGTCTACCGCTTCGAGCCCATCCAAAGGGGCGACATCGTGGTCTTCTGGTATCCCCTGGATCCCTCGAAGTCTTATATCAAACGCGTTGTAGGCTTGCCGGGTGAGCGGGTCAGCATTCAGGATGGCCGGGCGCTGGTGAACGGCGCACCACTTGCGGAACCCTACCTCCCCGCATATTACCTGGATCACCAGAGCTATCCACCCGTTCAGGTCGAGCCGGATCACTACTACGTGCTTGGCGACCACCGGGATTCTTCCAACGATAGTAGAGTTTGGGGGACCGTCGATCGGAAATACATCTACGGGAAAGCCGTATTCGTCTACTGGCCTTTCAGGGTGTTTGGATCTCTGGAATGAAGAGCAGTCGAGAGTCGATAGTCGAAAGTCAAGAGTTCACACTGTCGGGTAATCGCACAGTGCGCATGTCCAGGCTCTCGACTTTCGACTTTCGACTTTCGACTGCCCTTAGGGAGCTTAGATGGAGGCGATACTCGCCTTAGAGGATGGAAGAATATTCCGGGGGCGCGGTTACGGCGCCTCTGGCGAACGTTTTGGTGAAGTTGTCTTTAACACTTCGCTTTCCGGCTACCAGGAAATCCTGACCGACCCCTCGTACGCCGGTCAGATCATTATTCTGACTTACCCTCACATCGGGAATTACGGGATAAACCCGCTGGACTCCGAATCGGCGCGACCCTACGCGGAGGGTCTGGTGGTGCGTGAATTATCCCAACTTGCCAGCAACTGGCGGTCAGTTGAGGAAACATCGGATTTTCTGGCGGAATACGGTCTCCCTGTGATCTCTCACATCGACACGCGTGCCCTGGTGCGGCACCTGCGGCAGTACGGCACAAAGCGAGGCGTGCTCTCGACCGTGGATTTCGATGAAGCCGGCTTGGTGGCCAAGGCCAAGGCGGTGCCGATAATGGTGGGGCTCGACCTGGCCAGCCGGGTCACCACTCTGTGGCGCTACCAATGGACGGAACCGACGCGCGACATTTTCAAGGCAAGCAAACAATTGGAGCTGCTAGCCCGGTTTCACGTAGTGGCCTACGATTACGGGATCAAGCAGAACATCCTGCGCCGCTTGGTGGATGTAGGCTGCCGCGTCACTATTGTGCCCGCTACGACTTCGGGTGAAGAGGTTCTGGAATTGAAGCCCGATGGGGTGTTTCTTTCTAATGGGCCGGGCGACCCCGAACCTCTCGAGTACGCCGCACAGGCGGTCCGAGGCCTCATGGGTAAGGTGCCAATCTTCGGGATTTGCCTCGGCCACCAAATTATCGGCTTGGCGCTCGGCGGAAGAACTTACAAGCTCAAGTTCGGCCACCACGGCGGCAATCAACCCGTCATGAACCTGGAAACCCGGAAGGTAGAAATCACCGCCCAGAATCACGGCTTCGCGGTGGACCCGGATTCGCTCAATTCCAGCGAAGTCGCGTTAACGCATATGAACTTGAACGACCAAACGCTCGAGGGCCTGCGGCACAAATCCCTGCCGCTTTTCAGCGTGCAGTATCACCCTGAGGCCTCGCCCGGGCCGCACGACTCGGCGTACCTTTTCGATAGGTTCGCCGAAATGATGGAGGAGTTCAAGAATAGCAAAGGGTGAATCGCAAATGGGTCGAAGAATTCATCGCCGGCGGCTTAGGGTAGAAGTAATTCGTGGTTGGTCGTTTTCCCCAAATGAGCATAAAGAAGGTCTACTTGACTCTCGTCAAGTAATGTGTTAATCTGTGCGCATGTCTAACACACGAAGCACGACAGTGAGTATCCGCCTGACGCCAGAGACAAAGCGCCAACTGTCCCAACTGGCGAAGTCCTCGGGGCGCAGTGCGAATTATCTTGTCGCGGACGCCATTGAAATCTATGTCCAGGAACAGAAGCGGCAACTAGAATCCATCCGCCGCGGATTCGCGGAAGTGGAAGCTGGGCACTACATCCCGCACGAGGCGATGAAGGCCTGGCTGCTGTCTTTAGGTTCGGAGCACGAACTGCCGGCGCCCAAGTGCGTTTGCGGTGAATCTCACGACGAGCAGACCTAATGCGGATAACCTGGGCTCCGGAAGCACGGCGTCAAATTCACGAGATCTGGCATTACATCGCCCTCGACGACCCCCATGCGGCGGACCGCATGGTTACTCGCCTCGTCACGGCGGTGGAGAGGTTGATTCACTTCCCGCATCTTGGAAGGCCGGGAAGGGAAGGCTCCCGAGAACTGGTCGTTGCCGGCACTAACTTTATCGTGGTCTATCGCGTCGAAGGCGAGGAAATCAGAATCGGAACCGTGGTTCACGGAGCTCAGCGGCGGGCGGAATAGAAACGGGATAACCGAAACAGGCATTGACCCCCGAGCCCGTGTGGGACGACCGAGACTTGGCGGTTAGCGGCGCGGCTGAAGGCCCGCCCTTCCACTCAATGGCCGCCCGCTGGAGGGTGCCGAATTGGAGCAACAAGTGAAGAACGAGAACTTCAATGGTAGGTGGCGCGACATCGCACCTATCGGTTTCGTCCTCTTGGCGGCGTTTGTTGCGCTGGTGGCTTTTCACAGGTGCAGTGGGTTAGGTAAGTCGTTGTCGAACGACTACTACGCCATGGTCGGAACTACGTTGCTTGCCGCTGTTCTTGGTTTCGGTGCCATCTGGCATCAAACGCGGTCTTCGTACCGACAACTACGGGAGCAGCTAGCAGCCCAACGGGACGCCGAAGGAGAGGAACGGGAAAGGCAGAAGCGTGCTATTGCGACCGCAATACTTTTCGAGATCGATAGCTTTTATAGGATCGAGTTAAAACTCGTTGAGAACACCTTAAGCAGTTGGGATTCCGCAACCGAGCCTCTTCCGACGGCGGTGGGTCTACGGGGGAATACCTCCGATATCTACAGGGCGAACTCTGTAATACTGGGATCGCTGGGTGCGAAGTCAGTTTCCGCAATCGTCAAGTTTTACTCGATGGTGGGGCTGTATGAGGGGCTATTCCGTGATTATCAACACTGCTTAGATATGGCCTCCCATGGCGTGAACCCGGCCGTGAACGAGAGTTGTGCCAGGGAACGACTTAATACGATTCGTGGACTGATACCGGAACTAAGAAAACTGAAAACGGGCGTATGTAATTCCGTGGCACGTGATTGCGGTTTGGACGAGCTTGTTGAAAAGGACGATGCCCAAACGCACTGACCTTCGCAAAATTCTGATCATCGGTTCCGGGCCGATTATTATTGGCCAGGCGTGCGAGTTCGACTATTCGGGCACGCAGGCGTGCAAGGCGCTCAAGGCCGAGGGTTACGAGGTGGTGCTGGTGAATTCCAACCCCGCCACGATCATGACCGACCCCGAATTCGCCGACCGCACCTACGTCGAGCCGCTCACCCTCGAGTACCTGACGGCCATCATCGAGCGGGAACGGCCTGACGCACTCCTGCCGACGGTTGGCGGGCAGACGGCCCTGAACCTTTCCGTCGAGCTCGCGGAGAGCGGCGTGCTGGAAAAATACAATGTGCAATTGATTGGCGCCTCGCTCAACGCCATCAAGATGGCCGAGGACCGGCTGTGGTTTAAAGACGCCATGCAGCGCGTGGGGCTGGACGTGCCCAAGAGCGTTCTGGTGAACAATGTGGACGCCGCGCTCAAGTTTTCTGAGCAAGTGGGATTCCCCCTCATCATTCGCCCCTCCTTCACGCTGGGCGGGACCGGGGCCGGCATGGCCTACAACCGGGAAGAGCTGGCCGAAACGGTGAGGAATGGTTTGGAGATCAGCCCGGTCCATGAAGCTCTGGTGGAAGAGTCGGTGGTGGGGTGGAAAGAATTCGAGCTCGAAGTGATGCGCGACCACGCGGACAATGCCGTGGTCGTCTGCTCCATCGAGAACTTCGACCCTATGGGTGTACACACCGGGGATTCCATCACCGTGGCGCCTGCGCAGACGCTCACCGACAAGGAATACCAGTTGATGCGCGACGCGGCCTTCAAGGTAATCCGCGCCGTGGGTGTGGAGACGGGCGGCTCGAACATCCAGTTTGCGGTTGATCCGCACTCGGGACGCATGGTGGTGATTGAAATGAACCCCCGCGTGTCGCGCAGCTCCGCGCTGGCCTCCAAAGCCACCGGCTTTCCCATCGCCAAGATCGCCGCCCGGCTGGCGGTGGGTTACAGCCTGGATGAGATTCCCAACGACATCACGCAGAAGACGCCCTCTTGTTTCGAGCCGACCATCGACTACGTGGTGGTGAAGATTCCGAAGTGGGCACAGGAGAAGTTTCCCGACTCCGATCACACGCTGGGCCCCCAGATGAAATCGGTGGGCGAGGTGATGGCCATCGGCCGCACCTTCAAAGAATCGCTGCTGAAAGGCATGCGGTCGCTCGAGACGGGCAGAAAATCGCCCACACCTCCGGACGACCCCGCCGAGCTGGAACGCGGCTTGACGATTCCCCATCCCGAGCGCCTGTGGTACTTGCTCTTTGCCTTGCAAGCGGGTTACAGCGTCGAAGGCTTGGCGGAAATCACGCGCATCGACCCGTGGTTTTTGAACCAGCTCGAACAGATTGTGGGCCTGCTGGGAGAAT
Source organism: Terriglobia bacterium (assembly GCA_049514855.1). GTDB lineage: Bacteria > Acidobacteriota > Terriglobia > UBA7540 > UBA7540 > CAVROP01. Next base: position 21,811 of record JBEKUR010000083.1, read on the forward strand.
TGAAGCGCTTCGATGTGGAAACTGTGCCTGCGCCGGTGTTGC
>JBEKUR010000084.1:0-21656 GCA_049514855.1 Terriglobia bacterium
ACCAAGCTTGATCCGGTTCGTAGGGCAGAAATCTCATCGTGGGCCTCCTCGCCCCCTTTCTCTGCACGTCTACAACCGCGAGTTATCACACAGACTCCCCAGGGGAGAGGGTGGACCGCGATCCCGATGCACTTCATCGGGACGCGGGCCGGGTGAGGGGTCACTAGGTCATCTTGCCGTCATCTGACCCATCCTCACCTCGATGGCCTCCCGGACTTTGCCCACGAACTCCTCTGGATCTTCCACCACCAACCCGTTCGGAATCCGCAGCAAGCCTATGCCGAGACTTCTCCAATAATCCTCTTTCGCAGCCTCTTTCCGCATTGGGCTGGGCTGCGAGTGCACACCGCCATCAAGCTCGATCGCCAGTCGATGTTCAAAGCAGTAGAAATCGACAACCCAGTTTTCGATGCGGCATGGGCGGCGAAATTTCGCGCCCAGCCTTCGGTCGCGCAACAGATACCATGCCGCTTTTTCAGAATCAGTTGGGGTGCGCCGCAGTTCGCGCGCGCGTTGGGTTGGGATGCGCACGGGGAGAGTATAACAGCACTGCGAACGGCTGCGAAGACTTGGGCGGCGCCGTCGAAGTAACCCCTCACCCGGCCCGCTCCGGCTGATGAAAACGCCGGCAGCGGGCCACCCTCTCTCCAAGGGAGAGGGCTAAGTTTCTGACTTCTGCCCCCTGTGTCCAGCCCAAGATATGGGTAAGGACCAGGAGGAGCTTACGGACACGCCTCAGTACGACCTGCGGCCTTCCGTTCGTCATCCCGATGCATTCTCGAGCTGCCGTGAGCTGGAATCGGACAGTCGCTCGCGAGCTAACGGAGCCCACTTCTCGAACCATTGGCGGAATCTGACTGCTCGCGCTGCCAAACGAGAGCTGAGTGGCCAGCTCAGGGACCCCGTGTGGAAACCCTGAGCCTCAAGCGCAATTTTTATGCCCCAAGGCGTGGGAAGCTGGGCAACGGCGGTGGCAAGCTCTTGCACCAGGGACTGAAGCGCGGCGGCTCGCTGGAGATCGCCTTCCCTGAAGGCATGATAAACCCCGAGCATCAGTTCCGGAAAGACGCAGCTCAGCCCTGAGATGCCACCGTCAGCCGATAATTCGAGTGCTACCAGAAACAAGTCGTCACTGCCGGCCATCAGGATGAAGTCCCTTGTGTGCTTGGCCGCCGCAAACTCCTCCAGCGTCTCCCGATGACCGGAGCTGTCTTTGATTCCGACGATGTTCCCCGCCGAGCGAACAAGGTCAAGAGCCTCTGAGGCGCCAAGGTTGTTTGTGAATTGAGGGAGGTGGTAGAGCAGAACCGGCAAGGGCAGACTTTCGGCCACTTGTTGGATCATTTCCGGGAGGTCGAGTGTGTCGAAGTGAAAGTAAGAGGGCGGCGGCAGCAGGACAGCGATTGCACCCAAATCCTTGGCGACCTCAGCCATCCTAAGGACCTGCCGGGAATGTTCAGCGCCTATTCCCAACACCAAAGGAACACGATCCGCTATACGGTGCGCCACATGGCGAAACAACCGAAGCCTACCCTCCACATCATACAGAGCGTACTCGCCCGTCGCACCACCAACGCAGAAGCCGGTGGTGCCGGAAGCGAGAAGCGAGTCGAGCAGGGGATCAAGAGAGCCCGCATCTGGCCGGCCGTTGTCCCCGAGCGGCGTGGGGAGTGCCGTGTATACACCGGACAAAAGAGTTGCCTTGGGCATGCTGCTCCCTCCTCGGGCAAAATACCACCCCCACCTCCGGCTTGCACAAGTCTGGGGGTGGACGGGCTTTTTCGGCTAAGCCTCCGCATCAGAGACATTGTGCGGGCGCGGCTGCAGGAGGTCCTAGCCGGGCAACCGCGCCCGAGACGCCCCGCCAGCAACGACAGAACCCAGCGGCTTCGCGTCAGAAAATGAACCTCAGCCCAAACTGAATCTGGCGCTCCGAGGTCATCGTGCTCGTGGACAGGCCAAAGCTGGAATTTCCAAGATCATCGTTCGGAGTTGAGAACGTCGCATGGTTAGGGAGATTGAAGAACTCCGCCCGGAACTGCAAGGTCTTCGACTCTGTGATGTGCGTGTCCTTGATGATAGAAAAATCAAAATTCGACCAGGAGGGTCCGGTGAAAGTATTGCGCCCCAGATTCCCGGGTGACGTTTGCACTTGGCCACCCCAATAGGGGCTATACGTGGTCGGTACGCCGAAGAACCCGGTACCCATGCCGCCCGTGCCCGGGGGGCCGGTGACCGCGGTCGAGAAGAATCGTGGTCCACCTCCTGTGTTCTTGGTCGGTTGCTGCAGCAAAAATGGCCTGGCGCCCACGCCATCGAAAGTGTCATAACCGTACTGCAAGGTTCCTAACGGGCCCACGACGGTAAAGGGGAAACCGGTTTGGGCAGTGAAAATGCCAAGGACCTGCCACCCCTGCGTCAGCCGCTTCGGGAGCCCGTGTACACCCCCGAAAGGAAGGTTGTACGCAAAGTTCGCTATAAAGCGTTGGCCCACACTGTAGCTTGCCCGGGCATACTCGCACTTCAGGCATTGCGGGTTGTTTAGCATGATCGCTCCGCTCTCACCTGGAGCACTCCAGACGGCATCGGAGTCGGTTTGGTCCTTAGCCCACGTGTAATTCGCCTGGAACTGGATGCCGTGCGCCGTGGAGATCCTGCGGGCCTGCACCTGCAAAGCGTTATAACTGGAATACCCGCCGTTGTAGAACACCTGCTGTTCAGCCATACCCGGAGTTATCTGAGTCCACGGAGCATTCTGAGGCTCCGCTCCTGTGTACGCATTCGGGTAAGCCTGGTTGTAGAGATGTACGCCGTTGTTGGCGACGTAGGATACCTGCAGATCGATGCTGCCGGGAAGCTCTTGCTCCAGCGTGACATTGCCGGTTATCGTGTACCCGTTTCGCATCCGATCCGAGGGGTAGTCTCCCCCGACGGGACCGAGCACCGCGGCGATAGGAGCAAGGTTTACCGGCGTATTGGGGGGAATGAGCTTCGTATTTCCGCTCGGCGGCATGGGATGGCCGGAGAGGTCGGTGAGCGTGGGGAGGGACACCGGCAAGGGAGTCAGCGAGTACACGGGAGACGGCAGCCAGCTCAGCGTGGCCAAAGGAAAGTTGACGGGCGCTTGGTCAGGATACACGGTGGGAATGGAGTTGGTGAATATGCCAAAGCCGCCTCGGAAAACCGTTTTGCTGGTAAGCCGATCCGCAATTCCCAAGCGTGGCCCAAAATTGGGATAATCATTGGGGTAAAGCGGCTGCGGGTTCAACACGAACTTGCCGTAAAGGTCGCCGTAATCGGCGACTTCTGAAAGGCGACTACCCACTTCCCAAGGTACAGAGTTGTACTCGTAACGCAAGCCCACATTTACCGTAAGTTTCGGGGTTACCTTGATGTCGTCCTGAAGATACGTGGCGAGGTGCCAAACCCGCAGCCCCCACCACGCGCCGCCCCCACCTGGTGGCCCAAACCCTGGAACCGTGGTGGCGCGACCGTAGTTCTGGGCGTCACCCTCCATCATGCTGATCAGCCCGTTCGGGCTTGGGTCGCCTACCGCAAAGGAGGTTCCCCCGTTCGTGGAAGGGATGGCCGCGAGAAGCGGGGTGCCAATACCGAAGCTGTACTGACCATTGGGGCCGAGGGAGGTCACTCCGAAGCCGTTGTCCCACCCTCTTTGATAGTAACCGCCAATATTGAACGTGTGGCGCCCCTTCGTCCACGCCAAGTTGGCCTGGGGCTCAAAATAAGTCTCGATATATTCGGTGATGAACGTGTCCGGCCCCCAGTTGGATAGACTGCCGTCGCCAAAAGAGGTCAGAGTCAAAGCTTGCGACACCGGCAGGATTCCCTCGAGCCGCCGGTTGAGAGTGAATGTGAAGGTATTGAGCAGGGTGGGTGAGATGATGTGCGTCTCGCTGAGCGAATAGTTACGCGGCTCGTTCAGCTTCTCGGAGGCGAAAGAAGGGTCTTCAATCGCCGCTAACGGGTTCCGATCTTTAATGAAATTGTTAATATAAGAGGCACGCCCGAAGAGGGTGTCCTTTTCAGAGAAATGTTGATCGAGGCGCACCGAGAATTGGTCGGCGGGGGTTGGCTGCTTGAACAAGACATTGAGCGTGTTAGCTCCATATATCCCATTGGGCTGATTCGGCTGCGGATATTTGCCGAGGACCCCCTGGGCAACGGAATTCAGCGGCACCTGGAGCTGATCCTGCAACTTTGGGTTGTTGGGGTCCGTTATCGTAATTTGGCCTTGCCACTCGGCCGCAGTTGGGACCTTCATGATGGTTGGTTCCCCATACAGTTGGCGGAAGCCGGCGTACTCGACAAAGAAAAAGGTCTTGTCTTTTTTGATCGGCCCGCCGAACGTCCCACCAAATTCGTTCCTTTGCAGCGGGGGGACCGCCGTCGTCGAGAAGGCATTGTGCGCGTCGAAGACACTGTTGCGCACAAACTCAAAAGCGCTACCGTGAAATTGGTTGGTTCCCGTTTTGCTCACAAGCTGCGTAATGGTGCCCGCGCCTTGCCCAAACTGGGCCGAGTAATTATTCTGCTGCACCTTAAACTCAGCGATGGCATCGAGGTTGAAGTTCCAGAACTGGATGGTGCCCATCTCCCGGTCGGTAGCGTCGGCATTGTCCAGGGTCGCGACCGAGGTTTCCCCACGATTGCCGTTACCGATCCACATCGGGCTCAGCCACCCCATATGGCCGGTATCTGGGGCCATGCCCGGCTGCAACATGATCAGGTTGCCGATGCTCCGCCCGTTCAGGGGGAGTGTCTGGACTTGGTCCCCTGATACCAGACCGGCGAGCGAGCCGTTGGTCGTGTTCAGCAGAGGCGGGGCGGCAGTCACTTCCACCGTGGAGGCGACTCCCGCCAGGGCGAGCCTGAAATCCACTTCTCTCTGTTGGCTGACGTCCAGAGTGATTCCCGTGGCCGTTCCGCTTTTGAAGCCCGTGGCCTCTGCGGTGACGGAATAAGTGCCGACCACCAAGCTGGGAATAGTGTAAGTTCCGGCGCCGCTCGTAACGGTTGATTGGGAGACTCCGGTGTCTATACGGATGGCCGTTACTTTGACGCGCGGGATGACTGCTCCGCTCGGATCCGTGACGGTCCCCACAATCGCCCCCACTGCCTGCGACCAAGCCGGCACGGGGATAAGAAAGAAAACGAGCGCGAGGAGACCCCATCTTACGAGGCAAAAATCTGGCGGCAAATGTAGGAGTCTCCAAGGCATTCGTAGGCTCAGAGTTTTGTCCTTTTGCGGATTCGTAATCTTCATGACTCCTCCTTTGGTGAACGATGAATCGACATTTGACGTGTCTCGCAGAGGCGAGACTGTCGACAGATGGTATACAGATGAATTCTGGATGTCAACAGAAATTTTTCTGGTTGCAGATTTGACGTTATGGTGTATATTGAAAACGTATTTGGACGAGGCGGGCTGTTCTTAGGCAGCCAATCACTCTTCGGCTCGGGAGATCAACCATATGGACAGGAAGGTGGGCCACCGTCGCCGTACCCCCAAGTCTTCAGTTCGCGAAAGGGCCTATCTCCATATTCAGCGGAGAATTGCCTCCGGAGAACTGAGTGCCGGTCAAGCCATTTCCGAACTTTCACTCGCCAAGGAACTTGGAATTAGTCGCACCCCAATCCGCGAAGCGCTCGGACAGTTAGCCGCCGAAGGCCTATTAGAGCAGAGCCCAAACCGCAGAGCCGTGGTCGTAAAGCTTACGCGCCAAGACACCATTGAGCTGTACGAGTTGCGGGAAGCACTCGAGGTCTATGCGGTGGGCAAGGCCGCGCGCCAGCTCCTGCGGCGGGCGGATCTCGACAAGCTACAGAGTCTGACAGATGCAATTCTGACACTAAAGGACGAATTGGATCGATCGGGTAAGTCTGGGCTAGACCAGGAGCAAATGCACCGGTTTGTGGCCTATGACCTCGGCTTTCACACGCTACTGATGCGCTTGGCTACAAACCCTCGCATACTGAAGGTCGTGAACGAAACACGCCTGCTGACCCGGATTTTTGCGATTCGGCGTCAGGGGCACACGACGCCGTTGCTGGAGGACATCCACCGTCGGCATTCCGAAGTGGTGCGTGCCATTGCGGAGCAGGACCCGCAACGCGCGATGCGCGCCATCTCCGAGCACATTCAGGTCAGCCTGCGTGAGCGCCTTGACGATTTCGACCATTGGGAAATCGAGGCCTCGCTGCGGGAAACAATCCCGGCAACGATTCGAAAGGAAGCCTTTCTAATGTCCAGCAAATGATTGGACAGTTGGCGAAGGCTCTGTGTCCGGTGGTTCGCCAATAATGGAATCAGTAATATCTCCCATCTCGGGCGGCTGAACGGCCCTCGGTTCTGGGGTGTCTTTGGCCAGTCCTAAGTGAGTCCGGCTGCGGTGATGAGCCAGCACGACCAATACAAATAAAACGCGAAACGTGGCGGTCGGAACCGTGAAGAAATCGATCGAGACCAGATCCTGGATATGGTTGTTCAGGAAAGCCTTCCAGGTCTGCGACGGGGATTTGAGTCGCTTGGGCATGAGCCTTGAGACCGTGCGTTCGGAGACGTTGATTCCCAACTTGAGTAGTTCCCCGTGGATACGCGGTGCTCCCCAAAGTGGATTGGCTTCCGCCATCTTCCGTATCAGGTGGCTGGCTTCGGGACTCACACCGGGGCGACCGGCTCGCTTGCTGGGATATCATCGGGAAGGCCTTGGGTCAGCCCATCTACAACCTGCTGGGTAGCCGTTACCATGAGAAGATTTGCGCTTACGCCACCGGCTGGTATCGCTGCCCGCGTACGCCTCAGGACTTTGCCAAATAGGAATATCCATGCCGCCATCGAGGTGGCGAGGCGCGTGGATGTGCCGGTGGGAACCGGGGAAAGGCTCTCCTCCAAGCAGCAGTTTGCCGAGTCGCTGCGAGAGGACGCCATCACTGTTATTATGCTCGAGCCGCTGCATGTGGGAGGAATCCTGGCCATGCAACGTCCTTGCTGATGCATCCACCGGAACGATTGCGCTGCTCGGCGTGACATCCTTGCGCTCGCCTGTCATGCTGTCATTCTGATTACGAATTCGGGTTGAATTCCGCGCTCTCGCGGCAGATTGACAAGGAATCGCCATGCTCATGAAACTCGGTCCGCTCGATTTTGCCATCATCATCGCCTACTTCGTCGCCGTACTCGGGGTTGGCTACTGGCTCAAGGGCAAGATGAAAACCTCTTCGGATTTCCTCTTGTCGAAGCGTTCCTTCCCTCACTGGATCACCGGCATTGCCTTTATGTCGGCAAACCTGGGGGCGCTGGAAGTGATGGGCCATACCGCCAATGGCGCAAAGTATGGCATGAGGACGAATAACTGGTACTGGATCGGAGCCATCCCGGCCATGGTTTTTCTAGGCCTGTTCATGGTGCGCTACTACTACCAGAACGGCCTGCGTAGCGTTCCTGAGTATTTGCGCATGCGGTATGACCATCGCGCCCACATCCTCAATGCTTTCAGCTTCGCCACGGTCACCGTGCTGATGTCGGGAATCGACATGTTTGCTTTTGCGGTGGTTTTCCGCAGCATGCTGGGCTGGCCATTCACTACCAGCGTGCTGCTGGCCAGCGGGGTGGTGCTGCTTTTTGTTTTTTGGGGCGGACTCTCTTCCTCCATTTACAACGAGTTCCTTCAGTTTTTTCTTATTGTCATTGGATTCTTGCCCTTGACCTTCCTCGGGCTGCACGAGGTAGGCGGGTGGAGCGGACTGGTGGCCAAACTACCGGAGCAGTATCTGCACACCTGGAAAGGCATGGCCGGCCCCGGCGATCCGCTGGGTGTGCCTTGGTGGGTGATGGTCGTGGGCTTAGGCTTGTGTGCTTCTCCGGCGTATTGGTGCACTGACTTCCTGCTCGTGCAACGCGCCCTGGCCGCCAAGGATTTGGCTTCTTCGAGAAAGACCCCGCTGGTGGCCGCAATTCCCAAAATGCTATTCCCGGCGATCGTGACGGTGCAGGGAATGCTCGCCCTCGCCATTGCCCCCTCGATCGTCAAAGGAAACTACAACCTGGCTTTGCCGACTCTCATGGGTCGCTACTATCACAGTGGGATGCTGGGGCTGGGGTTAACGGCGCTGTTGGCCAGCTTCATGTCCGGGATGGCCGGCAACATTACGGCCTTCAACACGGTATTCACGTATGACATTTACCAGACTTACTTCGTGAAAAACCGCCCTGACCACCATTACCTGAGGGTGGGGAAGATGGCCACCGTGGTGGGCACTTGTATTGCCTGCGCCTCGTCCTACATCGTCCTGTACTTCAACAACCTGATGGATTACATGCAACTCATCGCGATCTTATTTATCTCACCTTTCTTTATCGTGTTTTTCCTCGGCATGTTCTGGAAGCGCCCGTCGGCGACTGCCGGGTTTTACGGAATGGTCGCAGGGCTCTCCGGAGCAACCCTCGAGTACGTGCTCTACCGGCTGGGCGTGCTGAAGTTTACTTCTCCCATGGCGTCGAATATTTGGACGGCCGTATGGGGACTCGTTGCAGGACTGGCGGTGACTGTGGTTCTCAGCTTCCTGACTGAAGCTCCCCAGGCGGAAAAACTTAAGGGGTTGGTTTATTCCGGGGCGATAAAGGAAAAGGATCCTACCCCTTGGTATCGCACGCCGGGATTCTATGCCATCGTCGTCTTGAGCGTGTTCATTGCCCTCAATATCAAGTTCTTCTGACATTGGTGATTTGTGATTGGTGATTGTCGATTGCCGATTGCCGGTCGCCGATTGAAAAAGTAGCGCGCCAACTTAGTCCGTTGTCAATCGGCAATCAGCAATCAAAAATCGGAAATGCGGATGAGGAACATCGACAAAGTGAGGTAAATAGACTGTGGTTAGTCGCCGGAAATTTGTGGCCACGCTGAGTGGGTGCGCGGTTTTGCCGGCCGTGTCGCGGGCCCTGGAAGGTCCGAGTCCAAGCCGGCAGAAGCTGCGGCGGGGGCACGCTCGCGCGTCGACCTGAACGGTCAGTGGGAACGGCGGATTGACGGGGAATTGTATGACGTCGTCCAAGTGCCCTCTTCGCTGCGGCCCTCGGGCTGCTATCACCTCAAGCGGCAGTTTCTCCTGCCCGAGCTTTCCGGGCACGAGCGTGCGATTCTACACTTCGATGCCATTACCTATACCCACACCACCGCTACGTGGTCGAACTGGCCGATGAGTTGGGTCTGCTGGTGAGTGAAGAGCCCGGTTACTGGGGCATGGACTTCGACAAGATGCCGCGCTCCATGGTTGAGTTGGGTTACCGGATCATGGAAAAGACGATCCGGCGCGACTGGAATTCCCCCTCGGTTTTTGCCTGGCTGCTCTCCAATGAATGTCAACTTACTTTGGAGTTCTTGCGCGAAGGTAAAGAGATTTGCAATAAGCTCGATCCGATCGGCCGATTGGTTTCTGCGGCGAATAGCATGCCTAAGGAGAAAGCGAAGCCCATCTTCGAGCAAGCCGGAATGGATTTCTTTGACCAGCATCCCTATACGTTTAACGTCGATGATTTCAACAGGGAAGCGGAGTTCGACGGGCCCAGCCGGCCGCTCACCTTTACAGAATGGGGCGGCAAGGCGATAGGCCAATCGCAGATGGTCATGCAGTCGAGCGTCGAGCGCTTGCTCGACCTCCTTCTGTGGCAGGGATCGGAATTGACGATCGCGGGCATCCCCTTTCGCGTTCCGGTGGTGAACGGCTACGTGCGGCCGGTGCTGCTGGCGCAGGAGGCGCCCGAGGTCACGGTCTCTGTGGGTCAGGAATGCGAACGGTTGCACATATTGGGGCAGGTGACGTTTCCCGTGGGTTATCCCGTGGTAGGGAAGCGAGGCGAGAAAGTGGCGACGTACTGGTACGCGCCATACTTTCCAGCTTGCGGCTGGCAGCCTGGAGTCTGCTGCGCAGCCAGAGTGCCTTGGGGGCCAATTTCCGCCGCCTGCGCGCTCGTCTTGGGGCACCCAAAGCCATCACCGCCATGGCCCACAAACTGGCCCGAGAAACTAGGAAGCCGCGTGCTCAAACGGGGCAATCAGGAGCGAGGCAAGGTGCATTTTTCGCAGTCCCACTCGACCGCACGAGGCCAACATTGCCGGGCCGGAATTGCTTGCAATCAGAAACCGAGAAGGCTAGAGTTGCAGCACAGAGAGAGCTGAGGAGGCTCGCCCGCGTCATGGACACAAAAACAGGGTCGTTTGTCTGGAGGACCAGTTGCTTCCTAATCCTGTTGCTCGTGCCGGCGGTTCGCACCGCCGGGCAGGAGCGCGTTGTTGCCGTGGCCGATGTCCACGGAGCATACCTGGAATTCGTCGCCATTCTGCAGCGCACCGGCTTGATCGACGCGAACCGTCAATGGATCGGTGGCTCAAGCGTTCTGGTACAGACCGGGGACGTCCTGGACCGGGGAAAAAGAACGCGCGAATGTTTGGACCTGATCATGGAGTTGGAGCGCCAGGCGAAAGAACAGAACGGGCGCGTTGTTCCTCTGCTGGGCAACCATGAAGTGATGAACCTCATGGGGGATCTGCGCTACGTCGCGGACGAGGATTATGGAGCTTTCGTGTCAGACCAATCGGCGAAGAGGCGCGACGAGGCTTACCGCGAATACATGAGATTTGTCTCCGAGCATAGCGCTCATCATCACACGCTGTATTCGGACGACGAGGCCGGGCGACAGAAGTGGATGGCCGATCACCCGTTGGGCTTTTTTGAGCGCCACGACGCCTTTGACCCGTTGGGCCTGTATGGGCGATGGATGCGCAATCACGATGCGGTCTTGCAATTGGGTGACGTGCTGTTTGTGCACGGGGGCCTGAGTCCCACCCTCAACTTCAAGAACATCGGGGAATTGAACCAGCGCGTCCACGGCGAGATCGCCGACTTCGATTCCCTCTGGCAGTCGCTGTGCGCCAAGAAGATCATTTGGCGCTATATGAAGCTGGACGAAGCCACCCGCCAGGTCCAGGAGGAGTGGATGTGGATGCAAGCCCGCGGGCAGGTGGAGGACCCCGAAGCCGCGGAACTCATGCACAGGCTGCTCGGCCTACAGAATTGGTTAATCCTTTCTCCGGAGGGTCCGATCTGGTATCGGGGGCTCGCCCTGGAACCCGAAGCCAACTTGAAAAGTGGCGTCGACGCGGTGCTGGCCCGGCTCAATGCGCACTACCTCGTCGCCGGCCACACCGTGCGGCCCAAGTTCGATATCGTTCCCCGCTTCGACAACCGAGTCTTTCTGATTGACACGGGGATGAATCGAGAGGTTTTCGGGGGCCGCGCTTCGGCCCTGGAGATCCAGAACGGACGCTTCACCGCCTGGTACGCTGACCGCGAGCCGGTGGTCCTGCGGGTCCCGCAAGCGGGCGGAACCTCCCCCGCCGCCGGCTCCGGGGAAGCCCCCCAAAAGCAGTCGCCGTGACCAACTACCTTGAGAACGCGCTCAATGTTCGCCGCAACGAGTTCACGCCGGCCTCGCTGCTCTTTATCTACCTATTCCTGATCATCGGCTGCTACGTGATGGGTCAGGCGGTGGGCGTGAGTCTCTTCCTGAATGCCTATCCCAAGTCCCTCCCCCACGCCATGATCGCCACCGCCATCGTGGTCGGCGTCTTCGCATCGGTGTACATCCGGCTCTCGCGCCGCATCCGGATGGAATTCCTGATGATCGGTTCGCTCTTGTTCTTCGCCTCTTCCTTCGCGCTGTTCTGGTGGCTGACGCGTTCCTCGGGCAAGTGGGTCTACCTGCTCATTTACATCTGGGTGTACATGACGGGAGCGATGGGGCCCACCATGGGATGGACGCTGGCGAACTTCGCGCTGACCACACGCGAAGCCCGCCGCATCTTCGGCTTCATCGGCGCTGGAGCCGTCCTCGGCGGACCCTGCGCAGGCTTCATCACGGCCGACGCGCTTCGCCACGGGCGTGTGCGTCCCGAAACGCTCCTGCTGGTCATGGTTCTGTGTCTGGCCAGTTGCGCGACGCTTGTCCACTTTCTCTTCCAGTCTACCCGGCATCGGCTGGCAGGAGTGAACCTAGCCGTGAGTGCGGATCGGGACGTGCCTCGCAATCTCCGTCAAATGTGGGCGTATATCCAAAATTCCCGCTACCTGCTTCTGATCACCGCCTTGATCGCGGTCGGTTGCGCCTCCACCATGATCCTCACCTATCAATTCCAAGTGATCGCCAAGGCCAGTTATGGCGCGGACAAAGCGGCGCTGGCGGCCTTTTTCGGCCGCTTTAATGGCTACGCAGGGCTCGCCGCCTTTCTGCTCCAGATGCTGCTCACCGGGCGCCTGCTACGTTGGTTTGGCATCCGCGTGACGCTCTTCGTGTTGCCGGTGGTCTTTATCGCCGGCAGCCTGGGAGTGCTGGCGGCTCCCATGTTGCTCACCGCCTGCATCCTCAAAGGCAGCCACAACCTGCTGCGCTACTCGCTGGACAAGTCCTCCACCGAACTCCTCTACTTGCCCGTGGTGCCGCCGGACGTCAAAAACCAGATCAAATCCTTCATCGATGGCTTCGTTTGGCGGACGGCAGACGGCGTGGCGGGCGTGGCGCTCTTGCTCTTCGCCACCGGACTCAAGCTCAGCCCGGGACGAGTGAGTCTGGTGAACTTGGTGTTCCTGGTCGCCTGGCTGGGCATTGCCTACGGGGTGCGCGGCGAATACCTGAAGGTCTTGCGGAGGGCCATCGAGCGACGCACGCTCGATCCCGAACGCACCGCTGCCGGCATCCTCGACTCGACCACCACCGAAGTGCTCGCGCACGCTCTGGAGCGGGGTGGCGAGCAGCAAGTGCTTTACGGCCTGAGCCTCTTTGAAGTGGGCCGCGAGACAGGCTGGCACCCGGCGCTGCGAGGTCTCCTGGAACATGCTTCCCCCGCCGTTCGGCGGCAGGCTCTTCGCCTGCTCGCTGAAGGCGGCGACCGCGAGATCCTTCCCCAAGTAGAAGGGATGGTGGGTGACGAAAACTTCGATGTCCGCACCGAAGCGCTGCGCTATCTGGTGGTGCATGCAGGGCGCGATCCCCTCAGCCTTCTCACCGCCGAGTACGATTTTCCCACCTACGCGCTTCAGGGCGCTATAGTGGTTTACTTGGTGCGAACCGGAGACCCGCACTTCTCGGCCGCGACGGGACTCATCTTCCATGAAATGCTGGCGCAGACCGGCCCTGACGCCGCCCCCTCGCGTGCCGAGGCAGCGAGGGTACTGGGTATGATTCCCCCGCCTTTTGCCCTGCACTCCGAGTTGTTAAAGCTTTTGCGCGATGAGGATCCGGAAGTGGCGGAGCAGGCATTACTGAGCGCGGGTAAAATCCAGGGCCGCGAGTTCCTGCCTTTAGTGATCGAGAAGCTGGGAGAGCCGCGCCTGATGGTGGCGGCGCGCGCGGCGCTGGTCCAATACGGCGACCGCGCTTTGGGCACGCTCCAGGACTACTTGAAAGATCCCTCCATTCCCTTGCCGACCCGCAAGCAGATCCCTCACGTGCTGGCTCGCATTCCGCTCCCGGAGTCCGCGACGGCCCTTACCAACTGCCTCGTTCAGAGCGATCCAGGCCTGCGTTTCGACGTTCTCAAGGCGCTCAATAAACTGCGCCGACTCAACCCCGCTTTGGTTCCAACCCATCAACTTTTCGCCGACCTGCTCGAGGCTGAGTTGATGGGATACTACCGCTCATTCCAGGTTCTGGCCGCGCTCGACCCGGTCGCCAGCACGGCGCAGCATCCACTGGGCAGCGAGCCTCTTTTGACCTGTGCGCTGCGCGAACGCATGGAATACGAGTTCGAGCGCCTCTTTCGCCTGCTGGCTCTCCTCTATTCCCCCCAAGATATCCATAACGCCTATGTCGGCCTCGCGTCGGGCCGCGCGCAATTGCGCGCCAACGCTCTGGAGGTCCTGGAGCATTCTCTCCGGCAGGACCTCTATCAACGGCTCCATTACGCCCTGGACCCGGAAATTACCCTGGAGGAGCGGCTCGCCTTCGCGCGGCGACTATGCCATACACACGTCGATTCCAGAGCCGAGGCCCTGCGCATTCTGATCCACTCCGCCGACCGCTGGTTATGTGCCTGCACGTTGTATACTGTCGGAGAGCTATGCCTCACGGAATTATGCGGTGATGTCCGGCAGATGCGATGCGAGGCCGATCCGCTATTGGCCGAGACGTGGCAATGGACCTGTAGGCGCTTGGACGCCTCACTTGCCGCTTAAGGAGCCATGATGCTGACGATCCTGGAAAAGGTCGACTACCTGCGCAAGACCTCCATGTTCCACCACGTTCCCACCGAGAGCCTGGCGCGCCTCGCGGCGATCGCTCAGGAAGTTGATTTCGAGGCGCGCCAACCGCTGTTCATCGAGGGGGACCCCGCGGACGCCATGTTCGTCTTATTGGAAGGTGAAGTGACGCTGGCAGGCGAACCGAACTGGGAGCGCACCCTCCAGGGTCCTCAGGTGGTCGGGGCACTCTCCCTTTTGGCGGGCGCTCTCCAACCCAAATCAGCCGTGGCGAGCCAGCCGGTTCGTGCGTTGCGCATCGAGCAGCAAGACTTCTATGATGCCATGGCGGAAGACTTTCATCTCACCCGTGGCGTTCTCCGCGCCCTGGTGGGCATGGCGGCCGGCGGCGCGGCGTGAGCGCCCAGCCGGCCCCCAGCCCGCGCGATCAGCAAAAAGAGTTTACTTCGGTCTTGGGACGATGATTTCGTCGGCGATGTACTTCTTGCGTTGGTCAACTGCTTGAAAGGCGGCATCGTGGGTCAGCGTGCCGTCACTCAGCGTCAATCGCCAGGAGCTGGTGACACCTTTGCCGATTTGTTTGCTGTTGACTATCTTGGCGTGCCGGAGGAATTTTCTCTGTTACTCTTCGGTGAAGTCTGGTTCAGTCCCGGGGGTCTGCCCATTCGCTACGACGACGAGGCCTGGGGCAGCCAAGTAGACCGACGCGGCCAAAACCAGTAAGCAGCGGCCATGGAAGATTCCACACCTACACCCTCGCTCACGAGAGCTTCAGCGGGAGAAGTCCACTCCCGCCGGAGCAATTATGAACGTGTTCTTGCCGCCAGCTTCAAGTAGCTGACGCGCCCCTTCGTTTATGCCAGCAGCGACTTTCCACTATGCTGGGAACCGCAGCGCTCTACTTTCCTCTGACAGCGCAACCCGTGCGCTTTCCCTCCCTGCGAGAACTGCCACGGGGGAAGTGAGCCCGCTATGGACGCCGCAGATCGATTTGGGTGGCGTGGAACTTGCCCTTCTCATCGTACGTGCCCGTGCAAATCACGTCATCCTCCTCTTTGAATCCGCTCATTTCCAAAATCTTCCCTCCCTGGGTCCACTTGGTCGAGCTGTCATAGTAGATCGTCTTCATGATGCCTTGCCTGCGGACGTCCAAAGTGGACAGATCCTTGTCCATCCTGACGATGCGGCCGTGCCAACGGGCTGCCTTCACAGCGGTCGCCTTCTTCTCTTGCGTTTCCTGGGCCGTGGCTTTCTGGGTGGTGAGTCCTGCTGCCGCAAACACGGCAGCCAGCAGTATAACGATCACTTTATTCATAGCATTCTCCTTTGATTGTGCGCCGGCATGGAGCGGAATGGCTCTCGGCGCATTTGTACTCTGGGGATTCCTCCTTATCAACACAGTGCAGAACTGGCGCCCAACGAAGCGAAACCCTCTTGGGCGGTTTCCGTTGCCCGTGGACAACGGAGGGCTTTGAGAGCAAGGGTCCGAGCACAGGCTCATTAAATTGGAACAGGGCTAGTATAGCACTGCACCCTCGCCCTTTTGGGCAACGAGCTTCTCGAAATGGGCCACAATCTTGTCCCGCCGTGCCATCACCGCCTTGACCTCCGACTTGGTGAGGTGCGGCTTCGTCTTGTCCAGAACCTCGTCGTAGCTCAACTGACGCAGCTTCTCCAGCAACCGCCGGTCGCATTGCAGCAGATCCTTGGGGTCCTGCAAGTCGTGGATCGGCCGGAAGGCGCGGGTAAAGTCAATTCTCCAGATCTTCCAATCTTCCGTGATCAAGACGTTGGTGAGGTTGGGGTCGCTGTCGTAGAAGAGCTGATCGAGAACCCTCACTTTGTACATCTGTTTGTTCCAGGCGTCCGCGTCCGGCGCACTTAAATGCTGCTGATGCCGCATCGCCTCATCCCACTTCCAAGGGATCCACCAGCTCAGCGCACCAGTCTGGCCGTTCCAGCGGCGCTCCACATATACCGGGACCATGTCACTCATGCCCAGCAATTTGGCCAACTGGTATGCGGCGATGTTGTAATGGTACGAGTCGACGAAGTTGTATTCTTCATGCCCGTTTTGGAATGTCATTTTGGCCTTGTATTCATCAACGGGTTGAAAGGCCGCGTCGTGGGTTAGTTCCCCATTGCTCAGCGTCAATCGCCAAGGATGTGTGATCCCTTTGCCGAGCTGTTTGCTGTTCACTACGTTGGCGTGCAGCAGGAATTCACTCTTCTGCTCTTCCGTGAGGTTTGGTTCACTGCGCTGGCTACCTTGATTGGGTGCCTGAGCTAAACAGGCGACGGTCAGCCACAATAACGCGGCCAATGTAAGCGGACTACGTCGGTGCCACATCAAACACTCCTTCCCTCGCTCCGAGAGGGTCTTCCCTGCGCAGAGTAGACTAATGTCTCGCCTCAAACGCTCCTGGTCATAGAAGGTGAAGTGCCGCCCCAGTCCCTGCCGGGCCTCCGGCACCGTCGCGTAGTCCTTCAGATAAACTTCCTCTCCAGCGTTTGCGCATCCTTGGCCAACTGCTGGGGCAGGAATTTGAGGGCCACCGACCGGCCAAGCCATATCCTCGGCTCTATACATCATAAAGTGTACCCCGTTGTCAAGACCTTTTTGAGGCAATAGGACCATCGGATGCTGGTGTCATTTGGAATGGGATCCCTTTCGGGACACTGGTCATTCCCGTCCCCCCATGGCGGGAGGAATCCACTCCGTCGTCGGCGCATTTCCAATGGCTTGCGGAGTAGATTCGCATTTCCAACGATGAGCTAAACCCGATGCTTCAGCGGCTCATCCGGACGGGCTTATGCCATCTGAGCAATGCAATCTTACACCTATTACCTGGTGATGCGAGGGTTCATGCGATTGCCACTTCCCGCGTAGGTTTATTGAACTCCTGTTGATTTTGAATTGGCAAAGTTCTACCCTATATGCAGTCCTATCACGAAAACTGTAAGGAGGCGCTTCATGCGTAAAGCACTGTTCCATGTGAGTCGGGGCGTTGTCGTATTATGCCTGGCGGTTCTTTCTCAAGCTGCGGCGCAGGAACCTAATCTCACCGAGCAAGAGATAAAGCAATTCCTGCTCCAAGCCAAGGTCATCAATTTCAAGCATACCTCCAATGGTGTGACCTCGCCGTGGCGGCTTACCCTCAGCGACGGCAAGCTGACTCATGATGCATCCTTCCAATCTATCGACGAGAGCAAAAGCAATGTGCAAATGGAGGGAGGCACCGAGCCCACATTTCGCAATTCGTACCATTTCAATATTGCCGCCTACGAGCTCGCCAAGCTGCTCGGAATCGGTGACATGATCCCGGTATACGTGCAACGGAAATGGAAGGGGGACAGTGGCTCGTTGTCCTGGTGGGTCCCGTCAAAAATGGACGAGGCGACTCGCAGGAAAAACCATATCCAGCCACCCGACCGGAGCGCCTGGAACAAGCAAGTAAGCAAAATGTGGGTGTTCAGCGAACTCATTTATGACACCGACCGGAACGCAACCAACATGCTGATCACAGAGGACTGGAAACTCTGGATAATCGATTTTTCCCTAGCGTTCCGCCCATATCATGACCTGCTGGAGCCTCGGCACTTGGGGATGTGCGACCGCCAGTTGCTGGCAAGCCTGCGTCAGCTCAAAGAGGCTGACGTCCTGGAGAAAACCAAGCCCCATCTCACCAAAGATCAAGTCAAGGCGGTGATGGCGAGGCGCGACAAGATTGTGGCCTTTTTCGACAAGCGGATTGCCCAAGAGGGAGAGAGCGCGGTGCTCTACTGAACTAGTCGACCGGCCGAGGCGACGTGGCGGCGCCACAGCACGATCCCCCCGACAGCTCCGAGCATCGGAAAGGCCGCAAGAATTAGCTCCGTGAGGAACCGCCTGTGGCGCAGTCCCGCGACGGTGGTTTGAAGAGTGTCTGCCGCTTCCCTCCGCCCCGCACCTGGTCGCGCAAGTCTTCTTTAAAGAACGCTTTTCTCTCTTCACAGGAAAGCTTAAGACGGCCTCCGTCGAGGACTTCCTGTTCTCGCATCAGGGTGTACCTCCTTCGGTGGGTTTAGTCGCCCCCGAAAAAGTACACCCTGCCTCCTCTCTTCAAATCCCAATTTACACAAAAGAAGTTACGCTACCGGGTCTATTGGGAGGAGTTCAAGGAGGGGAGGGGGTTCGCGGAAGTGCCATCTGCGGCAACACCTCTCTGTGCTGGATCAACCGCGAAGTGGTCCCGGCTGCAAAGCAGAACTTCCCTAAAGGTCGCAGTGAAACTCACGGGCGCTGGGCGCACAGAATGGATTGGTAATGATGAGTCGGCTTCCCGTCAGGAATCGGCTGACTTGCCCCACTCGGCGCAAAGCTTGTTTCACAGGCACAATCTGGCACAGGTGGTCGGAAGGGCTGTGTTCCCTTGTTGTTATTTATGCCAGTCGATTGCGCAACTGCGCATTTGCGGAACGGAATCGAATCGGGAGGCGCACGTAAGAAATGGGAGAGCCAAGGGCCGCGGGCGACCTTGCGGCGGGAAGTTCATGCGACGCAGCAGGTCCTGAAAGCATGTGGCGCACGGTCAGTTTCCTGGCCGCTCAAGCGTCGCTTACGAGCTGCTCCGAGGCCCGGATGTCCACAATCCGTGACGTTATGATGGTCCGAAATACTGGGTGCCGGAATTCCAGGCGCATGCCTCGCCCGATAAACCGCACCTTCAGCATCGAGCCACCCCACGTTGATCCTGCGATCCTCACCGGGACGGGATCAGGACAGTATTTCGGATGGCCGGAGATCAGCTCCCGACCGCGCCCGCGAATGACGATGGTGTACCCATGATGCTGCGTCTCAACTTCCAACACCGCGCCCTCGCAGAGCTCGTCCAGGTACACACCACCTTCGATCTCCGACTGCACGATGTTCCGGTTCACCTCATCACTGAAGTTGGGATGAGGCATAAACGGATTGGGAACGGGGACCGCCGCCGTGGTATCCATTCTCGTTGTCTCTGCCTGCCTTCTGCCTGCTGCCTTTCCCCTGACTCCAAACCTCGAATCCCTGACAACTGAAACCTGTAGCCTGCCCTTACGACTGGAAATTCATGCCGCGCTGGAGGTCCTGGAAGCGAGGGTCGGAGCGCGGGGATTATTTCAACTTTGCGTACTCCGCCTTGGCTTCCTTCAGGATAGTAACATCCGGGTCGGCGTCTTTCCAGAGGGTGAGGAAGTCCTGATAGGCGGCGCGGGCCTTGGCGAGGGCGTCAGGCTGTAGCGGCGCTCTGCGAGCACCGTCTTCTTTTCGGCGGTCATAGACCGCCGCTACAGGAAGACCCGCCTGCAGGGCGTAAGCGCGGGCCAGTCCGAGGCGGGCCAGCGCGCCCCAGGGAAAGTTCACCACCAGTCCTCGGTGGTCGATGAATTTCTGGAATTCCGCTGCCGCTCGGTTGCCGTCGTGGAGCATGAGATAGGCTTCCCCACGCAAATAAGTGGGGCACAGGAATATCGTGACGTTCGTTGCTAGGGCAAGTTCGCCCGTGCTCGCCGCCTTCAATAGTTCGATTGCCCGGTTCGGGTCTTGGCGTTCCAGGGCGACCCCCGCCCGGATGGCGGGCAGCCAATACCTCTGCACTATCGTGTGCAGCGGGAAGGTCTTTGCAAGTTCGGCCGCCAACTTCTCCGCCCCTGCCGTGTCGCCTGCCCGCCCCAGGGCCAGCGCCGCCATGGCCCGCACATCGCGGTTCGGGGCCAGCTTCACCGCCGCATGGGCCTCGGCACGCGCCTGCTCCCGGTTTCCCGCTTCGGCCTCGCGCAGCGCTGCCGCTGCCTGATAGGCTGCGGCCGCCTCTTTGGCGTCGTTGTGCTGGGCTGAATCCATCGCCCGCCCGGTCAGCTCGTGCGCGTTCTTCAGCTTGCCGTACCAACCTTCCGTGTCCGCTTGCGTGGCCAGCATTATGTCTTCCGCGCCCGGCTTGCCCATGGCGGCTGAGGCCAACTGCGCCATCTGCGCCGCATCGCCCTTCATAAAAGCCAACTGGTAGCGGCTCACGAGCAGGCCCTCGCTCTCCAGCTTGCGCTCCTCCGCCTGCTTGTACACCCCCTCTGCTTCATCCAGCCTGTTGAGGGCCGTGTAGGCGAGGCCAAGGTTGCGATAGTTGTACACAGCATTTGGCTCCAGGCGCAGCGCCACTCGCCATTCCTCCAATGCCTTTTCCCAGTTTCCCAGCGTCCCGGAAATGCCTCCCAGCACACTGTAAGGCACGGCGTCTCTTGGGTAGGTCTGCTGCCACAGCTCGTAGGGCTGCGCCGCCTTCTCCAGCTCTCCCGTCGCAATAATATAGTACTGCCCCTCGATGAAGAACCGCTCCCGTTCGCTTACCTTCTCCCGCAGGTCGTAAGCCTTGCGTATATTCTCCACCGACCGCCCGTCTTCGCTCAGGGAGGCGTAGATTACCGACATCACGGCATAGGCCACGGAAAAATTCGGGTCAAGCTCCACCGCCCGTTTGAAAAACGGCAGCGCGGCTGTGACCCATTTCGCATTGAGCGTCTTTAGTCCCAGGCTGAAGGCTTTCAGCGCCTCCAGGGATGGCGTGGTTGCTTCCTCCACCGGCGTGGCGTATTTCTGCACGGAGCTGAGCGACTCGCCCAGTTTGCTCCGCAAGCTGACTGCCGCAGCGTCCAGAGCCTTCAGAACCGCTTCCTTGCCCGCCGCTTGCTCCTGCGCCTCGGCCAGCACATCGCCCGTGCTGCAGTTCACCGCCTTCAGGCCAATCACGTACTGGCTGCCCAGCCCCGCAATCGAGCCGGCCAGCATGGCCTTGCTGCCCGTGCGCAGACAGACCTCGTGTGTGACCTCCGGCGTCAGCCGGTCACCGGCCGGACGGCCCATCAGCTTCAATGTCTCATTTACCCTGCGCTCGGAAACCAGGGCGAGAAAGGGCGATTGCTCAAGCTGTACCGAGAGCCCCTGCTTCAGCGTGTCGTCGAATACGCTGTCATTGGTCTTGTTGTCAAAATCGGAGAGGACGATGGTGTCCTTGTCGGTCAGGCGGGTCGTGGCTTGGCGCGAGCGGAAGTAGAGTGTTCCCCCGATGGCAGCAGCGGCAAGGATCAGGGCAGCGGGAACAAGAACCTTCCAGCGTTTTCGTAGGGGCGCCCCTCGTGGGCGCTCCCGCCCTGGCGGGACGGACACCGATTGTATGGGGGCGGGCACAAGGCCCGCCCCTACACGCTTGGATTCCGTGTCGCGCTTCAGTCGCTTCAGATCGGTGCATAGCTCGGCGGCGCTCTGGCAGCGCAGGTCTCGGTCTTTCTCCAGCGCCTTGTTGATGATTTCTTCCAGCTTGGGCGAAAGTTCAGGGTTCAGCCGCACCGGTGGGGTCGGGGCCTGGGTGAGG
>JBEKUR010000085.1:0-21643 GCA_049514855.1 Terriglobia bacterium
CATGCTCGCGGCGAAGGTCTCTGCGAGAGCCGGATGCGGGAAATCCGCACGTCCGGTTCGACGAGGGGAGAGGAGCGTTGTCCGCCACCTCTCCTACTCTACCGCCCCACGAACACGCACAACATCCCTGTCACTGCGTCCTATCCGTGGCCTGTCCTGGCTTCTTAACGGTCCCGCAAGGCGGGATGTCGGCGCCACCCGCGAGGGGCCGGGAATCCCGCCCAGCGGTATGGAACATTCCAAAACGCGGTCGCAGGGTGTACACTCACAGCCGCCCCAGGTTCGGGGTGATGTGCTTTAGCGGATGCTGAAAAACCTTTGCGATCGTGTCATTCCGAGCGAAGCGAGGAATCTCGCTCTGGAAACAGAGGACTTGCGAGATTCCGCGTCGTCCCGCGGACGCGGGACTCCTCGGAATGACAGGATAGACGGGTTTTTCAGCATCCTGCGACATCGGGAGGGGAGTATGTTTGGCCGAACTACATGGAAGTGGAGTTGGCTGATGAGCTTGGCATTATCGACAACATTACTGGCTGCTGCGAAGGACGTTTCTTTCTCGCCGGCGGCAGGAAGCATAGAAGCCTACGATTTTCTCGAGGTCACGGTAAACGTCGCAGGGCCGGACGCGCGCAATCCTTTCACAGACGTCACACTTCTTGGGTCCTTTGCCAAGGCCGGCGCAAATGAGCGGAGGAATGTTGAAGGCTTCTGCGACTCGCCGGATGGCAGCGTGTTCCGAATTCGTTTCATGCCGCCCTCGCCCGGCGACTACACGTATTCGGTGGCCTACCGGCAGGGCGACTTTCAGAAGACCACTACGGGTACGTTCCGCGCCTCCGATGGCCACCGGCGAGGTCCTATCCGCGTTGATGCTAATTACCCTTGGCACTTCATATGGGAGGGCACCGGAGAGCACTATTTCTTTAACGGCACCACGGCGTATTGGCTGCCCGGCTGGCGCGAGGAGCGGATCATCAACAACAGCCTCGAGCGCCTTCACCGGCTCAAGGTGAACCGAATCCGGGTGCTGCTTTCGGGGGCCGCGAACATGTTCTGGGGTGAACCGGTGATGACCGGCGAGAACTTCACGATGTTTCTGAGACCCTGGATTGCGCAGGCGCCCCAGAGTTACGACCACCCTGGGCTCGACTACACTCGCTTCAATGTCCCCTACTGGCAGAAATGGGAACGCATGCTGCGGTTCGCCCGGGACCGCGACGTGATTATCTCGGTGGTTCTGGACATCTCCACCCACCAAGCCCAAGCACCAGCGGGCAGCGAGGACGAGCGACGGTACATGCGATACGCGGTGGCACGGTTGAGCGCGTTCTCAAATATCACCTACGACCTGGGTGACGATCTCGACAGCTTCCGGGACGAGAAGTGGGCACGCGAGACGGGGACTCTGATCGAGAGCTGGGATCCCTATAAACACCTGGCCACCAGCCACCCGGTGCATCGCGAGCACCAGGACCGCGCTTCCGACTGGTTCGGATTCACCTCCATCCAGGACTGGTCGCGCCGGCAGCACGCCTTGATGCTGGAGGAGCGCCAGATCCAAATGAAGACGGGGCGGATCATCCCGCAAACGAACGAAGAGTACGGATACGAGGACCACTATCCGCACTGGGCGCCAGCGCCGCCGGGAGATTCCGCGGAAACCTTGCGGCAAACGGCCTGGGACATCGCGATGGCAGGCACCTACGGAACCACCGGTGAAAGCGCCCGGCGCGGCACCAACATCTGGCCGGACACCGGCGGGGGCTGGATCAATGGGCGAGGTGACGACACCATGGTGATGCTCGAGGGCTACGAACACATGGTGGATTTCTTCAGCAGCTTTGAGTGGTGGAGGACCGAACCGCACGATGAACTCGTCAACAACGGCGCCTATTGCCTCGCCAAGCCCGGCGAGCTCTATGCGGTCTATCTGCCGAAAGGTGGTGACGTGTCGATCAAGCTGGAGCCGGGGAGCTATGAGGCAAAATGGTTCAACGCTTTCACGGGAGAAACGGTGCCGCTGCCGCCGGTCGAGGGGCCGGCCTGGACCTCACCCAAAGCTCCAGGCTGGCTGGACTGGGCAATGCTTTTGCAAAAGCGACGCTAATGTAGAGGCGGCTTTACGCCGCCATTTGGCGATGTAAAATCGCCGCTACAGTTGCTTTCCTGCTAGAAAGACCGGATAATCTGTGCGGTCCGACCCAAGACAACTAAATTCAAGAGGAGGAGCGCCATGTCTGCAATCAGTGAAGCAAGCACAGGGGACGCTTACAAGAGGTTATTGTACAGGATAATGCTTTTTCTAGCCGTGCTGGTTGTTGTCCGCTTCGTGTTGGAAGTTACCGGTACGCCCCCGGCAGTGACTCGCTCCCTTTCGAGCACCGCCGGCTTGTTTCTCGCGGCTATATACCTTGCCGCTATAGCGCCATTGAAAAGAGGAACGCTGAAGTTCTCCCAACTCTTTCTGCCCGCCTTGCTGTTGTCCGCCTGGACGGTAGGCTGGGTGATTCTTTTCACCTTGATCTCCGGCGCGTTTCGCTTGGAGCGGAGCCACTTTGCGGGACCCGCGGATTACGGGAATTGGGGGCACCTGGGCTATCACATCTTTGAGCACTTGGTGGAGATTGGTGTTCTCTTCGTTGTGGTGCTCGTCCTCATGGCTTTGGTTCACCTGCTGTGGCGCTGGCCAGTGACGGTTGGGCCAGGAGTGATCTTAGGCGCGTTGGTAATTGTGCGTTACTGGTTAGAGGCGATGGGAATGCCCTGGTCGAACACTGCCGCTTGGAGCTCCACGGTGGGGATTCTGATTGCCGGCTTCTATTTGGGGGGCGTTGGACCCCGCCTGGGGCTAGCTGGGGCCCGACAGCTTCTCGTCCCGGCGCTGGTGCTTGGTTGGACATGGAGGCTGTGGGTCTTCATCGCTACAGTGGTGAGCGCCCTCCTGCCCTTTTATAAGACCCACTTCTTCGATCCCTCCAGGGGCAACGTGCCGGTGCGACTGCTGGGATCCTTGGGCGGTACCGTAGTGGAAGGCTTTATTGCGGGGTTAATCCTCTGGGGAATTGCAGCCTGGATCGCTTCTGCCACTCGTGAGGCTACAGAATAGAGATTCTGGCTGGAAATTAAATGGGGTATGAAATGGCAGACACGGCCGGCAGTGCTACGGCCCTCTCTCCGTGGTGGCGACACTCGGCGATACTCGTCATGATCGGTGGTTTCTCGGTTCTATCGTTCGTGACCGTCTTGACCTACACGAACGCCCCGCCCATCCCGGAGAAGGCTGTGGATGCGGCGGGAGATGTGGTGTTCACAGGGGCCGACATCCAAAAGGGCCAGGAGGTTTTCTTCAAGTACGGCCTCATGGAGCACGGGAGCATTTGGGGCCACGGGGCTTACCTGGGTCCGGACTACAGCGCCGAGTACCTGCACAGACTCGGCGAGGTGACTCGGGATACGATCTCGGTAGAGAAGTACGGCAGACCCTTCACACAACTTTCTCCGGATGAGCAAAGCGCCGCATCAGCGCAGGTGAGGAGGGTGCTCAAAGAGAACCGGTACGAACCGGCCTTGCGGACGCTCGTCAGGAGCGGGAACCACGGCGGAAAGGGCAGGGGAATCGGGACTCGGGATTCGGGGTTCGGGACTAGGGGTTGGGGATTCGGGGCGCGGGACTCGGAATTGGCGATTCGGTGTCAGTTTTCGAGAAAGGAGAACCACATGGAACTGGGCATGATCGGACTGGGCCGGATGGGAACCAACATGGTGCGGCGCCTTCTGCGGGCCGGCCACCAGTGCGTCGTTTATGACCTCCAGCCGGAAGCCGTAAAGTTACTCGCCAAAGAGGGGGCGGTCGGGACGGCGTCGCTCGAAGATTTCGCCAAAAAGCTGAAATTGCCCTGCACCGTCTGGATGATGGTGCCGGCCGCCGTGGTCGATCCGACGCTCGAGACCCTCATCCCACTCCTCGAACGTGACGACGTGGTCATCGACGGCGGCAACTCCTACTACCACGATGACGTCCGCCGCGCTGCCGAATTGAAACCGAAGGGCATCCACTATGTGGACGTTGGGACCAGCGGCGGGGTCTCGGGATCAGAGCGGGGCTTTTGCCTGATGATCGGCGGTGATGAAACCGTCGTCCGGCGACTCGACCCCGTTTTCGCCGCCCTGGCCCCAAGTATCGAGGCGGCACCACGCACGGCCGGTCGGGAGAAGCTAGGCGGTACCGCCGGACACGGCTACTTGCACTGCGGTCCGAGCGGCGCGGGCCACTTCGTCAAGATGGCCCACAACGGCATCGAGTACGGCATCATGGCCGCCTACGCGGAGGGGTTGAACATCCTTCGCCATGCCAACGCGGGCAAGCAGCGGCGCACCGCCGATGCCGAAACCACGCCGTTGCGCCACCCCGAGTATTACCCATATGACCTGAATCTGGCCGATATCGCCGAGGTCTGGCGCCGCGGCAGTGTCATCGCTTCGTGGCTGCTGGACCTGGCCGCCACGGCGCTCCTCGATAGCCCGGACTTGGCGAAGTTCACCGGCCGAGTGTCGGACTCGGGGGAGGGGCGCTGGACGATCGCGGCGGCCCTGGACGAGGCGGTTCCGGCCCCCGTCCTCAGTGCCGCGCTGTTCGCGCGCTTCAGCTCGCGCGGCCAGGACGACTTCGCCGACAAGATGTTGTCCGCCCTTCGTTACCAGTTCGGCGGCCATAATGAAAAGGCCGCTACCAAGAAGGGAGGTGCCTGATGGCCGCCTCCCGTTCGGACGCGTTGGTGCTCTTCGGTGTGACGGGCGATCTCGCCCACAAGATGATCTTCCCGGCACTCTATTCGATGGCGAAACGAGGTGCCCTCACGGTCCCGGTAATCGGCGTCGCCTTCCCGAAGTGGAGTCTGGCGCGTCTGCGCCAACGCGTGACGGACAGCATAAAACGATCAAGCGGGATTGATAACCAGCGTGCCCTCCACCATCTTCTGTCCCTGCTCAGGTACGTGAGTGGGGATTATCATGATCAGGGCACGTTCACGGCGATAAAAAAGGAGCTGGGTAGCGCTCGGCGCCCAGCGCACTACCTGGCCATCCCGCCCTCGCTCTTCGAGACGGTGATCAAAGGGCTTGGCGCCGCGAGCTTGGCCGAGCATGCGCGCGTCATTGTCGAAAAGCCGTTCGGACGCGACCTGGCCTCCGCGCGGGAGCTCAACCACGTCGCGCACACGGTGTTCCCGGAAGGCTCGATCTTCCGCATCGATCACTTCCTCGGGAAGGAGGCGATCATGAATATCCTCTATTTCCGCTTCGCCAATTCGTTCCTGGAGCCGATCTGGAACCGCAATTACGTGGCTAGCGTTCAGGTAACTCTATCCGAGGATTTCGGAGTGGAGGGCCGCGGCGCGTTCTACGAAACCGCCGGCTGCCTGCGCGACGTGATTGAGAACCACCTCTTCCAGGTCGTCGCGCTACTTGCCATGGAGCCGCCAGCCGGTAGGCACTTTGGAGCCGTGCAAAGCGAGAAAGCCAAGGTCTTTCAAGCCATGCGTCCTCTGAAGCCCGACGACTTGGTGCGCGGCCAGTGCGCTGGCTACCGTAAGGAGCCAGGCGTGGCGAAGAACTCCGACGTCGAGACTTTCTGCGCCCTGCGGCTTTTCATTGATTCGTGGCGCTGGGAGGGGGTACCGTGGTACCTGCGCTCCGGCAAATACCTAGCTGAAACCGCGACCGAGGTCCTGGTGGAGCTGAAGCCGCCGCCGCAGCGGCTTTTCGCCGACTCAGCGCCCACGACCGGCCGGGCCAACTACCTGCGCTTCCGGCTCTCCCCCAGCGCGGCCGTCGCCCTCGCCGCTCGCGTCAAGCTCGCAGGGAAGGAGTTCGTCGGGGAGCAGCGAGAACTCTACCTGTTCGAAGAGCCGCCGGTAGAGGAATCGCCCTACGAGCGGCTTTTGGGCGATGCCATGGCCGGCGATGGAGCGCTCTTCACCCGTGAAAACGCGATCGAGGCCGCCTGGGCGGTCGTCGATCCAGTCCTTAAGACCCACCACCGGGCTCGCCCCTACAAGCGCGGCAGTTGGGGGCCGAAAGAGGCTGACGCGATCATCGCTTCAGACGGCTGTTGGCACAATCCCAGACCCAAGGAGGCATCTGGAGGATGAGCGTGAGGCACTCTTCGTGCCGTCAGCCTTGCTTGATGGGTTCCGTCAATTGACAGTGACGTAGTACGGAGGCGCAGCATGCAGCGAAAAAGCAACAATGAAGCTTTTGGACGGCCCGGCATCGAGCCCCGATGGACCCATGGAGGAAAAGACGGAGTGGGGACTGCTTACGCACCCTCCAGCCGAATCTGGTTTACCTTCTGGAACGGGATCGTCACGGAGGTCTATTATCCGACAGTCGACCGGCCACAGCTCCGGGACCTTCAGTATCTCATCACGGACGGCAAAAGCTTTTTTCATGAGGAAAAACGTCACCTCAAGTCCAAACTGGAACGACTGTCGGATCACGCCTTGGGGTACCGTTGTACAAACTCGGATCCAGCGGGGCATTATGCCCTAGTCAAGGAAATCATCGCGGATCCCCACTTCCCTTGCGTTCTCCAGCGCACCGAGATCACGGGCGATCCGTCGTTCATCTCCAAGCTGCGTTTCTACACCTTGTGTGCGCCTCATCTGGAGGTAGGAGGGTGGGGCAACAACGGCTATGTGACCCGCGTGGGGGGGCGGAAGATCCTAATGGCCCAGAAGAAAGGGGTATGGCTGGCGCTGGCTGCGACGGTTCCCTTTTCACGTGTTTCGTGTGGCTACGTGGGCCGGAGCGATGGCTGGACGGACTTGGCCGGCAATTTCGAAATGGACTGGGAGTTCGACCAGGCCACTGACGGCAACATTGCGCTCACGGGAGAACTGGATCTGAACGGTTGCCACGAATTCACGCTGGGACTGGCCTTTGGCGATGCCCAGCACCAGGCCATTACCACGCTTTTTCAAGCACTGAGTATTCCATTCCAGCAGCATCACAAGAGGTTTACGGAGCAGTGGGACCGTGTTGGCGCAAAGCTCCTGCCGCTCAAGAAAGCTTCCCTTGATGGCGGGAAGTTATACTGTGGAAGCTTCAGTTTGCTTCGTGCTCACGAAGACAAATCCTATCCTGGCGCCTTTATCGCTTCGCTCTCCATCCCGTGGGGGGCAGCAAAAAGCGACCAAGACCAGGGAGGCTACCACTTGGTTTGGACTCGAGATATGGTCAACAGCGCCTCGGGCATACTCGCGGCGGGCGATAGCGTGACACCTCTGCGAGCCCTCATCTATCTGGCTGCCTCTCAGCAGGAAGACGGAGGCTTCGCCCAGAGCTTTTGGGTCAACGGTGAGCCGTACCGGCAGGGAATCCAGCTTGACGAAGTTGCCTTCCCGATCATGCTGGCTTGGCGTCTTAAACGGGAGAACGCCCTGCAAGACTTTGACCCGTATCCTATGGTCCTGAGGGCGGCCGGTTATCTGGTCCGACATGGACCGGTTACCCAGCAGGAGCGCTGGGAGGAAATGGGAGGCTACTCCCCTTCGACTTTGGCCTCCAATATTGCCGCCCTGATCGGCGCTGCCGTGTTTGCGCGGGACCGGGGCGATGAGGCTACCGCAACGTTTCTCGAGGAGTACGCCGACTTCCTGGAATCCCATGTCGAGGCTTGGACGGTCACCACGGACGGCACGCTGGTTCCCGGCATCAAACGCCACTACATCCGAATTCTGCCCGAAATCGTAGACAATCCCCACCCTGATGAAGATCCCAACAGCAGCGTGATCGTCATTGCCAACCGCCCACCAGGTTACCAGCGGGTCTTCCCGGCCAAGGAGGTCGTCGATGCGGGCTTTCTTGAGGTGGTCCGCTACGGGATCAGGAAGCCGGACGATCCGGTCATCGTGGATTCCTTGCGGGTGGTGGACGCCGTGCTCAAGGTTGATACCCCATTCGGCCCCTGCTGGCGCCGCTACAACAACGACGGGTATGGGCAACGTGAAGACGGCGGCCCTTTTACCACAGTGGGGCAGGGCCGCGCCTGGCCCTTGCTCACGGGTGAGCGAGGTCACTACGAGCTCGCGGCTGGCCACGACGTGAAGCCATTGATTAGGGCCATGGAAGGCTTTGGCTCGACGACGGGACTTTTGCCCGAGCAGGTATGGGATCAACCTGACCGGCCGGAAATTTACATGTATCTCGGGCGGCCGACGGGCTCCGCCATGCCTCTCATGTGGGCTCATGCGGAGTACGTCAAGCTGCTCCGGTCGGTCTCAGACGGGAAAGTATTTGATCTCATTCCAGAGGTTGCGGACCGTTACCTCGGAGGGCGCCAAGGCCATCCATTATTCGAAGTCTGGAAGCCCAACCGGCAGGTGTCTCGCGTCAAGAAAGGCGCCACGCTTCGCATTCAGATGCCGGCTCCCTTTCGGCTGCACTGGTCGGATGACGAATGGCACAGCGCGAAAGATACCCCCTCTTCCCCGACAGCCCTAGGGATTGAACTTGTGGATATTCCGATACTTCGTATGCAGGTCAAGCCGGTTCGCTTTACATTTTTCTGGACAGCCAGCAATCGGTGGGAAGGACGCGAATACGCTGTGAACATCGAATGAACAAGCGTTCAGGGAACAGAGTGACTGACGGCGGATGGATTTTCAATTGCCGGACCCGAGTGACCGTGCCTCCTATAGCGGAGACGTTCTGATCGCGGGACCGCGACGCGAGATTATCATGACAAACCTTGACTTCCCACTGTGGCTGCGCGCGACGCACTTCTTCAACTTTCTTCTCCTGTCGCTTCTCGTTCGGAGCGGTCTCGAGATCTTGAGCGCACATCCGAGACTTTACTGGAACGATCACTGCACGCCTGGAAGTGAATGGCTCAAGTTCACGAAAAAGCAGATACCTCAAAACCAACTCTGGACGGCGAGTGACGATGAAATTTCATTCCCGTCCGCGATTGCCCTGCCAGGTCACGAAAATAATCTAGGTCCCGGAC
Source organism: Terriglobia bacterium (assembly GCA_049514855.1). Classification (GTDB taxonomy): domain Bacteria; phylum Acidobacteriota; class Terriglobia; order UBA7540; family UBA7540; genus CAVROP01. The sequence continues at coordinate 9,008 of JBEKUR010000085.1, forward strand.
GGCACTGGCACTTTCTCGCGGATTTCGCGTGGCTGCTAACAGGTTTGGTATACGTGGTGATGCTCTTCGTCACGCCGGAGTGGCGACGGCTGATTCTGACTTCCTGGCAGATTGTCCCGGACGCGTGGCACGCAATGCTTACCTATCTGAGCTTCCACATCGTGGAAACGCCGGGAGCGTATAACGCATTACAGCGGTTGACCTATGCGGCTGTTATATTCTCGCTCGCACCGTTCAGCATTGCGACAGGAGTAGCGATGTCGCCAGCCGTCGCCGCTCGTTTCCCGTGGTATATTAAAATCTTTCACGGACGACAGGGCGCACGGAGTCTGCATTTCCTGGCTCTTTGCACGTTCATCGTATTCTTCATCGGACACGTCACGATGGTAGCTCTGCATGGTTTCCGGAGACAGCTGGCGATGATTGTTCTGGGGGAGGCGCGCAATCCGCACCTGACGCTCGCTCTTGTGGTCTGGCTTGCCGGGCTGACGGGCGTCGTGGCGATTCATGTCTTGGCCACCGCGTATTCGCGCCAGCGCCCCCGCTTCGTCCAAAAAGCCACTGAGTCGATCACAAATCCGCTGCGTACACTGCTCTTCGGCCACGAAATCTCTGCGCAGCATTACTCATCTGCAGACATCTCGCCCTACTTCTGGGTGAACGGCCGCCCACCGAAAGAGGAGAATTATTTGGCGATGGCACGCGATCAATTCGCAAATTACAGCCTGAAGGTCAGCGGATTGGTCGAAACGCCGCTGCGCCTGACGCTGGCTGACCTCCGGGCAATGCCGAAACAAACTCAAATTACAAAGCATTGCTGCATCCAGGGCTGGTCAGGCGTTGCGGAGTGGGGTGGTGCATCTCTGCATCACATCGTCGGACTTTGCCATCCGCTTCCCACCGCTCGATACATTGTCTTCTACGCGTTCGACAATAAATCCACATCGGAGCCACACGCCCAAGGACCGGGGTACTTCTACGGCACGATTCGCATTGAGTTGGCGGAAGATCCGCAGACGATTCTTGCCTACGAAATGAACGGCCAGCCGCTGCCGATTGTGCACGGAGCGCCGCTCCGACTTCGCGTCGAAACGCAGCTTGGATTCACGATGGTGAAGTACATCCGCGCGATCGAATTCATCGAGGACTACAAAGCAATTGGCAAGGGCTACGGCGGCTTCCGGGAAGATTACCAGTATTACAGCCAGGAGGCGGGTATTTAATCGAAAGCCGGACGCCGATGCCGCCACCGGCAGGGTGTGCTGGGAGACGAGGATTGAAATGATCAAATTGAAACGCGTCTATGACCCCGTTGCGGCCACCGATGGTATCCGTTTTCTGGTGGAGCGGCTTTGGCCTCGGGGTGTTAAAAAAACCGCCCTGCACGTGCACGCCTGGTTGAAGGATGTTGCACCCAGCAGCGCCTTGCGCCGCTGGTTTGGCCACGATCCAAAGAAATGGAGCGAATTCCGGCGGCGCTATTCTTGCGAACTGAGTGCGAGCGCTGACGCCTTAGAGCCCATCCTCAAGGCCGCACGGCGCGGCCGAGTCACCCTCGTGTACAGCTCGCACGACATGGAGCATAACAATGCTGTCGCATTGAAAGATTTCGTGCAAGCCCGAATCAGCAAGAAGCGAGTTCCGCACAAGTCAGCAACATAAATGGGACTCGGGGAAGACGCATTGAAAGGACGAGACCTATGAGCACTACCGCACCGGCTTCGGTCATTATGTCCAAATTGGTGAGCCGGCATGAAGTCGCCGAGCGCACTATGGCCTTCCGCTTCGAACGGCCGCCCGGCTGGACGTTCAAGGCGGGACAGTTTATCGACATGACTTTACTCGCTCCTTCGGAGACGGATGCCGAAGGAAATACACGAGGTTTTTCGATCGCGAGTGGTCCTCAGGAAGACACCTTGATGGTGGCGACCCGCATGCGCGATACGGCATTCAAACGGGTGTTAAAGACCATGCCGCTTGGCGCTGCGGTTAAGATCGAAGGACCGTCCGGTAATCTAACTCTCCATAACAACGTCAAGCGAACGGCTGTGTTCCTGGCGGGCGGCATCGGCATAACACCGTTCCGAAGCATTCTGTTCCGTGCGGCCAAGGAGAAACTCCCTCACCGGATCTTTCTTTTCTTCTCGAACCGGCGACCGGAGGATGCGCCATTCCTCGAGGAGCTTCAGGCGCTGGGAAAAGAGAATCCGAACTACACGCTGATCGCCAGCATGACCGACATGGGGAAATCACATCAGCCCTGGCACGGCGAGACTGGGCTAATCAACAAAGAAATGCTTGCAAGGTATTTGAAGGATGCGGTCTCGCCCATCTATTACGTTGCTGGGCCGCCAGGAATGGTGAAGGGACTCCACACGATGCTCAATGAAGCCGGAGTGGACGACGACGTCCGCACGGAAGAATTCGCTGGCTACTGACAAGAAACTCAGAGGTGCCAGTAGACGGGTCATTTTTTTGACGCCATTTTCACGACGCTTTTCTTACACTAAAGCTGTAGCCGGAAGTAAATGAAACTTGGCTGAAGCAAGGAACTGACTGGGTGGATCACACTTAAATGGGGGACATGAAATGGCAAACACGTCCGGCAGTGCTACGGCTCTCTCTCCGTGGTGGCGACACTCGGCGATACTCGTCATGATCGGTGGTTTCTCGGTTCTATCGTTCGTGACGGTCTTGACCTACACGAATGCCCCCCCCATTCCGGAGAAGGCCGTGGATGCGGCGGGAGATGTGGTGTTCACAGGAGCCGACATCCAAAAGGGCCAGGAGGTTTTCTTCAAGTACGGCCTCATGGAGCACGGGAGCCTTTGGGGTCACGGGGCTTACCTGGGTCCGGACTACAGCGCCGAGTACCTGCACAGGCTCAGCGAGGTGACTCGGGATACGATCTCGGTGGAGAAGTACGGCAGACCCTTCGCACAGCTTTCGCCGGATGAGCAAAGCGCCGCATCGGCACAGGTGAGGAGGGTGCTCAAAGAGAACCGGTACGAACCGGCCTCTCGGACGCTCCTCCTCACACCCGGGGAGGTGGCGGCATCCCGCAGCCAGACTGCCGAATGGAGCGACTACTTCGCCAAGAAAGGCGGCGCCCCTGGCCTGCCTGCCAGCTATATCAAAAACCCCGCGGAGCTTAAGGCGCTGAGCGCCTTTTTCGCCTGGGCCGCTTGGGCTGCGTCGGCGAACCGGCCAGGTAAAGATTACTCTTACACGAACAACTGGCCTTATGAGCCCCTAGTGGGCAACAGACCCTCCGCCGAGGCTTATGTCTGGAGCGCCTTGAGTCTCATCACGCTCCTGGGGGGTCTGGGCCTCATCCTCTTCCTGGTCGGCAAGTTTGACTATCTGGGGTGGAAGAGCGAGGGCGCTGTTGCCCATATCACCCACTCCGCTCCCACGCCTCTGACACTGACGCCTAGCCAATGGGCCACGGGGTGGTTCTTCGCCATCGTGGCGCTCCTATTCCTGGCGCAAGCGTTCCTGGGAGGGGTGCTTGCCCACTACCGCGTGGAGCCAGGAGGCTTTTACGGCTTCGACATCGCTCGGTTCCTGCCCTTCACTCTAGCACGCACCTGGCACCTCCAACTCGCCATCTTCTGGATCGCCATGGCCTGGGTCGGCGGCGGCCTTTTCCTGGCGCCCTGGGTGGGTGGCGCGGAGCCCAGCGGCCAGAGAACTGGCGTCTACGCTCTCCTCGGTGCGCTGTTGGCGGTGGCCGTCGGCAGCTTTGTAGGGGAGTACCTGGGCATCAACGACAGGCTGGGGCAGCTCTGGTTCTGGCTTGGGCACCAGGGTTCCGAGTACCTGGAGCTGGGGCGCTTCTGGCAGGTCCTGCTGGCGGCTGGCCTCCTCCTCTGGCTTTTCCTGATGTTCCGGGCCTTGAAGCCCGCCATCAAGAGTCCTGGCAAACGTGAGCTAGCCTCGCTCTTTCTCTACGCAGCCGTGGCCATTCCCGTCTTTTATCTACCCGCCCTCTTCTACGGCCCCCACAGCAACTTCGCGGTGATCGACAACTGGCGTTTCTGGATCATCCATCTTTGGGTGGAAGGATTCTTCGAACTCTTCGCCACGGTCCTCGTGGCCATCATGTTCCACCAGATGGGCGTGGTCAGCACCAAGACCGCCACGCGCCTGATCTACCTCGACGCCATCCTGTATCTCAGCGGCGGGATCATTGGTACAGGTCACCACTGGTATTTCACCGGACAGGGGACGCTCAACATGGGCTTGGCGGCGTGCTTCTCCGCCATGGAAGTTGTGCCCTTGACGCTCCTAACCCTGGACGCCTGGGACTTCATCAAGCTGAAGAACCAGCAGTGCTCCGCGTGCGGCCGCGAACTCGCCACCCGCCAGAAGTGGGCCATCTACTTCCTCATGGCGGTGGGTGTATGGAACTTCGTCGGCGCAGGGATCTTCGGCTTCCTCATCAACCTGCCCATCGTGTCCTACTTCGAGGTTGGCACCACGCTCACCCCCAACCACGGACACGCCGCCCTGTTTGGTGTCTTCGGAATGTTGGCCCTGGCGGTTCTCGTCTTTTGCTTGAGGGCTATGCAGTCCGACGCCGTCTGGAAGGAAACGGAGAAGTTCATCCGGGTGGGCTTCTGGGGCGTTAACGTGGGCCTCGCCCTGATGGTCCTTCTCGACCTGTTTCCGGGAGGCGTTCTTCAGCTTTGGGACTCCATCGCCAATGGGTACTGGCACGCACGCCGCCTGACCTTCCTGATGGGTGGCCTCTACCACAAGCTGGAATGGGTGCGTATGGCGGGGGACATGATCTTCATCCTCGCCGGCGCCGTGCCCATCGCGCTCGGCGTGCTGCGCAGTGTGTGGAAGAGGGACCTGGTTCCGCCAGCATAGCGGGTTCACGAGCTTGTTGGAAGCAATTGACAAGGCGCCACCACGCCCCCTAAAATCACTCCCGTAATCGAGGTTCACTTCAAGGCAAGGTCCGGAGGAAGTGAGCGCCGCCCGGTTCTCAGGTCACCTGCCATGCCGAAAACCGTAGGGAAAGTGGGGATCGTCGAGAGCAATCTTGAGGAGTGCTCCAAGATCGCTGGCGCGCTTAGGCGGGCCGACTTTGAAGTCCTGGAAGCCAACGACTACGACGGGGCGTACGAGATGCTCCGCGAACGCCAACCGGACGTTCTCCTGCTCGAACTCAAATCTTCCCCGCATGGTATTCGAGAGTGCCTCGAACTTCTCGAGGAACTGGAAGGGAGCGAACTCGACACGGTGGTCATCATCCTCAGCGGGGACCGCACCAAATCCACCGCGCTGCGGGTGATGCACGCCGGCGCTTACGATTACTTCCAGAAGCCCGCCGATCCTGACGTGCTGCGCATCATCATCCTCCGTGCCATCGAGAAGCTCCAAATCGAGCGGGAGCACCTGATTCTGCGGGAAGAGTTGCGCCGCAAGGACGCGCTCGGCGACCTGCTGGGTTCGACTGAGGCCATGAAAGGTTTGTTCGACACCATCCGGCGGGTGGCGCGTACCTCAACAACCGTAGTTATTCGTGGGGAAAGCGGCTCAGGCAAGGAGTTGGTGGCACAAGCCATCCACAAAGACAGCCCTCGGCGCGACCGGCCATTCGTCAGCGTCAACTGCGCCGCCCTCCCGGAAACCCTGATGGAGGCCGAGCTTTTCGGGTATGAGAAAGGGGCCTTCACCGGCGCCGTTACCACCAAAGAGGGGCGGATCGAGCTGGCACACCGCGGCACACTCTTCCTGGATGAAATTGGAACATTGAGCCTGCCGCTTCAGAGCAAGCTCCTTCGGGTCCTCGACGAACACGCCCTGACGCGCCTGGGGGGAAAGAAATCCATCAAGGTGGATTTCCGGCTGCTCAGCGCTACCAACGAGGACCTCGAGAAGGCGGTGCGCGAGCGCCGCTTCCGCGAAGACCTTTACTACCGCATCCACGTCATGCCGCTTGTTGTGCCTCCTCTCAGGGAGCGCGTGGATGACATCGCGCTGCTGGTCGAGTACTTCATCAAAGTTTACTGCGCGGCGAACCATTGGCCCCCAAAGCGAGTGGCCGACGAGCTGATGGAGGCCATGAAACGTTACCCGTGGCCGGGGAACGTTCGCGAGCTCGAGAACGTGGTTCAGCGCATGGTGGTCATGACCGACGAAGATGTCATTCCGCTGAAGCAATTGCCTCGCGACATTCGCGAAGCTGCCACTCAGTCGTCAGCCGATGGATTTCGCCTCCCCCCCTCCGGCATCCGGCTGGATGACGAGGTGAAAGCCTTCGAAAGGCGTTGGGTTGAGACGGCGCTCAAGGAAGCCAAGGGGATCAAAGTGGAGGCCGCTCGCCTGCTTGGGCTCAACAAAGACAAGATGAAGTACCTTTGCAGGAAACACGGGATCTGATACTTGCTGACACAGACCCGCGTTGCACGTTTTGTGCTTATGGAGGGGCGGGGCCTCACAGCCTGGAGGGGAATAAATACCCTAAGGGTAGGAATTACCCCCCTGCCTTTTCCCCGCACCACAACCTACTTCCGTAGCGGTTACAAATATACGCCGCAACTTATTGAAACCACGGGGCGTAAACCGCAGTGTAGAAAAATCTTCAGACTGGTGCGCAACGTGCTGCACCTAAACTTGAAAGACCGTAAGCGAATAAGCTTAAACGTCCCGACGGAGGAGCGACCATGGCGGAAAAGAAGAAGCAAGTGAAAGCAGCACCCAAGAAAGCAGCCAAGAAGACTTTGAAGGGCAGCAAGAAGCTGGGCGAAACGAAGCTCATGGTGGTGGTGTAGTCTCGCTGGTAGCTTGGGAAGCCACGGCTTCGGCCCAGGCACCAAGGAAAGCTCAGTTACCCGGTGGCTGTTGGTTGCGGGCCAGTGGGCCCATGAGTCATTCACTGGGTTCAGCGACCTGAAACGCAATTAGGAGGAGATGACAATGGCAGAGAAGAAGAAGAAAGTGAAAGTCGCCCCGAAGAAGGAAACTAAGAAAACTCTGAAGGGCAGCAAGAAGCTTGGCGAAACAAAGCTGATGGTGTTTATCTAGCTCTGGCGCCTTGGTACTGCCGCCGGCGCGGCACAAGTCGAGAAGTTCTTTGTCGATGACCGCCACAGGGGTGTGGCGTAGCACAAATCAAAAGGAGGAAGAATAAAACCATGGCAGAGAAGAAGAAAGTGAAAGCAGCCCCCAAGAAACCAGCCAAGAAGACTTTGAAGGGCAGCAAGAAGCTGGGCGAGACGAAGCTCATGGCGATAATTGTGTAATTCCAGCCCCGTCGGCGCAAGTCCAGAAGTTCTTTGTCGAGGACCTGCCACAGGGGCGTCGCGTAACGCAAATTGAAAGGAGGCAGAATACAGCTATGGCAGAGAAGAAGAAGGTAAAAGCTGCCCCCAAGAAAGCAGCCAAGAAGACTTTGAAGGGCGGCAAGAAGCTGGGCGAAACGAAGCTCATGGTGATATATACGTAATTCTAGCCGCGTCGGCGCAAGTGCAGAAGTTCTTTTTCGATGACTTGCCACAGGGGTGTGGCGTAACACAAATCAAATGAAGGGAGAATAAAACCATGGCCGAGAAGAAGAAAGTGAAAGCTGCCCCCAAGAAAGAAGCTAAGAAGACTCTGAAGGGCAGCAAGAAGCTGGGCGAAACAAAGCTAATGATATCGGTCACTTAGGGCCTGAGTACTGCCGCTTGGGCGCGAGCGACGTGCTCTCGCGCCCAGCGGTGGTCTGCTATGCTATGGCGTTGCGCCGGGGGCAATCACCAGATGAGGCTACGTGCCCATCGCCACCCAGCGCGCAGCGCCCGCAAGGCCACCGGATAGCGCTTCCCGTAGATCCGCGCCGTTCCAGTCATTCCTTCCTTTAGCCCGCCGTTAGGATTGGGGAATTCCATTACCACCTCGAAAAAGTTGGTCAGTTCCTGGCCCTTGCGCTCAACCTTGTTGGGCTCTGCCAGGGGGCGCTCGGAAGACGCGGCTGGCATGATCTGGCGAATCGTTCCCGAAAAGGTCTGGAAGGGGTAGCTTCGGAGCTTCAGCCCGACCGCCGCGCCCTGGCGCACATCCTCAAGTTCCCAGTCCCGCACCAACACTCGCGCGCGCATAGCCTGGCGGTCCACAAGAAGAGCCAACGGCTCCCCTTCTGTCAAGTATTCGCCCACGCGCTGCTCGATATGTGGCGTCGCGATCACCCCCGTGAAAGGGGCCCGCAGAACCAACTGCTCACGCTTCCGGTCGGCCTCCGCCTTTTCGGCTCTCAGGCGCTGGATTTCCTGGAGGTCTCTCTCGCTGGCGCCGAAATCCGAGTGGGCCAAGGCTGCGCGTTGGGAGCTCTCGGCTAAGTTCAACTGACTGGCAACCGCCTCGGCCTGGGCTTCAATCTCCGGGTTGTGCAAGACGGCCAGCACTGAACCGGCCTGGACGGTTTCACCTTCCCGGACGGCTACCGTGCGGACCAAACCCGCGACCGGGGTCTTCACCTCCAGCCTCCTTTGAGGTTCTAGCAGAAAATCCGACGTGGTCTTAACCGCCGTGGGCGGAACGAAGAGCACAAGAAGAGCCGCGGCCCCTGCCACTGGTTGCCACCAAGTCATCCTCCATGCCATGAACTCCTCCTTCCATTTTCGTAAGCGCGCCCGCACCGCAGTCTGCCATTGGCGGAGCCGCTTGCGGAATGCGAAGCACAACACTCCAACGGTTGCCAGGTGCCCCCAGGGACCCAGCCAGCTTGTAAAGCCGTTATCCACAAACCCCAGCAAGACGTAGAGGATCAATAGGGAGTAAAGCCCCGCCGAGAAACCGTACCCCAGAAAAATCCGCTGCTCCCTGCGGCTGGCCGGGGGCAGTTCGACTGCTTGACGAAGTACGCTGCGTCTTAACCAAGCCGCGGAATATGCAAACGATTGCTCGCGAAGGCTGTCAATCTGGAGGTACTGGCTCAGCACGTAGTAGCCGTCGATCTTGAGCAGGGGGTTCAATTGCAGGAAGGCGAGCAGACCGCTCATTAGAGCGAACTTGTAGGTCAGGTCGCCGGCCACTGAGCCCGGCGGCGACAAGGCCCAAAAGAAGAGCGCAAAACAGCACTGGAGCAGGGTGACCCACATCCCCGCAATGATCGTCCAAATGCGTTGCGAGGTCTTTGCGAAAACGTGCATGTCCGTGCAATCGGTGTAAAAGGAGGGCGAGAAATACAAAAGCATGAAGCCCATGTGGTGGACTTCGCCGCCGAAGTGCTTGCAGGCCAAGCCGTGAGCGAACTCGTGAGGTCCGACGATGATAAACATCATCACCCACATAACCAGGATGTCGTAGGCGCTCTTATGCCGAAAACCGTAGACCCCCAGGGCTTCCTGGCTGACGCGCGTGAAGTCGTGGGCCACGATCAAGCCGGCCAGGGCAAAGAGGCCGAGCGAGAAGAGGACAAACTGCTTCGTGAACATCCACCCCAAATATCTATCCAGGCGTTCCAGCACCTGGTCGGGATCAAAGGCTGAAAAGTAGATGTATAGCAGGCTGGCGTGGTTCACGCGCTGACTACGCTCGTCGCGGATCCTTTCCAGGATGCAGAGATTTTTTTCCGCAGCTCCGCGCTCCCAGAAGTTGGGATCCACGCCGTCCATGTACTCGATCACGTCCTGTTCGCTCAGGTTCTGGTCCGAGTAGCGTTCGTTGAGCGCCTGCGCCACTTCGGCCGGAGTACGAGTGCCATCGCACAGCGAGAGCAGCTCCCAATCCAGCTCGCCCAGACGATTGAAGGAGTCCGTCTCAGGGACTTTGACCACGAAGCTAGTTTCCCCGGCAAACGTCTGCTTGCCGACCTTCAGGTCGGCGCGCAGCTTGGGGCGCCGAAGGCCCTTCGCCGCCACACCCGAGAGTCGAAGACTGGTGGGACCGAAACGCATGTTAGTCGAGAGTCGAGAGTCAAAAGTCGAGAAGTCAGTCGAACCGTCGAGGGTCGAAGAAAAGGCTGTTGTACCTCACCGGAGCGAACTCAGGAAATACTGTGTTCGGGTGCTCACTTTGGACTTTCGACTCTTGACTTTTGACTGGCCAGACTCCAGATCACTCGCACCGCCATTCCCGGCCGCAGGTTTTCCAGATGTGGTCCCGTCAACTCTGCCGTGAGGTCATAGCTGGCGCTGGCAGCATCCACGGTAGGGCTGACCAATTTCAGATGCGCGTTGTACTCGCGCGACTTGTCATCTGCCAGCACCACTTTCAAGGGATACCCGGGTGTGGGCCGCGGGCCCGCCGACTCAGGCACCAGAAACCGGACCTGGAGCGGGTAAAGCTCGCTCAAGTGAAAGCAAAGGTCATTCTTAACCATGTTCTGTCCAGCGCGAATAGCCCGCCGGACAATGTATCCGTCGAAGGGGGCCACAATTCGAGTCTTTTCCAGCTCGATCTCCAGCTCGCGAATTGCCGCTTTTTTTTCCTCGATGGCAGCCTTCCAGCTATCCAGGTCGAAGCCTGCACCGGTGGATTGAAACTCGGCTTCCTCGAGCGCCGCTTGACTGCTCAAACCGAACTTACGCAACTCCTGCTGCCGTCGATAGGCAGCATCCTTGGCTTTTTTCTCGGCCTCCTGGTACTTGAAGTTATTTTCGGCCACCTTCTGGTCCAGGCGAGCTTTTTCCAAACTGGCAAGTAGCCCGCGGTCGTCCAGGCGGGCGAGCACAGTCCCTTTTCTTACCCAACTGTCCTGGTCGTAGAACAGCTCTTGCACAATCCCGTCACGCTGGGCGAGCAAATCCACAGAGTGTTCGACCGACAGTACGCTCGGAATTTCCAGAGTGTCCGCAGCCGGTACGGAAGGCGGCTGGGCAGGGGCTTGGGTGACACTGGGCTGCGGCGATGCCGCAGGGGTTGCTTTTTGTTGAGACTGGTTCGCGCACCCGGGCACGCCCAGAACAGCAGCCAGGATTCCGAACAGGACCCAATCTGATCGTTTCATTGCTTCAGCCTCGCGGTAGTCGAGGAGTTGAGAAGTCGAGGAGTCGAGAGTTTGACCACTCACCTGCATCCGACTTTTCGACTCTTGGCCGCCGGAGAAATCGAAGATCGGGGATTTCACTTCTCGACTCCTCGACTTCTCGACTCCTCGACTTCTTACGGCAGCAGTGCCCAGGCCTTCCGCCATGCCCATTGCGTGGGGGCACGCAGCAGCACGTAGCCCACCGGATACCACCCGCTGTGGAACCAGCCTCCTGCGCTGGTAATCTTCGCCTGACCCGCCATGCCATCGCGGGCTTGGACATCAGGATTGGGGAACAGGGCGCGTGTTACGAAGAACTGCTCGCCCTCGGCGGAAATGGTCTGGGGGGAGACTCGCTCCACCGTTCCCCGGAGCGTTAGGGTGGGGAAGGCATTCAATTTGAGGGCCACGGGCGCGCCGGTTCGAATCCGGGATATATCGGTTTCCGGAACATTCATTTCGACCGCCAAGTGGTCCTGGTCCACAAGCTCACAGAAGGCGTCGCCCACCTTGAGCAGTTTCCCAATTTTTTCTTCCACCTTGGGTGTCACAACGACGCCATGAATAGAGGCCCGGAGGTGCGCCTTCTCGACTTTTTCCTGATAGAGATTGACCTCTACCTGGTGGAGGTCCATGTTCAGCCGGGCTTGGCCGGCGCCGGCCCAATCCCTCTTTTCCTCCGCCTCGGCAAGCTGGCGGTGGGCAAGCGCGAGGTCGGTCGAGGCCCGTTCCAGCCGGATTCTGTCATCGCTGTCGTCCAGTCCGGCCAACTCGTCTCCAGCGCTCACTGTTTGCCCTTCCCGGACAGGCACCCGCTGGACGACGCCACTGACCTCGGCGCTCACAATGCGGCGCTCGGCGGGGACCACGGTGGCGTTCGTCTGGATTCGGTACTTCCAGGGCACTACGATCAAGAGCAGCGCAGCTATCCCAGCCTTCGATGCAATCTCGAGCCAGCGGCTGGCTGTGATCCCCTCCAGTTTGCGCTTGCCCTTGAGCATGGGCTGCCAAATGCTCAGCAGCGGCACGTCCTGGTACAGCCGGGCATTGCGGATGGCCACGGTGGTCTGGCTGGCAAGGATAGCAAGAACCTCCAGATGGCTTTCCGATAGGAATTCTGCGGTGTTGCTCAGAAGGGCCAGCACGCCCACGGTCCCCTGTTCATCGCGCAGAGGCATGGCGTAGAAGCCGCTCAGTCCCTGCTCTTCCAGGTAGCGCACCAGCGCCGCGTTCCCTTCGTCCGGCTTAACTTTCCACCCCTCTTCAGTCTGGTCAGCCGAGACCGCCTCCGACTGTTCAGCCACCCATGCCAGCAGTTCACGCAACTGCTCCATTTCGCGGGTCCGCGGTACCTCGGCTTGACCCGACACAGCACCCAGTATAAAGCGGTGGCGGTCATACAGACCGATGACGCACTGATCAAAGGGGACGACGGTGGCGGCTTCGTGAACCACCGTGGTGAGGACATGATCGAGATTGAGCGTGGAGGTTATTTCCTTGCTGATGGCGAGCAGGGCGTCCAGGGTGTGAACCTTTCGCTCCGCCTGCAACAGATTGGCATTGTTCAGGGCGTTGGAGGCCTGCTCGCACATGTTGGTGAGGTAAAACAGGTCATCCTCATCAAACGGCTTTCCATCTGATCGGTTGACGATTTCCACGACCCCCAACAC
>JBEKUR010000086.1:0-21496 GCA_049514855.1 Terriglobia bacterium
GGCTTTGGAAATCCTTCAGCTTCCGACCCCGCCCACGGCCGTCCTTGCCTGCAACAACAGAATGACCCTCGGCCTAATGCGTGCTCTCAAGGATCTCGGTCTGAAGTGTCCCCAAGACGTAAGCGTCGTCGGCTTTGACGAATTTGATTGGTACGAACTCTTTAGTCCCAGGCTAACGACAGTCGTCCAGCCCTCTTACGAATTGGGCAAGCAGGCTACGGAAATGTTGCTGCAGGTGATTGAGGCTCCGGATCAACATCTTGAGAGCCACGAGGGAAACCGCGTAGTCCTCAAGGCGGAACTGCGCCTACATGATTCGACCGCCCCACCTGCGAGTTGCTCCGGCCGCCCCCAGCAGAACTCGATCCCGCTAATTCCCAGGTCGTCCGCAGCCACCGCAGCCATGTCCGGCCGCAATTCCGCGCCGCCATCGACGCAATCACGCAGGGCGTGAAGGATCAGCAACTGGTTCTGACTCCGGAGTTGGTCGTCCGCAACTCCACTGCACCCGCCAGCGCCACCCGCTCCAAGCGCGTCTAACAGCTCATGAAAATAATTCTTGACAAACAGACGCCCTGGGGTGATAACGTCTCGTCCAAACCGGTTCAGGTTTCTTATCTCGTACCACGCTCGGATTTCTTGTCAGTGAGAAATGGAGAATCGTGTGAGCGCAGATGCGAGCCGCAGGTCGGCGGAAGGAACGAAAGCTGAAAGCAGTAAGCTCTCCTTCTTCGAAAAGGTTGGCTATGGTGTCGGCGACACTGCCTCGAACTTCTACTGGCAGACGTTTCTCAACTTTCTGTCATTCTTCTATACCGACGTTTTTGGCCTCGCGGCCTCAGCCACGGCCACCATGTTCCTGGTTGTACGCATTCCGGACACGTGCATTGACCCCGTGATGGGCCTGATTGCGGATCGCACCCAGACGCGCTGGGGGCACTATCGCCCCTACTTGCTGTGGGGATGCCTGCCGATGGCGTTGATGGGGGTGGCGATGTTCACCACTCCGAGTCTGGGGCCGCATGGCAAGCTTGTGTACGCCTATGTGACGTATGGCCTGATCATGCTGGCGTACACCTTCATCAATATTCCTTACAGTGCGCTGATGGGAGTCATTTCGCCAAACTCTCTGGAACGCACGAGCGTATCGAGCTTTCGTTTCGTTCTCGCCTATGGCGGACTCTTCATGGTTCAGGGGCTCACCATTCCGATGGTGAAGCGATTCGGCCACGGCAATGATCAGAGGGGATTCCAGTTAGCGATGGTCGTCTATGGAGTTCTGGCGATCGCTCTCTTCCTCACAACTTTCTTCACGACGCACGAACGTGTGCAGACGGCCCACCGGGCGGGCGACGCGCTGAAGGACGATCTGCGGGATCTGCTGAAGAACGTGCCCTGGGTGATGGTGTGCTTCATCGGAGTTTTCGCGGTCTTCTATATCTCCATTCGCATGGGCGCCATCCTGTACTACTTCAAGTATTGCGTCGCGCAGCCTGGACAGTTGTACCACTTTGAGCAGGCGTTTCTGGGATACCACTTTAAGAGCGACTTCGCGCCTGAGGCGCTGGGATCGTGGTTCATGGTATTTGGAACCGTGGGCGTGATCTTTGGCGCCGCCATGGCGCGTCCTCTCTCAACGCTTCTCGGCGGCAAGCGGCGCGCCTACATGATTCTAATGACACTCGCAAGCACGCTGACTGTGCTCTTCTATTTTGTCCCGCTCAGTAACATTCCCCTCATTTTTGTTACACACATCGCAATTTCGACGCTGTTTGCCCCAACCTCACCGCTGCTGTGGGCCTTCTACGCGGACACGGCTGATTATTCGGAGTGGAAGACCGGGCGCCGTGCGACGGGCCTGGTGTTCTCGGCAGCATCGTTCTCGCAAAAGTTGGGGTGGGCTGCCGGGAGTTCGCTCTTTCTTTGGCTGATAGGCTACATCGGGTTCAAGGCTAACGTGGCGCAGCCTCTCCAGGTACAGACCGGCATACGTTACATGATGAGCTTTTTCCCGGCTGTGGTTGGCTTCCTATCGGCGGCGTCGGTGCTGTTCTACAAGCTGGACGATACCACGATGGTCCAGATTGAAAGGGATCTAAAGCAGCGCAAGGCATTGCAGTCATAGAGCGAAGTGTGCAACACGCGCCAGGGCTGCTTGGTCAGCGGATGCGCCAATTCCTTGCGCTCACACTTATGAGGGAGTTTCGGGCATGAAGACGATTCTTGCTGCGCTGTCCTCGCTTCTATTCGCACTTATGGCGATGGGGCAGGATACTGCGCAGACGCACCCTCGAATGCCAGGCAAGATCGATCTTACCCGGCAGCAGTGGAACGGAAACGCCATCTGCTATTCCGGATATCGCGGGACCGAAACCCCGCTGAAGGATGTATTTCCGACCCAAGCTGAGGTCCTCCAGGATCTGAGGATACTTGAGAAGAATTGGCATTTGATCCGCGTGTACGGCGCCGATCCGCACAGCGCGGACATCCTTGAAGTGATTCGCAAGGAAAAGCTCGGGATCAAGGTGATGCTCGGAGTTTGGCTGAGCGGGCTTCCTGAGGCCGAAGCCAAGAACCAGCGGCACGTCGAGACGGGCATACGGCTCGCGAACCAATACCCGGAAATCGTTGTCGCGGTGAGCGTGGGAAATGAAGCACTGGTCTCATGGTCCGATCACAAGATGACGGAGCAGCAGGTGATCGACACGGTGCAGTTCGTGCGCAAGGCCGTTCACTGTCCCGTCACTGTCGCGGATGACTATTTGTATTGGTCAAGAGCCGACGCAAAGTTGGTGGGCTACGTAGATTTCATCACGTTGCACACGTATCCGGTCTGGGGCAAGGAAGATATCGGCACGGGACTCTCCTCGACGATCAGAAACTATGAAGCGGTTCGCCGCGCCCACCCCGGCAAGACGATTGTATTTGGCGAAGTTGGCTGGCCGACCTACACCGTGGGTGAGATGCATGCCCCGCAGGCCGGCGACGAGAAGAAACAGAAACGGTATTTCGAAGAGATCGTCGCGTGGTCTCGCGCCAACAACGTGACTACGTTTTTCTTTGAAGCGTTCGACGAGCCCTGGAAGGGTGCTGGTACGGAAGGCCACTGGGGGCTCTTTTCTGAAAAACGCACGGCTAAGCTGGCCATGCATGAGCTTTATCCGGAACTCAAGCCGAGCGGGCCAACTTCACCCTCCTACAACGTGCCCGCCTCCACCCAAGAGGTAAAATGAGTAATGCAAAGGCGCTTGCCGCCGGGCGGAAGGTCCAGTTGTCTCCTGAAGCTGCGGAGGGCTCCTTCGTCGATATTCGCGGTGAACGGTACTATCGCATCGCACACTACGATGCGATGCCGCCGTTCTTCATGAGTATCGTTAGCGACTCGGATCATTGGCTCTTCATTTCAAGCAACGGTGGCCTGACTGCGGGCCGCCAAGATCCCGACCACGCGCTATTCCCGTATTACCCCGAAGATCGAATCCACGATGGCGGCGAGCACACGGGAAGCAAAACGATCATTCGTGTGATAGGAGACGGCGGAGTCGTGCTCTGGGAGCCGTTCTCAGGGCAACTTGAGGGACGCCATCATGTGTCGCGCCATCTGTACAAGAGCGTGTATGGAAACAAGATCATCTTTGAAGAAGTGAACCATGCTCTTGCGTTGACGTTCTCGTATGGATGGATGACGAGCGAGCGTTTTGGGTTTGTGCGCCGCGCACAACTGGTTAATCACAGCGCCGATGCGGTCACGGTCGAGCTGCTCGATGGTATTCAGAATGTTTTGCCGTGCGGCGTCACGCGACGATTCCAGTTGGAATACAGCACGCTTGTGGATGGTTACAAGCGCACGGAACTGGAGCGCACCACAGGGCTTGGCCTCTTTCGTCTATCGTCGATTCCTGTTGACAGGCCAGAACCCAGCGAGTCGCTTCGCGTAAACCTTGCGTGGTCCGTAGGATTGGATGCGGAGGCGCGGCTGCTCTCCAGCGTTCAGCTCGACGCGTTCCGCCGGGGCAGCGCTGTTACGCAAGAGACAGATATTCGTGGGCGCCGGGGCGCCTATTTTCTGAAGGCATCACTCACGTTGCCCGCCCAGGGTGAGAAGGAATGGAAGATCGTCTCCGAAGTCAACCAGGACGCGGCGGGAGTGAGGTCTATCATTCACCACCTTCATTCCCTTGAGACCATGGCATCGGAGATTGATGAGGACGTTGCCCGAGGCACCCAGAACCTCGTGAGAATTGTGGCCGGGGCAGACGGGCTCCAGCTAACTCAGGACGAGCCGGCCATCTGGCACCATTTTTCGAGCACCCTCTTCAACGTGATGCGCGGTGGCATTCCGAACGATAACTACTGGATTTCGCGTGCGGATCTGAAGCTGTTCATCTCGAAGGCCAATCAGCAGGTCGCACAGAAGCACAAAGCCTTTCTGGAAGAATTGCCGGAGTCGCTACTGCACCGCGTCCTCCTCGAGCAGGTGCGCGAACAGCAGGATCCGGATTTGGAGAGACTTGCCAATGAGTATCTGCCGCTGACTTTCAGCCGCCGTCATGGTGACCCGAGCCGGCCGTGGAACATATTCGAAATCAAGGTGAAGGATGATCATGGTCGTAAGATCCTGAGCTACCAAGGAAACTGGCGCGACATCTTTCAGAACTGGGAAGCCCTCAGCGTGTCATTTCCCGGCTTTGCCGAAAGCATGATCTATAAGTTTCTGGACTCCTCAACGGCCGATGGTTATAACCCCTACCGTATCACCAACCACGGCTACGAGTGGGAAATCATTGATCCGCATGACCCGTGGTCGTACATCGGCTACTGGGGAGATCACCAAGTCATCTACCTGCTGAAGTTGCTCGAGCAGGCCAAGCGGCACTACCCGGACAGCCTGCGAAAGCTGCTGTCGCGCGCCGTATTCGCCTATGCGAACGTGCCGTATCGCATCATGCCCTATGAGTCGCTGCTCGAGGATTCGCGGAACACAATTACCTTTGATCGCGTGGCGCATCGCAAAGCCATGAAGCGCTCGTCGGAGCTGGGAGCGGACGGAAAGGCGTTGCTCACTCCTGACGGTCAGCTTGCGCGCGCTAATCTGGCGGAAAAGATTCTTATCGTGATCCTGACGAAGCTGTCGAACTACGTTCCGGAAGTCGGCATATGGATGAACACGCAACGGCCCGAGTGGAACGATGCGAATAACGCCCTGGTTGGCGCGGGGGCTTCGATGGTTACGCTGTACTATTTGCGTCGCTTCCTGGTTTTCGCACGCGAACTGTTCCGACAGGAGCCAGGAGGAGAAATTGAGCTGTCGGCGGAACTGGCGGTGCTGTTCGGACAAGTCTTCGACACGCTCGAAAGCTACCTGCCGCTTCTTAATGCTCCAATCTCGGACCGCGACCGCAAGTCAATTCTAGACGCGCTCGGAAGCGCCGGATCGATCTATCGGGAGAAGCTCTACGTGCAAGGTATTTCCGGAGAACGAAGCGTGGTATCTGTTGCGCGGTTGCAGTCGTTCTGTGATTCCGCCTTGAAGCACCTCGATCATTCGATCCACGCCAATCGCAGGAGCGATGGGCTCTACCATGCGTACAATCTGATCACCGTCGCGGGAAACGAGATCAGGACTCGGAGACTGCACGAGATGTTGGAGGGCCAGGTGGCGGTGCTAAGTTCTGGAGCGCTCACACCCGCCCAAAGCGTGGCTCTGTTGGAAGTGCTTCGAAACAGCAGTCTGTACCGCGCCGACCAGAACAGCTACATTCTGTACCCTGACCGGCCGCTGCCATACTTTCTCGAAAAGAACAATGTGCCGCAGCGCGAAGTCGAGAAGTCAAAGCTGCTGATGTCCATGCTGGAGCGGGACGATCACCGCATAGTTGTTCGTGATGTAGAAGACGGCATTCACTTTAATGCCTCGTTTTGCAACTCGGTGATTCTTAAGCAAGTGCTGCATGAGCTGAAGAAGAGCGACTTCCGTCCGCTTGCGAAAAAAGAAGAACAACAGATCCTCGGCCTCTATGAGAAGGTGTTCGACCATCAATCGTTTACGGGGCGCTCGGGCACGTTCTACAAGTACGAAGGACTTGGGTGCATTTACTGGCACATGGTCTCAAAGCTGCTGCTTGCTGTGCGCGAGGTGTTGGAGCGAGCGGTCGCGAGCGGCGCTGATGAATCCATCCTTCAACAACTGAGAGCTCATTACAACAGCGTTTATGACGGGCTGGGAGTACACAAGTCTCCGGCGGTCTTCGGTGCTATTCCCACGGATCCGTATTCGCACACTCCGGGATTCGCTGGGGCACAGCAGCCCGGAATGACCGGCCAGGCGAAGGAAGACTTCATCGCTCGCATGGGCGAGATGGGCGTTCAGGTTGAAAATGGAGAGCTTGCTTTCGTTCCCCAGCTTACTTCCAGGACAGAGTTTCTTGCCGAGTCTAAGACGTTTCACTATTGCGACGTCAAAGGCAACCAGAGGACGCTAAATCTGGAGAGGGACACGGTGGCCTTTACTTACTGTCAGGTTCCCGTGGTAGCGCATCGAAGCGGCCCGCCGCACATCCGTGTGACCTTTGCCGACGGAATATCGCAACTTGTCGATGGACTGAAGTTAGATGCGGCGACGAGTGCTGCCGTCTTCGACCGCTTGGGCACCATCCAGCGGCTCGATGTGTTCTATGGTTTGGCATAAGCAACTGCCTTTCAGAATACGGAACTGTCCGATTCGCACCATTCACTGGAATTTGTCCGCCGGCGGCGGCGAGCAAGGCTACGCGGTGCTAGGTACGTTCTGCTCTCGTCTTTGACCTGTTTTCTGCGCAATCTCCTTGCCGCAATTTACTACTCCCCAACTCCTTGCTCAGGAGTCGGCAATGTGTCGGAGGGGCGCGCGAACCAGACGTAAAGGGTGGGGAGGAGAACAATGCTTATAAGGAGGTTGGTGAGCAGGCCACCGACGATCACGATCGCGAAAGGCCGCTGAGAATCCGAGCCGATATCGTGAGAGAGGGCCGCCGGCAACAGGCCCAGAGTTGCGACCAACATGGTCATCATTATCGGCCGGAGACGTCGGATCGCGCCTTCCACGGCTGCCTCCATCACCGCCTGCCCACGTGCGCGGAGCTGATTGATATACTGAACCATGATTACGCCCGTCTGCACGGAGACACCGAATAGCGCGAGGAATCCAACCCCCGAGGAAACACTGAAGTGCGTTCCGGTGAAGAATAATGCCAGCATACCACCGACGGGGGCCATCCCCACGTTCAAAAGGATGAGGAACGCCCACTTAAACGAGCCAAAGGCTGTATAGAGAATCAGCAAAATCAGCAGGAGAGTTATGGGAACAATATACGCCAGCCTCTTATTGGCACGTTGCTGGCTCTCGTACTCGCCCGCCCAATCCAGCCGGTACCCCTGAGGAAGCTTAACCTTTTCATTCACTTCGCGGATTGCTTCCTCAACCGTGCTGCCGAGGTCGCGGCCTCGCACGCTGTATCGGATGGCGATGTAGCGCGAGTTCGCCTCGCGGTAAATCATGGAGGCGCCATCTTCCACTTTGACGTCACAAAGTTGTGCCAGCGAAACACGCTCCGCCGAAGGCCCCAGGATACGAATATTCGAGATGTCTTCCACCGTACGCCGGTAGGGTTCCTGATACCGCACCATCAGATCGTAACGGCGCTCACCTCTCAAAATCTGGCTAACGGCTTTCCCCCCCACGGCGGTCTCGACGGCGTCCTGTACGTCCGACACGTTTATGCCAAACCGGTCGGCTTTCGCGCGCTCTACGATGAGGTCCACATTCGGCTGGCCCAGGACACGAAAGACGCCCAGGTCGGCGACGCCCGGCACCGTCCTCATGACATTGGCAATTTCCTCGCTTTTGGCCTCGAGTAATTTCAAATCGCTACCAATCAGCTTGACGGCGAGCTGGCCCTTTACTCCACTGACCGCCTCCTCCATGTTGTCCGCGATGGGCTGGGAGAATCCCCAATCGACGCCGGGGATCTTTTCAACCTCTCGGTCCAGGGCTGCGATGAGTTCCTCTTTGTTTCCATGGAACTGCTTGCGCCACTCCTTTCGGGGTTTAAGGTCGATGAAGTACTCGGTGTTGAAGAAGCCCGTGGCGTCGGTGCCGTCATCGGACCTGCCCACTTGCGAGACAACCTGAGTTACTTCCGGGAATCGGGCGAAGGCAATGCGCGCCTGGTTCATGATCCGTTCGCCTTCATCGGGGCCAACGCTGGGAGCCAGCGTACCTCGGGCCCAGATGGCGCCTTCATCGAGGTGAGGTAGGAACTCAGAGCCGATCACACCGCTGAAGGCGAGGAAGAAGGTCAAGAGGAGAGCGGCCACGGCGCCGCTAACGGTCACCCAGCGGTGACGAATGCACCAGGTAAGGTCTTTTCGATATCGCTTGGTGAGAAAGGCGAGCAGCGGATTACGCCATTCGCTGGTCTGGCGGCGGAACAAGAAACTGGACAGCACCGGCGCGAGCAACATAGAAAACAGCAGCGCGCCCAGCAAAGCGAACGCCACGGTCCAGGCCATCGGCCGGAACAGGCGGCCTTCAACCCGCTGCAGAGTGAAAATCGGCATGTAGGCGGTGATGATAATGGTAATGGCATAGAAGACGGGCCGCTGTACTTCGTGCGCTGCATCTCGGATTGTCTCCCCTATGCTCTTCGAGCCGTTGCCGTTGGCGCGCATTTCGAGCCGGCGCAGGATATTCTCAATCATCACCACCGCTCCATCGACGACCATTCCGAAGTCGAGTGCCCCGAGGGAGAGGAGATTGGCGGGAATGTGGCGGAGGTCAAGGCCGATGGAAGCAAACAAGAGCGAAAAGGGAATGGTAAGGGCGACAATCAGAGCGCTGCGGATGTTGCCGAGAAAGATAAACAAGATGACGACCACCAGGATGATTCCCTCGCTGAGGTTGTGAAGGACGGTGTGCGTGGTATACCTCACGAGGTCGCTGCGGTCGATATGGGGAACAATTTTTACGCCGGGCGGCAACACGTGTTCGTTGAGGTACTTGACCTTGGCGTGCAGGGCCTCAAGGGTGGGAGCCGCATCGGCGTCTTTCCTGATTTGGACGATGCCCTCCACCACGTCGTCGTCATCGATCACCCGTCCGTCCTCGCGATGAATCGCCTTCCCGAGACGCCCGAGGCGAATCTTGGGGCCTTGCACCACATCCGCCACGTCCCTCACACGGATGGGTGTTCCATTTTGTGCTGCGATCACGGTCGAGCCGATGTCGTCTGTATTCTTCATGAGCCCGATGGCGCGAATGTTGAAGGCCTGCTGGCCTTTTTGGATGAAGCTGCCGCCCGCATTCACATTATTGGCCGCCAACGCTTGCTCCACCTGGCCGATGCTCAAGCGGTGGGCGACGAGTTGGTTGGGGTCCACCTGGACCTGGTACTCGCGGGTGATCCCGCCAAAAATGGAGACCGCCGCGATGTTGGGTACGGAGAGGAGTTCCTTCACCATCACCCAGTCTTGCAGCGATTTCAGATCCATGACGTCGATCATCGGGTTGCTGCTGGTGAGGGTATAGAAATAGATCTGCCCTACCGGGCTGAAGTCGGGCCCGATTTGGGGGCTAAGATTCTCGGGCAGGTTGACCAAGGTGAGCTTCTCCAACACTTGTTGGCGGTTGGTCAGATTGTTGGAATCATCGTCGAAGATGATGGTGACAAATGAAAGCCCCGAGAGGGAAATGGAACGCAGGTGGGTGAGGTGGCCCACACCGTTCATCTGAATCTCGATGGGGATGGTCACCTGTTGTTCCACTTCTTCGGCGGCACGGTCGGGCCATTGCGTAATCACCCAGACGTACTTGTCCGCTACATCCGGGTAGGCCTCCACGGGCAAGTTGTGAAACGAGATGATGCCCCAAATCAGTAGGAGTAGACCAATACTCAACACGAGAATTCGGTTGCGCAACGCAAAATCGACGAGGTACTTGATCATGTCTTTACTCTGTATCCGCGGCACTGGCGAATTGCAGGGCGTTGGCCACAATCTGGTCGCCGGGTACAACTCCCGTGATGACTTCTTGGAAGCCGTCGCTGGAGACGCGACCCGCCTGAACTTCAATCCTGCGGAAGCGGTGGCCGCCTTCTGCGCGAAAAACCCAATCCCTATCGTGGAGGCGCAGCACAGCTTTGGCGGGCACGACGGAGCGGAGCTGCTTGCTCTGGGAGCGGAACGTCGCGCTGGCGAACATACCGGCCCGCATCAGACGGCGCTCGTTATCCAATTCCAGACGCACTTTGGCCGTGCGCGTGTTCGGATCGAGCACGCGGCTGATGTTGCTGACGCGCCCTTTCAAAGCCTGGTCCGGGTAAGCGTTCAGCCGGACTTCCGCGTAGTCGCCGGGTCGGACTTGCGCGAGGTTGTTCTCATAAACGTCGCAAAGAACCCAGACGCGGGAGAGGTCAGCGATGGTAAAGAGGTTGGGAGAATTATCCATGGAGCGGACTCCCGTGCCGCCGGTGATGTTCTGCTCGACAATGGTCCCCGAGATCGGCGCCATAATCTCCACGATGGGCGAGGGATGGTTTAGGTCCGCGCCCAGCACGCGAAGGTGTTCCGCCGCCGTGGCCAAATCCACCTTCGCCTTCTGCTCGGTATCCTCGGCGGCCTCCAAGTCTCGTTGCGCAATGGCCCCTTTGGCCAAGAGCGTCTCCGAGCGCTCCTGTTGGCGGCGGGCCAGCACCTCATCGGCCTGGGCCTTCTGATAGTCGGAAAAAGCCTGTGAAACATCCGGGCTGTTGATCCGTAACAGGACCTGCCCCTTGGTCACGTCATCCCCCAGCTTGGCGCGGATGTCCACCACGCGGCCTCCCGCCAGCGAAAGCACCGGCACCGAGCGGTTGACATCGGGCGTCACTACGCCATTGACCTTGAGCTCATCGTAGATAGGGCGCTGCTCGACTGTCGTCAGGGGAAATTGTTCGGGATCCGGCGCCTCCACAACGGTGAGGTCCGGGGCTTTTTCAACTGTTACCGGGGCCGGATGGTCGGCGCTCGATCCGCGGCTGCAACTTGACGAAAGCCACGGAGCGAAGCATGCGACAAGAATCAGAGCCGTTATGGCATGGGAGCGATTCTTCATAGGTCACCTTCCTGAATCTTTCCACCCGTCCAGCAAATGAACGAGCACGGGCCTGTCCCTGATACCGAAGCTGTAATTGCTGTCGAGAGATGAGCAAAAGTCGGCCGCCGGCCTACCCCGCATTTCCCACCACGGGTCCGGAAGGGCGGGGCTTCACAGGCTGGGGAAAAACCCCTCCAAGCTGTCATTCCGAGCGGAGCGAGGAATCTCGCTCTGAGTATTTTCAACGCAGTGCGAGATTCCTCGTCGTCCCGATCAGATCGGGACTCCTCGGAATGACAGGCCAAACGGGTTTTTCCGCAGCCTGTTCAGCCCCGCCGTTACAAGGCCTTCCTGCCTATTCTCGTGTCCCACCGGCAGGCACACCCGTTGCGCCATCAATCCCGAGGGCAGCGTTAATGTTCGGCAACTAGCTTGGTCGTTAAGGGAGGAAACAAGGCGGAGCTCTCGTCTGCGGCCAACCTGCGGCGCCCTTTTGAGGGCTGGCGCCGCCCAGGAATCCAGGGAGTCGCGCCAAGAGCAAGTTGTTGCAGAAATAAGACTCGTTGGAGAAATCAATACAAGATCGGTAGGACTGAGGAACAGTTGCTTTGAGTTCCTCCTGCGGAGTATTCGAGACGACCTTGGGGCCTTCGGTCCAAATAGAACGTGGATAGGCAGTTGGGTCACCTCGAGTGAACTCGCCATGGCCGTTGTTGATCCAGACTCCGACTGGGGCAAACGACCAGGCGCTCATAATGACCAGGTCCAAGGCCTGATCGCCGTCCACGTCACGGGGGAAAATACGCAGTCCGCCTATCTCGGCGGAAACGTTGAAAGAACTCGGGCTGACGCCAGTGGTGAGCTGAAGCTCGATTCGATACCGGAGGCCTTTCGAATCCCAACCCTCTGCCCGTACGATGGCGAAGTCGGGACGGCCATCCCCGTCCAGATCGGCAATAACGCAGCCTTGGTCCCACAGGAGAGGTGTGGTTTGCAGTGGCAAGGCTGATGGCGATAATGTTTCCGAGGCTAGGCAGGCAGCCGACAATCCCCATAGTGCGCAGAGTAATAGGGCGGCCCGGCGAAAACTGCCAGACCGCGGACCTGCCATGGAAGGCCTGGGGCCAACCCTGGGGGCGCGCCCAGCTTGGTGAAGAGGCAGCATCCGCAGAAAGCACCCGAAAGTTCCTTGTCGATCCAACACAGAGCTATAGGTTACTCCAAGCGCGCAATGCGAGTCAACGCAGCTCCCGCACGGGTACTGGTGTCATTTGGAGCGCAGTCATTCCCGTCCCGCGCTGCGGGAGGAATCCACCCCGCAAACCTTTGGAAACGTGCTGTCGTCGGACTGGATTCCTCCCGCAGCGCGGGACGGGAATGACCGGCGGATCGAGTGGATCCCCATTCCAAATGACACCAGCACCAGCGAATTGCCCTATGATCGCTTGGTGCCTTGGTGTCTTGGTGGTGAAAGGTTTTGAAAAGACCCGGCAAGGGCCCTTCAATGAGTCAATGGATCAATGATTCAATGACTCAATTGAAGAAGTCCTGGGCTAGGAATGTTGACACAATGTCTCTTGACAGCGCCTCCCCGCCGTGGTAGCCTACTAATGTGAAAAGGCCAACCCGCGGGGAAGCTCTTTCCTCGCTAAGCTAAAACACCGCCCCAGGAGGAACCATGTCCTTACGCAAATCACCCCAACTTACGCCCAGGTTGCTCGCCGCCGCGCACCGCAGCCGCCAAGCAGAACTCGAAGCTCAATGCACTGAAGCACGGCCGATACGCCCTGCCCGAAAACCTTCGCCTGTCCCGCCTTCACGGGATCGCGCTGGGCGAAGACCCAGAGGAATTCCAATGCCTCAAGCAGGTACCCGTGACCCCCGCCAAATTGTGATTCTGAATTGATTTTAAAAAGTGAACGAACTAAGCAGGGATGTCTATGAAAACAAAGGACCGCTGTGGAAAAAGTGGGGGTGAAGCGGGAATGTTATAGGAAACACAGGTAGTTACGTACCGAAAGCGGGAATGTTGTTGAAAGCAAAGGGGGTAGATGGTATGTCGTAGGTGGTAGGTAGGGAAAGAACAGGATTCAGGATTCGGGATGCAGGAGCAGGTTCCAAGTGGTAGACGGTAGGTGGTAGGTGGGGAAAAACCTCCCCTCCCCCCACATACCACCTACCACATACCACATACCGGTAGGGGGCACGGTCTGTTGGCGGGAGCGGCAGCTACCGGTAGAATGGCCGCGCGCGGCGAGAC
This sequence comes from Terriglobia bacterium, assembly GCA_049514855.1. Classification (GTDB taxonomy): domain Bacteria; phylum Acidobacteriota; class Terriglobia; order UBA7540; family UBA7540; genus CAVROP01. The sequence continues at coordinate 13,371 of JBEKUR010000086.1, forward strand.
GCACCCACGTTTGATCCCGAGGTTTTTTGTGATAGTTTCCAAGGAAGAAAAGTGATATGTTTCATTGGCAAGTTGATATGGGAATCCCAGCGAGTCCGATAGCAGCCAAAGGCGATCACATCGCGATGGCTCTTCAAGAATGTGACCCGCGGCGTTAGAGCGGTTCGTCGGGTCTGCCCCGCCGGTGCCGCCCTCTTATCAATCTGGCAAAGAGGCTGTGAGAAAGACATCGTAGTTGCTAAAGGCTCAAGGAGCAGGGTGAAGGTTCAAAGCTGGGAAGCTTGGCAGGGTCGTTCAGTACCCACTTGCGGTCCAAGAACTGTTTCAATCCTTAGCCATTCAGGTTTTGGGCAAATGCTCCTTGGTATGGGGTGCAAGGGAGGGTGGTGAGGTTCGCAAGGATCTCAGAAGCCCCTTCCTGGCCCGGCTCGAAGCAAGTGTGTGTGAACAGGCCGCCGTTACGGGCTGCCCAAAATCTGGAGGAGCAAATGGCTCAGAGATTATTCGTGGGGAACCTTCCCCGCAGTGTGGTCGATAGTGTGCTCAGCGAATTTGTGGCCAACGCTGGGTTTCAAGTTGTTTCCGCAGCGGTCATTCGCGACAAGATGACAGGCGAATCTAGAGGGTTTGGCTTCGTCGAGCTTGCCGATGAAGAAGACATGCAGCGGGCCATCCAGGGACTTAACGGACAATCCCTGGAGGGGCGGCCCCTCACAGTGAATGAAGCCCGCCCACAGCGCACGGGATTCTCCGGCGGCCCCCATCGGGGTGGCGGTGGTCAGCGGAGTGGCGGCGGTCGCTTTGGCCGCAAGCGTGATTATTAGGGAGATTCTCCTGGTCTGCTGGATCACCGCACACCCTTCCTGATCGACACCTGTCGGCCAGGCATAGCAAGCCCCCTTTGCGACAGGCGCTTGGCCAGCCCGAACTCTGCCTGGGGAGCCGGGGTGTGGCAACGGGGCTCATTCTTTTTCAACGAGCCAACCAGCACTGGCGTGCTGCACGGTAACACGACAGCCGTGTGCTCTGTTGACGCGGTGCGCGGGTCCAGCTAAAGTAACCGGCACTTCCCTCACAAGGAAGACCTCGAGGGGACGATTGTCGATCAACAAAACTGACTACAGGTGAAGTGGTTGGTAAAGTTAAGGAGAAAGTGAGGCATGGAGTCTCGCACCATCGATCATTCAGAAAGTCATGCGCGCCGGACTCGCTCCGAGGTTCTAAAACCGGCTGTCCAACCTTTGGCCGCCACACTGTTGGTGGGCAATCACTGCGATGCTTTTTTGGCCCGGCGAGGGGGATGCCACCCTAACAGATGGCGCGTGATTCCGGCTGTTCTGCTGGGGCTTTGCGTGTTCTTGTGGACGGGGTGCTCGAGCAAGAAAGCCGAATCACAAGCCATGCCCTCCGGCTACTCAGTTCCTGTGACGACCGCGACCGCAACCCTGAAGACCGTACCCATCCAGGTCCACGCCATCGGCAATGTGGAGGCGTTTTCAACCGTCTCGGTCAAGGCCCAGGTGGCGGCGAGGGTTGAGAAGGCCTATTTCACCGAAGGCCAGGACGTCAAGAAGGGCGATCTCCTGTTTACATTGGATCGGCGCCCCTTTGAGACTGCACTCCAACAAGCGGAAGCCAATCTGGCGAAAGATCAAGCCCAGTTAGAGAACGCCAAGGCGGAGGCGGAACGATACACGAAGCTCTTCCAGGAAGGCATTGTCTCGAAAGAGCAATACGATTCCATGCGCACGAACGCCGATGCCCTCGCCGCATCTGTGCGCGCGGATAAAGCGGCCATTGAAAAAGCCCAGATCGATTTGAGCTATTGCACCATGCAAGCGCCGATTGACGGCCGGACGGGCGCCCTGCTGGTCCATCCCGGGAATCTTGTGAAGGACAACGATGCGACGCTGCTGGTGGTGAATCAGATTCACCCCATCTATGTCACGTTTTCCGTTCCCGAGCAGGACCTTGCTGATATCAAGAGATACCGCGGCGAAGGCCCCCTTAGAGTTGAAGCCATCATTCCAACTCGGGAGCAGAACCCCGCCAAAGGCGTATTGACCTTTATCGACAACGCCGTTGACAACTCCACAGGTACCATCAAGCTGAAGGGGACATTTGAAAACCCGGACAACCGGCTCTGGCCCGGTCAGTTCGTGAATGTTGCGCTCACGCTCATGACTCAACCCAATGCTGTCGTCGTCCCCTCACAGGCGGTTCAGACCGGGCAGGTGGGCCAATACGTTTTTGTGGTGAGACAGGACATGACGGCGGAATACCGGCCTGTGGTCGCAGGTAACAATATTGCCGGCGAAACGGTCATCCAAAAAGGTATACAGGCAGGAGAAACACTGGTGACCGACGGCCAACTGCGGCTCGTCCCGGGCATGAAGGTCATGATAAAAAAGCAGTGACGAAGAGCAGGTGTCAGGTGCCAGGTGTCAGGTTTCAGGTAACAGAAGAGCAGCTGTCAGAACTGAGGACGAGTGACGTATGACGAGTGACGAGCAGAAAAGCAGAAGTCAGAAATCAGAAAGCAGAATTCAGAATCCAGGAGTTGGTTCTTAGAAACTTCTCGCCTGCTCTTCACTGACACCTGGAACCTGACACCTGGCACCTGCATTTCTATGAATCTTGCAGAACTTTTTATTCGGCGGCCTGTCATGACGACCCTGGTCATGCTGGGCATTCTACTTTTCGGTGTGATGGCCTACAGGTATCTGCCGGTGAACGACCTGCCCAACGTAGATTACCCGACCATTCAGGTCATGGCTGGCCTTCCGGGCGCAAGCCCTGAGACCATGGCCTCAGCGGTGGCCACACCGTTGGAGCGGCAGTTTTCCACGATCGCGGGCCTTGAAACAATGACCTCCGCGAGCACCCAAGGGGGCACGCAGATCACCCTGCAATTCGCCAGCAGCCGCAATATTGACGCCGCCGCACAGGACGTTCAGGCGATGATTGTCAAGGCCCAGGGCCAGCTTCCTACCGGCATGCCAACCCCGCCCTCGTATCAGAAGGTAAACCCCGCCGATCAGCCGATAATGTATATGGCGGTGTTCTCCGACACGCTTCCATCCTCCACCGTAAATGAATATGCGGATACGCTCATGGCCCAGCGCATCTCGATGATCAGCGGGGTGGCGCAAGTCCAGGTTTTCGGCGCACAGAAATACGCCGTACGTGTGCAATTCGACCCGAAGGCGCTGGCCACACGCAAAATCGGCATTGACGAGGCGATGGCCGCTGTTCAGCAGGCCAACGTCAACCTTCCCACGGGAACGCTTTACGGGACCCACAAGTCTTTCGTCGTGCAGGCCACCGGGCAGCTCATGGAGGCCGCAGCCTACCGGCCGCTTATCGTGGCCTACCGCAATGGCTCACCCGTACGCCTGGAGGCGCTGGGCCGGGTGATTGACGGCGTTCAGAACGACAAAATCGCGAACTGGTATAACGGCAAGCCATCCCAGGTGATCGCCATCCAACGCCAGCCCGGCACGAATACGATTGAGGTAGTAAACAATATCAAGGCCCTGCTGCCCACTTTCCGCGCCGAGATCCCTGCTTCCATTCAACTGGCCACCCTCTATGATCGCTCGATATCAATTCGCGATTCCATCAACGACGTGAAATTCACCATGTGGCTGACCTTGGGCCTGGTGGTTTTCGTGATCTTCATCTTCCTGCGGAATATTTCTGCCACCACCATCCCCAGCCTTGCGCTGCCCATGTCCATCATCGGCACCTTCGGGGTGATGTACCTGCTCAATTACACCGTGGATAACCTCTCCTTGATGGCGCTGGTGCTTTCCGTGGGATTTGTGGTGGACGACGCCATCGTCATGCTGGAAAACATCGTTCGCCACATGGAAATGGGCGAAGGAGTGTTTGAAGCGGCACTCAACGGCTCCCGGGAAATCAGTTTCACCATTCTCTCCATGACGCTCTCGCTGGCCGCCGTCTTCATCCCCGTTCTGTTCATGGGAGGGTTGTTAGGGCGCCTGCTTCACGAATTTTCGGTGACGATCATGTGCGCGGTGATCGTCTCCGGCGTCGTCTCGCTCACCCTCACCCCGATGCTCTCCAGCCGCTTCCTGCGCCCCCCCAAAGAGCAAAGACACGGCCGCCTCTATCTCCTTTTCGAGCGCGGATTCGAGCTGATTCAACGCGTTTACGATTGGAGCCTGAAGGGCGTCCTCCGCCATCGCTTCGTCACCTTGATGGCCTCGCTGGTCATCGTTGTCTTCACGGTGCAACTCTTCCTCCAGATTCCCAAGGGCTTTCTTCCCAGCGAAGACTCCGGAGGGATGTTCGGCATCACCCAGGCGGCGCAGGGGATTTCCTTCGACTCCATGAAGCAGCATCAGCTCGAGGTGACGAAGATCATCCAGGACGATCCCAATGTTTCGGACGTGATGTCTTTGGCCGGCGCGGGTCTCCCGGGTTTTGGCGGCAACTCCGGCTTGTTCTTCGTCCACTTGAAGGATCGCCCCTCGGCGAGCCAGGATATGAGCGATTCGATCAGGCATCTTCTGCGCCTTCCTGGCGGCAAGCGCGATCCCAACCTTCGCTACATCAGCACGGATGACGTGATCAACGAGCTGCGCCCGAGAATGATGTCGCTCCCCGGCGTCATGGCCTTCATGCAGAATCCCCCGCCCATTCAGATTGGCGGTCGCCTGACGAAGAGCCTTTATCAGTTCACCGTTGAGGGCCCGGATACCAAAGAGCTTTACAAAGACGCCGCCGATCTCGAAATGAAGATGCGCCAATTGCCTGGGCTCCAGGACGTGAACAGCGACCTGCAGGTCAGCAACCCGCAGGTAAACGTCGTGATCGACCGGAACAAAGCCCTGGCACTGGGTGTTTCGGCCTACCAGATCGAGGATGCGCTATCGACGGCCTACAGTTCCCGGCTGGTTTCCACCATCTACGCCCCCAACAACGAATACTGGGTGATCGCCGAACTCATGCCCCAGTATCAGATGGACCCCGAGGCCCTCTCGATGCTCTATATCAGGTCGAATACCGGCCAACTCGTCCCGCTGGATTCCGTCTCCAAGCTGACACAGGATTTGGGTCCCCTGGCTGTGAACCATTCCGGCCAGCTTCCCTCGGTCACCCTTTCCTTCGACCTCAAGCCGGGTGTCTCGCTCGGAGAGGCCGTGACGCGCGTCGAAGAACTGGCGCGAAATACCCTGCCTGCCAGCATCAGTGCCACATTTCAGGGCACTGCGCAGCAGTATGAGTCTTCGCTCACCGGTCTCGGGATTCTGCTTCTGGCAACTCTCCTGGTGATTTACTTGGTGCTGGGCATTCTCTACGAAAGCTTCATCCACCCGCTCACCATTCTTTCCGGTTTGCCGTCGGCGGCGCTGGGAGCATTAATCACCTTGCGACTTTTCCACTTGGACCTGAACCTCTACGGCTTCGTCGGCATCATCATGCTCATCGGCATCGTGAAGAAGAACGCCATCATGATGATTGACTTCGCCATCGTGGCGGAGCGCAGGGAGGGGAAGAGCCCGCTCGAGGCAATCTACCAAGGCTGCCTCATCCGCTTCCGCCCCATCATGATGACCACTATGGCAGCGCTCATGGGTACCCTTCCCATCGCGCTCGGGTTCGGCGCCGGAGGCCAGTCCCGCCGCCCGCTTGGTCTCGCTGTAGTGGGCGGACTGATGGTCTCCCAACTCATCACGCTTTACATCACGCCGGTCTACTACACCTACCTGGATTCCTTCCAGAAGTGGTTGACGGCTTCCGAACACAAGGCCGAAGCCAAAGAACTCCCCACCATGGCAAGGATTTTTGCAGAACAGAACGGCAACGGCGCCACAGTGTCGGTTGATCCAAAAGGGCTGTAACGGCAAAGGAGCGGCTCGCTTTGCGCGACTGACAGTAGCCTGTTACAAATTCAATGCCCGTCCGGCTGTTGGCAATCACTCGAAATGCATCTTGTCGCGCCTCTCCCCGGCTATTCAAGCAGTGTAATAACCCACAGATTTCTGCCGAAATGACCCAATCCTTGCACCTCAGGCGACGCTAGCATACGGGAAATCAACAAGTTACGCGTTGAGACCGGCGAATGTTGCCGGCTTGGCCCACCTCTTGCTTCTTGCTAGATGGCATGGGCGAGACTGGCACGGCGCCATGAGTCGCCTGGAAAAGCAAGGCTCGCCTGAGGGCACCACCCCTTAATCCCCTCCTCAGTGAGGAGGGGATTAAGGGGTGGTGTTCTGGAGAACTGAAGAAAGGACTTCGCCATGCGCAGGCTCAAGGTTGTAACCCAGGGCGATAAGGAGACTTCACCCCTTTCACGGCCCTCCACACTGCCGCATCGGCACGTGATTTCCTTACATGACCTGGCTCCCGCAGAGATTGAGTTCCTGCTCAAACTGGGCCAGCGCGTGAAGGCCCAGCCGAGCCGGTTCAGGAGCGCTTTGGAGGGCAAGACCCTGGCCATGCTTTTCGAGAAGCCCAGCCTGCGGACGCGCGTGACGTTCGAGGTTGGCATGGAGCAACTGGGAGGCAAGGCCCTTTACCTTGGCCCGCAGGAAGTCGGGCTCGGGAAGCGAGAGTCAGTGAAGGATGTGGCGCGTAACCTCTCGCGTTGGGTGGATGCGGTGATGGCCCGCGTGTTCGCTCATCAGACCGTGATGGAGTTGGCGGAGAACGCTTCGATTCCGGTCATCAACGGTCTCTCGAATTTTGAGCATCCGTGCCAGGCGCTGGGAGATTACCTGACGCTGCTCGAGCACAAGGGCCCGTTGGAGGGGAAAACACTTGCCTGGGTAGGCGACGGCAACAACGTTGCCCATTCCCTCATTTATGGCGCCGCAAGGCTGGGAGTGCGCATGCGCATCGCTACCCCTGCGGGCTACGAGCCGGACCGCTCCGTTGTGGCGGACGCCAAACGCGAAGGCGGAGACGTCGCGCTCACTCACGATGCCAACGAAGCCGTTGCCGGCGCGGACGCAGTTTACACTGACGTTTGGATCAGCATGGGCCAGGAGGATGAGGCGGACACTCGCCTGCGCGTCTTCCGCCCTTACCAAGTGAACTGCCAACTGTTGCGCAACGCGGGACCTCAAGCTCTGTTCATGCATTGCCTGCCGGCGCGGCGCGGCCAGGAAGTGACGGACGAGGTCATGGACTCACCGCGCTCCATTGTCTATGACCAAGCTGAGAACCGCTTGCACATCCAGAAGGCGATTCTCCTGGCGCTCCTGTCTTGAGAGACGGCTATGCCCACCGCTGTCGTAGCCATTGGCGGTAACTCCCTAATCCGACCCGGCGAGAAGGGCACCCTCGAGGAACAACGGCGCAACCTCCAGACAACTTGTGAGGGCATAGCCGCGGTGATGGCTGCCGGTTACAGTACGGTAGTCACTCACGGCAACGGACCTCAGGTGGGCGACGCACTGCTGCGCTCGGAACTCGCTGCCAGCCAGGTGGAGCCGCTGCCCATGGATGCCTGCGTGGCTGAAACCCAGGGGAGTATCGGTTATCTGTTGCAGCAAACGCTGCAGGAGACCCTGCCGCGCCACGGCCTGAGGCGCCCGGTGGTGACGATGATAACCCAAGTGTTGGTCTCGCCGCGAGACCCGGCCTTCCGCAACCCCAGCAAGCCTGTGGGCCCTTTCTACAACCAGGATGAAGCCGAGCGCCGCCGCCGTACGCTGGGTTGGCAAATGGTGGAGGACGCGCGTCGTGGCTATCGCCGCGTGGTGCCCTCCCCGGAACCGAAAGAAATCATGGAACTCCCGGCCATTCAAGCGGCCCTGCAGAGCGACGCGCTGGTGATTGCCTGCGGCGGGGGAGGAATCCCCGTGGTCTTCCGGCGCGATCGCCTGGTGGGCATTGACGCCGTGATCGACAAGGACCGCGCCTCGGCCCTGCTTGCCTGGGAGCTTGAAGCAGAGTTATTTCTCATCTCCACCGGCGTCGCGCAGGTGGCCTTGAACTACAACACACCTGAGCAGCGGCAGATCGAGCGCCTGAGTGCCACCCAAGCCCGCCGCTACCTGCGCGAAGGCCAGTTCCCCTCCGGCAGCATGGGTCCGAAGATCGAGGCTGCGCTGGCCTACCTCGATCGCGGGGGCAAGCTGGTCATCATCACT
>JBEKUR010000087.1:0-21478 GCA_049514855.1 Terriglobia bacterium
ACCGGCGTGGCCGTGTTCGACAACCCGGATCAGATCAACCCCCTCCCTGCCGTCGACGACTTGCCGGGTAGCGCCGTGGACGCGCAAATGCTGGCGCTCTACGTGTGGTTGGCCGCCAGCCGACTCCGGGAGTATCAACGCCAGACGGTGTGCCTCTGTCTGGCCGAGAGCCTCTCCGAAGCCTACGTTGTCGCCCCACCGGAATTTTCCCTCTGGCACGAGACGGAGCCGGTTGCCCTCGACCGGCTCGGCGCCGCACTTGGCACCTGGATAGCCTAAAAGCATTGGTGATTTGTGATTGGTGATTTGTGATTGGCGATCTGTGACTGACGATCGCCGATCGAAGCTGAAAATTGGAAACTAGAAATCGGAAACTGGATCCCAGTTTCTATTTTCCAGTTTCCATTTTCTGTTCTCTCAATCACCAATTACAAATCACCAATCACCAATGCCTCAGGGCGCGCCCTTCATCGAATACACAAACAGCCGAATTTCCGAGCGCCGCTTGTCAATCTCGGCCAAATGCTGCGCGTAGAATTGCTGGTGGAGCTGGAATTCCTTCTGCGCCAGATCCTTCTTCCCCAGGTGAACATAGGCCTGCCCCAGCCGGAAGTGGGCGTCAGGGATATTCGGGGAGAGGCGGAGCGCTTGCTGGTACTCCGGCACAGCCTCGGCGAACTGGCGACGCTGGGAGTAAAGGTTGGCAAGCTGGAGATGGGCCTCAGGGGAGGATGGATTGAGCGCGATGGCCTTTTTCAGTAAAGACTCAACTTGATCGAGGTAGGCCTGAGAAGTCTCCGGCCGCCTTCCCTTCCAAAGGCTCATGGCGTAGTAAAAGGTGGCCTGCGCATCAGCAGGCCTTAGTTCAGCAAAACGGCGAAAGTGCTCCACCACCTCATCGGCCTGCCCCGGGGCACGGTCGTAGGCCTTGCTCAAGACATAGTACGCCCGCGGGTCGGAAGGGTCCAGGTCGGCGCCCCGCAAAAGGGCCTTCACGGCCTCGTCGTAGCTGCCGCGCAAGTAAAGGGCTAGCCCCAGTCCGACCGCGAGCCGCGGGGAATTGGGATAACGTTTCAGCCCCTGCGCGAAAACCTCGATGGCGGGATTCGGGGTTTGATGGAGGAGGAACTCAGCGCCCCAATCGAAGAGATTCGATTCGCTGGGATCCATGTGCGCCGCCAACTCGTATTGGTTCACCGCGGTCACATAATTTCCGGCCTTCTCTTCAACCTCGGCGAGCAGGTTGTGCAACTCGGCAGTGTCTTTCTGCTTCAAGAGCTCCTGAATCTGCCCTCGGGCCTCCGGCAAACGGCCTGTTTCCTGGTACGCCAGGGCCAGATCGTAGCCATTGTCATAGGCGTCAGGATTCCGGCTCTGAGCTTTTTCCAGGTAGGGGATGGCCGCTGCGATTCTTCCCGTCCGCAGGTAGAACGCGCCGAGATTGTGGTTGGCGTCGAAGCTTTCGGGCTCGAGTTCGACGACCTTCCTGAATTCCTTCCCGGCCAACGACGTCTTTCCCCGGCGCACGAGGTTCGTGGCCAGGTTGTTCCGAGCGGAGCCGGACTCCGGGCGGAGCCGGACGGCCTGTTCGAAGGGCGCCGTAGCCTTCTCCTCCTGGCCTTCGGACGAGTAGACGAGCCCCAGAAGCTCCTGAACGTCAAAACTATGGGGCAAAGCCCGGGCGAGCGCTTCGAGCTCTTGCTGGGCGGCGGCATACTGCCCGGAATTAAAATGAGCAAGTGCGGATTGAAACTTGCGGTCGAGCGCCTCGCGACCCTCGGTGCCTGCCTGACTCGCTGCGAGCGACGGTGACAACGCCGCAAAAAGAACCAGACCTGCCGCCAACCAGCGAAAAGCGAACATAGCGATTTATCCTGCTCTCTGCCCATATCATATCAGGGTTCTCCTGCCGGTTTACGATCGGGGAGCACGGGCAGGAGCGCGGCCATCTTGGCCGCACTTCCTTTTGGTGCGGGCTGGAAGCCCGCGCTCCACCGGAAGCGTGCGCTCGCGTAAGGCCAATCTTCCGGGCGGAGGCATAGCCCAGCCGCCACAGGGTTCATTTCAATGTACTCGACGGCACGCACGAAGTGCTGCTCGTCCCGAATGAAACGGTCGTAGTAGTCCGGATACCAGAACTCTCCATTTCTGCCCAGCAGCCGGTTGGCTGCGTTCGAGGTGTAGGACTTCCAGGAGTGGAGAATCTCGGAAAAGCTGTGGCCTGCCATCGGAGTGAACAAAGCGTGCACATGGTTAGGCATAACGACCCAGGCCTCCAGCCCATAACGCTGCCCCTCGAAAAAAAGCAAGGCGTTTTCTACGGATTCCGCAATCTCGGGCTGCGAAAGCCAACACTGGCCGGCGCCGGAATCCAGGTAATGTTCGATTCGTTGGCGGCGCTCGACGGAAGCCCTGGCCTCGGGCATGGTTGCCAGCTCGTTTTCCCAGCGATCGAGAACAGCTTTGGGAAGCGCATCGGCCAGGCGGAAGGTAACCGTTTGCGGGATGCTTCCCCCGTCAAAGTGGGGAAGATAGCCCCGGGAATGCCATCCTTTGGGCGGCTTCATGTTTGGGAGCGCGGCCATCTTGGCCGCTCTCCTCCTTGATGCGGGCTGGAAGCCCGCGCTCCAAGGCTAAGCGCGAAAACAGAAGGGCGCCCCGATGGATTGGGGCGCCCTTATTGGTGGTGCTTTGGTCTGTCTAGAACAAGAGCCTCAAAGCAAATTGGATCTGACGTGAATCTGTGCCTGGGAAGCGTGTTGCTCCAATGTCCCCAAAGTACGCGCTATTGTAGGTAGTCGAACCGCCGATCGATACGACACCATTTCCGCCTAACCCCGGAGGCATGAACGTGGGGTGGTTGAGTATATTGAAGAACTCACTCCGGAACTGGAGGCGGAATCTCTCGCTCAACTGGAAGTCCTTGAACAGGGAGTAGTCAATCCGAGTTATGCCCGGACCGGAAACCTGGGTATCCCCCCCGCCCAACAAGGCGATGGAACCAGCTGGTACCGGGACGCAACCCGTAGGGGTACTCGTCCCAGGCTGGCAAGGCTGGGTGAAGGCGGCAGCGTTCAGGAATGCGCTAGTTCCATTGTTTGAAGTAAAGGGGTTGGTCATGCTTCCGTGCCGGTTTACCCCCGGAACGATGAACGCGGTGCACCCTAAATTGCCAGTGGTTGAGTCGATGCAGCCAATCGTTATAGGTTGACCGCCCTCGATGGTAGCGATCCATTGCATGGACCAGCCGCCGAGGATCTGTTTCTCAACTCCCGCGGCGTTCGTAAGGAAGTGTTTCCCTGGACCGAAGGGAAGCTCGTATCCACCGCTGAAGTGAAAGACGTTTCGCATATCGTAGTCGGCGTCTCGGTAATCACCCTGAATGCCGAATCCAGCCATGGTGGGGGCTCGAAATCCTTCCCCGACCCCTCCATTGAGGAGGTCTCCGGCATCACTCCGGGACCTCCCATACGTATACGTCGCCAGGAAAGTCAGACCTTGCGAATAGTGCTTTTCGAACGAGGTCTGGAGACTGTGGTAGTAACTGGATCCTTCCGTGGCAGCGTAGCTGGCACCTTGAGCGAAGTTTGGGTACGGAACGTACAATTGCGACACCACACCGCTTACCGGCAGGATTTGGTTCACGTGATTCGAGCCAGGAAACACCTCGATGTGGTGAGTATTGTTCCCCACGTACGCCAACGTTACCGTGGTGTCGCGCGCCAATTCATACTGGAAGGTCAAGTTCCAGCCCTGCGTGTAAGGCGTAAGGTAGTTGTACTGGATGCCTTCCAGGCTCAGCCCCGACGCGCCAATTACGGTCGGAGTGAGAGGTGTACAAGAAAAACCGGCTTCAAAGGGAAAGTAATTTTGGCAGGCGGTGCCGGTGAAGGTCTTAAACGTGGCGGCGTTAAGCGGCGTAACGTTGTTGGTGGCGCCGGGGGTAAAGCTGTACTGGAAAGGATAGTTCTCACCGATGTTGGGGGAATAGCCGCGGTTTTCAAACCCGTCGTAGAACATGCCGTATCCCCCGCGCATAACCAACTTCGGCGTCCATTGGTAGGCGAACCCAACACGCGGCCCAAAATTGGTTTTTTGCGAGACACCCAAGCTGGGATTGTCAGAATATACGATGTTAATAGGGACCCCCGGGTTCGTCACCCCGCCGGACGTGTAGCTGTCATTGGCCGTCAAGGCTAGGAAGCTCGGAGATAGGACGTCGGTCTTCCGTTTGGAGGGAATCAGATACTGGGCAGCGGCGCCATTTATACCTGGAATGAAGTTGGCTTGGGCGCCGAAGCGTTCAAACGTCTGGCCGAAGTAGTCCCAGCGAAGTCCCAGGTTTAAGGTAAGCTTGGAACTCACCTTCCAGTCGTCTTCGAAGTAAGCGCCCCAGTAATTCTTTCCGTCATCCGTCCTCGCGATATTGGAGGCATAGATTTGGTCCGCTCCCCCTTCGTAAGGGACTCCGCCCGTCACGGTGCTCGTGGCGAGAGGCGTCACGAGAAACTGTGCGACACCGGTGTCGTCGGTTTGCCCATAGGGAAGATCGGTGTACTGCCCATTAAAATCGAACTGGCCGTGCGACCAGGATGGCTGAAGGGTGGAGTACCTGACCCGCTGGTATTCTATGCCCATCTTGAAGGTGTGCTTGCCGTAAGTCTTGGTGAAGTTGTCCGTTACCTGGGTTGTTTCACTCACCTCCTGCGAAGGCAGAAAGGCGTTGCTCCCCAGTGTAGTATAGTTGCCGATTCCGAACGCGGGCAGGCCGCCGTTGAGGGATTCCTGGGGAATGTCCTGGATTCCATACTGGGCCGGAATTCCGAATTGGCTGGGGACGGGCCCGGTGCGGGAGGTGCCGATGCGGCTGTATCCGAGCCGCGCCTCGTTGACACTGGTGGGTGAAAACGTATGCGTCCAACTGGCAACCGGCGCAACGGAATTTGCGGTCTGAATGCCCTGCTGGAAAGCCCCGCCATCGGTGATTCCCACGAAGGGACCCGGAATGTACTGAGGATTGTCAACATAGCTAAACCGCGCGAATATCTGGTTCTTGTCACCCTTGTTGAAATCCATTCGCACGTCAAACGCGTTGCTGTGTTGGTTCCCCACGGGCGAGTCTGCATAGTTGCTGGAGAGGTTCCCATTGGTCGGCGAAGGGAAAAGGTTCAGGAGCTTAATCGCGTTCTGATCAAGCCGACCGGGGGGAAGTTGGTTCAGCCCGCAAGCAAGGGTATAGGTCGTGGTAGTGATCGGGCAAGTGCTGAAGGGATCGCGGACATAGCCCGTCGTCGTCGCTGTCATATTCGTAACGGGATCCAACGCTCCCTTGGTGACCGCTCGGGTGGTCGCGGGATCGAAAATGGTTCCTACCGGGAACACTCGACCGAGGTCATCGGTTTGAGTTCCCTTCTGGCCGTTAACAATGGCCGACAAATCGGTGTAGCCACTGTTGCGCTCAGCCATGGTCGGGACGGTGGAGGTGAAAACTGTCCCCTGCCGCTTGCGCACGCCTTCGTAGTCGGCGAAGAAGAACACCTTGTTCTTAAAGATCGGACCACCGATGGTGGCGCCGAACTGGTTCTGCCGATATTCACCCTTGTGGACCTGCCCGGCGTCTTCAAACCAGTCCGCAGCGTCGAGTAAATCGTTGCGGACATATTCCCAGGCGGTGCCGTGGAAGTTGTTCGTCCCGGATTTGATCGTGGCGTTCAGGATCGCTCCGCCGGCGCGGCCAAACTGCGCACTGTAATCCGAGGTCTGCACCTTGAACTCCTGAATGGCATCCAGGGGCGGAAGAACCACGAAATTGGTGCCGTTCAGAAAGTCCACGGTGTTCGAGTTATTGTCAATCCCGTCCAGCAAGTAGTTGTTTTGAGCGGGTCGCAGGCCGTTGGCCGAGAAGGCGCCCGACATGGCATTGCCTCGCGTGTCGGCTTCCGGCGTGTTGACCCCTGCCGCGAGTTGGGCCAGGAAGGTGAAGTTCCTTCCGTTCAACGGTAAGTTGTTGACAGCACGCGCGTTGACGACTTGGCCGACCGAGGCGTTTTGGGTCTGGAGAGCCGGAGGCGCGGCGGTTACCTCAATCGTTTGGGTAACGGCGCCCGGCTTCAGCGTGAGGTCAACGACGAGTTGCTGCTGAAGATTCAGCGTAATGTGGGATTGAACGGCTTTAGCGAAACCCGGGGCTTCGCCGCTCACCGCGTAAATGCCGATCTTGATCGGCGAAAAAATGTAGCTGCCGTCGCCGCCGGCAGTCACTGTAATCGTGAGGTTGGTCCCTTCATTCGTCAGGATCACCTTGGCGCCGGGAAACACGGCGCCGGATTGGTCCCTAATGGTCCCCTGAATCGACCCCGTGTCCGCCTGGGCATGAAGGGGCGCACTCGTCAGAAAGAAGACAGCGGGGACTACCAAGGCCAGAAAGAGAATGTGCAGGAAAAAACCGCGTCTTTCCATCGTCTTATCCTCCTGTCCTCCGCCGCGCGGGAGTGCGGCTGGAGAGTTACGAAATAATGATGAAATGAGTTTCGGCCAGCTTGGCCCGGGAATGACGCTTCGCTCTCGACAGTCTCTCCTCGGACCTCTGCTGACACATAGTTACCGAACCAAAACGTGAACCGTGGGGCGGTTTTCCTCCAGGGAGTCCTGAATGGGTTACAGCCCTCTTCTGCTCGATTCGTACGCGTCTTCGACCCGACGAAAGATAAAACACATTAAGCGGTTAACGTTGTACCACCTGCCCAACAGGCTTGTCAAGCTTTTTTTGGCATATTATTACTTTTTTTTCTTGGCCGTCTATTGTCAAAGAAAAAGGGTGGTAGTATTTTAGGGTGACGTAGTCACCGTTCTCTGTAGAGGTGTTGACTTCGCCCATGGCTCTAACCATCCGGGATGTGGCTCGCGAGGCCAAAGTATCCACGGCCACCGTGTCTCATGCCCTCAACAAAACAGGCCAAGTAAGCCGGGAAACGCGCCGCCAAGTCCTCTCGGTGGTGCGCCGCCTCGGTTACTTCCCCAACGCTCACGCGCGCAACCTGGCTTGGCGAACCAGCCGCACGCTCGGCATGATCGTCTCCGACATCGAGAACCCTTTTTTCCCGGAAGTCATCAAGAGCTTCGAGACTCGCGCCCGGCAACTCGGCTACGAAGTCATCCTGAGCGATACGAACTATGACCCCAGCCGGATGCGGCGCGCGACCGAAAAGATGCTGGAGCACCACGTCCGCGGCGTGGCCGTGATGACTTCTGAGGCCAACCTGCCCTTGATCCACGAAATCGCCCGGCGCCGGATCGCCGTCACTTTTCTGGACCTGGGGCCGGTGCAGAAATACGTCAGTAATATGCGCATTGATTATTTTTCGGGCATTCAGCAAGTCGTCGAGCACCTGTTTCAGCTTGGCCACCGGCGAATGACCTTCGCCGGCGAACGAGCGGGTTTGAAGTCGAACATCGCGCGCCGCGAAGCCTTTGTCAAGTGCATGAACGCTCTGGGCTTGGATCCCGGCCCCATGCTGAAAGGCGACCTGCGCTTTGAAGGCGGCGTGGCGGCGGGACTCACCATCTTGAAGTTGCAGCCCCGGCCCACCGCCGTCGTGGCCGTCAATGATCTGAGTGCCGTGGGCCTGATCAAAGCCTTCACCCAAGCCGGCCTCCGCGTGCCGGAAGATATTTCCGTGACGGGCTTCGACAACACTCACTTGGCGGAGTACATCACTCCCTCCATCACCACCGTGGACATTCACCGCGACTGGCTAGGGCGAATGGCCGCCGATGCCCTCCACGAGTTGTCCACCGCCGACGAGCCCCAGGGCAAGGAATACTTGATTCCAGCGGAGTTGATCGTCAAAGCCTCGACGGGTTCTGCCCCTTCCGGATAAAGCTGCGGGGAGAATCTTGCCCGGGTCACCACGAACCTTCGGTCGAGCGCATGAACTCGCTCCGACCAGAACCAATTGGCGATTGAAAGGCGCTCGTCTGGCTGCTCTTCTCAATCGTCAATCTTCAATCGACAATCGTCAATTAAGGGGACTGATCGGCGAGGGCCAGGGCGATTTGCAGGAATTGTTGCCGAGCTTGCGGCGTGAGCTCATGAACCCTCCCGCTACTAGAACTCTCCGGCGCTGCGGCGGACAGGGCTTGCTCGATCCGTTGGACATCGAGCGCGCCGCGCGGGCCGCTCTGCGTAAACCGCTCCAAAGTTTCCCGTGCCTTGTCGATTTGCCCGGTCTGGTAATAGAGCACTCCGAGCGCCGAATAACTTCCTGGCCATCCCGGCAGCAGGTCCACCGATTCTTTTAGATGCCGCTCGGCTTTCTCGATGTCCCCATCCATTACCGACAAGACCCCCACGCCCCAGAGCAGCTCACCAGAGTCTGGAGTGCGCTCAAGCCCCCGTTGCAATGTCTCTCTCGCGCCCGACGTGTTACCAGAGCGCAGATAGACCAGAGCCAGAGAGAGATAGGCTTGGTCCTGATCGGGGTTTGCGGCTATTTGCTTGCCCAACAGCTTTACCGCCTCGTCGGACTGGCCGAGGTGGGCAAGGATGTCAGCGAGCAGGGCCAAATAATTTGTTTCCTTTTGCCCTTGAGGTGAGACGCGCTGCGCGGCAGTTAGGGCGTCCGCGTAATCGCGCTGCCGGAAATAGGCATCGGCGAGGTCGTACCACGCGTCGTCCGAATTCGGATTGGATTTAAGAGCTTGCTGAAAGTGCGCCACGGCCTCGGGATAAAGGTGGTAACGCGCCAGCAGCACTCCGACCCCCACCAGGGTGCGAAAGTCACTCTGGCTCAACTGGTCGAGCTGAGCGATAGATTGCTTGGCGTCTTCGACCCTCCCCAGCTTCAAATACGCTTCGGCAAGAAAATAAAGGTTCTGGGGCCGACCGGAATGGACTTTCACCTCCCGTTCCAACTGCTCGACATCAAACCGGGTCTGCTGCTGGGGAGTAAGGTCAGCCCGCTGATCCAGATAAGCGAAAATGTTCTGGAAAGGGAAGGGTAGGGGATTGGGGTCTCGGGAAAGGGTTTGGAAGATTTTCAGATCCCTTTCCGCCGCCTCCGTCTGGTGGAGATCCCGCTCGGCCGCCTGGAGCCTGTAGTAGACCGGCGCAGGGTGAGGTTGCAATTGGGCGCACTTGCGCAACAGGGGTACGGCTTCCTCAAACTTCTTCTGGTGCATCTTCAAGTTGGCCAATTCCAGCAGGGCCTCGGCGTAGTTCGGGTCGACGTCGAGGGCTTGTTTGAGCCATTTCTCCCCCAGGTCGTATTGCCCCTGCCGGCTCGCGATGTAGCCCAGGTTGTACAGGCACGACACGTCGTGAGGATCGGCCTTCAGTCCCTGCTCCAGGTACTTCACCGCCTCGTCAAACTGTCCCTGGTGGCGGTAACAAAGAGCCATAAAAGCGTACGAGCGAGCGGAAGGGTCAACCTGGATGAGCGTCTGGAAAGTGTCTTTGGCGTTATCGACCTTCCCCGCCATGAAGTAACATTCACCCAGCGCCGCGAGTAGCTTCGGGCGGTTGGGAACAACCTTTAGTCCCTCCTCCAGCAACGGAATGGCATCTTCATAGAACGACTGCTTCATGCTGAGGCGCGCCATGAGGAAGATCACATCGGTATCCCTCGGAGCAAGCTTGTGCGCTTTGACGAGCAGCTCGAGGGCATCGAGGTCTTTGCCCTCGTCCGAGTATGTCTGCGCCATTAGATAGAGCGTCTCAGCGGAATTCGGGGAGAGCTTCAGAGCTCGACCCAGGACATCCAGGGCCTTCTCATTATCCCCTCTTCTTCGGCAGGCTTGGCCGAGGTTGTAGAGGATCTCAAAGGTGTCGGGCTGGAGCGCGTTCGCGATCTCGAACTCATGGCTGGCGGCGCTGTACTGCCGTTGTTTGGCCAGGAGCACCCCAAGCGTGAAGTGCGCGCGAACGTCGTTCTTAGCCTGCTCCGAGAGCGAACGCGCGAGTTCGAGTCCCTTCTCCTTCTGGCCGGCGCCCAAGTACGCCTGGGTCAAGTTAAAGAGAACCTCCGGGCTTTGTGGCTGCACTCGGCTGAAGCAAGTGATAGCGCCTCGCGGGTCGTTCCGGGCCAACCGGAGCAGCCCAAGGTTGTAGTTCGCGTCGTGGTTGGCCGGGTCGTAGCGCAGCGTGGTGCGGAACTCCCGCTCTGCCAGGTCGTTCTTCTGCTGAATGACGTAACTGTTGCCCAGATTGTTGTGAGTTTCCGGCGAGCGAGGGTTGATCTTCAGCGCCTGCTGGAAGGCTGCGCCCGCTCCGGCAAAGTCCTGTTGCCCTCCCAGCGCGATGCCGAGCAAATTGAGACCCTCGAGGCTCTGGGGAGCCAGCTTGAGGCCGGCGCGGATTTCCGCCTCCGCCTCTTTAGGGCGGTGCTGGGCCAGTAGGTCTCGTCCGGCAGCGAAGTGCGCGTCGGCGGCTGTCAGCGGCTTTCTTGCGACGGGAGAGCGGGGCGCTGTCTGGGCGTGGATCAAACGCAGCGGAAGCGGCAGTCCCGCCACGAGCAGCGCAAGATGCAGAACCAGCTTCGCTGGTGGCAAGCGGGCAGCGCGCTCGGCGGGCTTGTGCAACCTTCCTCGCGGCATCATGCGCCTCCTGCGGAGTGTAACTCCGTCCTTGCCAGGGAATCTACTGGCCGGTAGTGGGTCAATTTGATGCTGTAGCGGCGAGTTTATCTCGCCAAATGGCGGCGTAAAGCCGCCTCTACATCAAATTGACCCACTACCTACTGGCCCACCTGTTCAAGCATGCTCCTTGCCGCGGCGTGCTCGGGATGCCGTGACAGTAGCTCCGTCAGAATCTCGCGGGCTCGAGTCTTCTCTCCCTGCGTCATGTAAAGCCGCGCCAGGTTCAGGTAGGGCTGATCAAAATCGGCCGCCACACGAATGGCTTTCTGGAACTCCTCTTGGGCCTCGGCCGTCCGTCCCTGGCGCAAAAAGAGCACGCCGAGATTGTTGAGCGCCTCCGGATAGTCCGGGCGAAGCTCGAGGGCCTGCTGCCAGTACTTGAGCGCCCGGTCCGTATCGTTCAGTTGCGCGTAGAGCATCCCGACTCCGTAATTCACCTCCGGGTCGTCCGGGGCCAGGGCGACAGCGCGTTCTAGGGCCTGCTTCGCCTCGCTGAAGCGCTGCTCGCGGCGATAGACGTTTCCCAGGTTGAATAAGGCGAGGGCGTAATCGGGGCGCTGGCGGATCGCCTCCTGAAAATAACGGATGGCCTCACGCGTCTCGCCAGCCTGCGCCGCGAGCAATCCGAGATTGTTGAGCGCGTCGGGATACTCGTGGCGCAACTCCAGCGCGCGCTGAAGATGGCGCCGGGCTTCCTCGGGCTTCCCTTGCTTTAGATAGAGCGTCCCCAGATTGTAATGCGCTTCGGCGTAATCGGGGTCGGTTTCGAGCCCCAGGGTGAATTCCCGAATCGCTTGGTCGTAGTATCCTGCCTGCGAAAAGGCCGCGCCGTAGGTGAACATATTGCGCCGGAACTCGCCCAGATAGAGCCTCCCGGGAAACGGCAGCGCCAACCTTCCCCTGTCTTCGGGGGTTTGCGGAAGGCGCTCGCGGTCCGCGTTCAAGCGCTCCGCATCGACGAGTCCTTGATACACCTTCACAATGAACCCCTTGGGGTCGATAAGAAACGTCGTGGGCAAGCCGAGATTACGCCGCCGGTCAAACATGAAATGGTAGACAAGATTGTAAATCCCGGTCACCTCCTCGCTGGCCAGCAACACGGGCAACCGCAGGGAATTCCCGCGGACGAAGGCGCGGACCTGCGCCGCCTCTTCGGGCTTGTCGACATTGATGGCCAGCACCTCGAGAGTCCCCGGCTTCCTCAGGGTCGGCGAACGGTCAAGAGCTCTCAGAGTTTCGACGCTGGGCGGGCTCCAGGTAGCCCAAAAGTTCAGAGCAACTGCCTTGCCTCTCAGCGCCGACAGAAGATGGCTCTTCCCGGCGACGTCCGGCAGTTCGAAATCCGGGGCCAGGATGGGATCCATCAGCCAGGTTTCACAGGCGGTGGGCAGCGGCACGGCCGCCGGGGGATCTGGAATCACAGATAAAGGTTGATGGGGATGGAACGCCTTCGCCTGGAATCCCTCCGCGCCTTCTTCGATCTCGATGCGGTGATTCGCAGGCAGCCCTTCCAAGTGCTGCACGTTGCCGCTGGGCCAGCGAATCTCGGCGCTTGCGGAAACGGCCTTGCCTATTCCGAAGAAAATCTCCTTGGTGTGTTGCGAGGGGAAGCCTGTGCCGGCTTGCAGGATCTTCATCTGCCGCCCGTCTGTGGTCTCGAGGATGACGACTGCACCAATCGCGTCCCGGTTGCTTCTCGTGCCGCGCAGTCGGAGGGCCAGGGCGTTGCCAAGACCAGTCGCTTCGCAGCGCAGAATGCGCAATTGGGGTCCCGTCCGATTCTTCAGGGCGATCTCCAACCGCCCGTCATGATCGAAATCAGCGAGAGCGAAGGCTCGGCTGTCATCCGGGAAATCCAGGCCGACCGCGCCGGAGATGTCGGAAAAGGTGCCGTCGCCGTTGTTGAAGAAGAAGACGTTGCGTCGATAGCCTGCCCAGGTGCCGTCAGAGCGGATCAACTCGTTGATGGCGTTCCAGCCGAGTTCGTAAGGGAGCGTGGGATGAGCGTCCGCCGGAGACTGCGAAACCACCTGTTGCCAGAAGAAGCTTTCCAGGTCATCGCGGCTGGGCCCGGAAATCATTCCGTTGGCGATGTAAAGGTGCGAGCGTCCGTCGTGGGCGAAATCCCAGGCGTGGCAGGACCATGACCAGCCCGCCTTTTCGATTCCCGCCGCGGCGCTGCGATCCTCGAAGCGGCCGTTGCCGAGGTTGTGGTAAAGGGAGTTCCCCTTGGCGTGGTGGCGGAACAACGCACGCACCTCCGCGGGCATGTGTTCCAGAAAACTCATCTGCGACGTCAGGCGCATGCCGGAGGCTTCCCACATGTCCGAAACGTAGAGGTCGAAGTTCAGGTCGTTGTCGTAATCGAACCAGCAGGAACTCATCCCGGGTCCCACATCCACGACCCCGGCCTCCTCGGCGATGTCCGTGAACGTTCCGTCCCGGTTGTTGTGATAGAGATTCTTCCGCCCGAAATCGTTCACGACATACAGGTCCGGCCATCCATCCTGGTCGTAGTCGCACCAGTTGCAATCGAAGCTGAAGCGGTCGTTGTTTTGCTTGAGCCCTGTCGCCGCCGTGACATCTTGAAAGGTTGCGTCGCCCTCGTTGTGGAAAAGGAAGT
The DNA here is from genome assembly GCA_049514855.1 of Terriglobia bacterium. GTDB lineage: Bacteria > Acidobacteriota > Terriglobia > UBA7540 > UBA7540 > CAVROP01. Next base: position 13,259 of record JBEKUR010000087.1, read on the forward strand.
TGGGCGGGCCGTTTCGCGCGTCGTAGTACGGCACCGGAAAGTGGTATTGCTCGAGCCCCTTATAGTAGCTGTACAAGCAGAAGTAGATATCCAGGCGCCCATCGCGATCGTAATCGCCAAAGGCCGCGCCGGTGAAGGTTCCCTGCGGTGGTTGCGCAAACCGAAACGCCCCGGGCTTCAGCGCAAACTTCCCGTTTCCCTGATTGAGGAACAGCAAAGGACCATTGGCGGTAACGACCACCAGGTCCTGACGGCCGTTGTTGTTGACGTCCGCGAAGAGGGCGCAAGGGGTGTTGTCCAGGACGCCCACGCCGGCCGCTTCCGTCACGTCCTCGAAAGTTCCGTCACCACGGTTGTGGTAGAGCCGGTTGGGGAGACCGGAAGGCTGGCAGATGTAGAGATCATCGAACCCATCATTGTCATAATCACCGGCCGCGATGCCGTTGTTTCCGTAGATGTCGATTCCGGTCGCCCCGTCAAGCACCGTCCGCCAATAATCCATGCCGCGCAGCATTTGCGTGCGGTATGAGGTGACATCCTTCAGGGCGGCGGAAGTGATGTCCACAAATGTCGGTTGAAAGGACATGCTCTGGATCTCGGAGAGGGCCTGCCACTTTGTTGCCGCCAACTTCCCCTTGGGGTCCTGATCCCATTCGATCTGCCATACGCCGATTCGCTCCAAGCGGTGCACTCGCGCCCCTGTGCCCACCAGCGTGTACCGAATCTGCGTCGAGATGCGGAGCGGAGAGGCAGAGGAAACGTCCAAATCCGCCACCGTGAACTCGGCAACGAGAAACTCGGAGATCAAACCAAGTGAAGATCGAAACTCCTCGAGAAAGGCGTCGCGACCGAGTGAAACATCGGGGGAAAAACTCACACGCGACACTGCCACAATCGAATGGTCGCTGAGGTCGCTGGTTTCGTGAAACACTTGGGGTCGGGGCGAGGCCGCCGCGAGCCGAGGCGAAAGGAACGCCGCGAGCGCGCGCAAGTCATCCTTCTTCTGGAGAAGCTCCACCGCCCAGCGCGCGAAATGGCTTTCGATCTCCCGCGCATACCTCTCGCTGGGATAATCGTCTTCCTTTTGCCGGGCTTTTCGGATCAGTTCCTCGAGGGGGGAGTGCGCCCGGTAGTGAGGAAGAATTCGGTAATCCGGGACGAGAGGGGTGGCAGCCGCCACGCGTGGGGCAGCCTCCTGAGCGAGAGGGGAGGCCATTGCCCCGAACAGCGGCGCAGGGAGGAGCAGTGTGGATGCACAGCCACAAGCGCCCAGGAAATCCCGCCGGGTAAGCGTGCTTCCGATTCGCCGTGGACGATTTCCCATGAATGCTCCCGACCCATGTGAGGTGTCGGACGCTCTAACCTAACAACAAGGTCGTCAGCAGTCAAGAAAGCCTCCTCCGGTCTGTGGTATACTTATGATTAAGTAACGTTCCAGGTGAGTTATATCAAACTGGCAGCCGATGCAATACAAGGACTATCAGTGGATCGTCGCCGATCCCCAGCTCTTGGGCGGGAGGCTGGCGATTCGTGGTACCCGGTTGTCGGTTTCTCTAATCCTCGAATGCCTCGCGGGTGGCATGTCTTTGGCAGAAATCGATGAGGCATTTGACCGCGCTTTCCCTCACGAGGCTTTGCCCGAGGTTCTAAAGGTCGCTGCTGACGTTACGAATTCCGTTCATGCGGCTGCTTGACGCGAACGTGGATAGAGATTGACCCATATGCATCGAGGATGCATATTACTGCATATGAGGACGACACTTATCATCGATCAAGATCAGCTCGAGCGCGCCAGACAACTGACTGGTATCGGGAAAAAGACCGCGTTGGTGCGGGCCGGCTTAGGGGCTTTGATTGCACGCGAAGCCGCTCGGCGCTTGGTCGCTCTTGGCGGTGCGGAGCCGGGGTTACGCTCTGTTCCGAGATGCCAGACCGGGGCGACGCGATGATTCTTCTTGATATTGCGGTTTTCTTAGCGATAGGCCACGGAGCGGTGCCTGACGCCGTGGACGCGGAGGGTGGTGCCGGCTTGGGAAAAGAGCAGCCGGTAGTTCCCAATTCGCAAGCGGAATTTGCCAGCGTGTTGTCCGTGGAGCTGCTTGACGTCGCCCTGCCCGGTGCGGGCAAAGCGCAGCAGAGCGTCGAAGGTGCGCCGCGCAGTGGACTTGTCGAAGCGGCGGATGTCGGCGCGGGCCTCTTCGGACCACTCAATGTTGAGAGCCACTTTTTTCCGCCACGTCCTCTGGCGTGAGGCCGAAGTCGGCCAGCACGTCCTCCATCGGGATGCCCTTGCCTCCTTGCTCTTGGAACCAAGCCTCCGAACGAGCAAGGGCTTGGCGTTCTTCCTCGCTCAGTGGCTCGTCATCCATCGGGGCGCTGGCGAGGGCGTGGGCGACAGGATCGAGCATGGCCTCCAGCAAGCCGACCACCGCAGCCACTTGGGTGGGGGGCAAGCGCTCGATCAATTCATGGGCGTGCTCTTTAGGGTCGGTTGTGCACATACTCTTCCCTCAGCTTCACTCTAACCGCAGCCGAGGACGCTGTCAATCCTGGCCAGCGCAGGGTCTCATTACCTGGACGACACGTCTGTTCTGTTCGACGTAGAGGCAGCTTTACCCACGTCCGGGTCGCTCGAAGTAACAGCCGTGGGCACGGAGAATTTCTTTGAGCTTCGGCGTGTAGGTGGCCATCAGGACACCGAGGCCGCGACGCCGCTTTGTTCGTACTCGTAACGCACTACGAATTCCAGAGGCCCGCTCCCGGATTCCAGCCTCCCATTCAGCTCAAGAAGTTCCGGAATTAAGATGCGGAGCTTCTTGGCCAGCGCGTTGGGGGATTCGGCTTCGGCCACCAGGCCGGGCACGTCTTCGCTTTCCGCCACCCAGACGCCGCCCTCACTGTCCCATCGGGCCTGAATGCTGTAAACCCGGCGCATATTCGCTCCTCTCGCTGCTCCTCAAAGGATTCTTGCCCACGGTCACCTATACTCTAGCACAAAGAGGACGCCTCACCACAGGTGGCGCGCACATCACGTCTTCAGCCATGTGCGCGACAGCGGGCAGCCAGCGAAATCCCCGACATTCCTAATTCAGTCGTGAGTCCCTTCGGGAGACCGCAGACTTGCACAAAACGCGAATCTGCGCCAGCCCGCGTGCCTCCTTTCGCGGGTGGCGCATGCATTGTCTTGCATGTATGCGCCACCGCCTGGGGCTCGGGCTACCGAGCACCCAGTGAGGCGGCGACATGGGAAAACAATGTCGCCGCCACCCGCGGACCGGGGAAGGCTCTCTCGCGAGAATCCGCCGGAGGTAAGTTCGGACCAGACAGCGGAAACCGACTCTGTGTCTCTTGACAGGCGGAACACGATAGGCTAGGATAGTATGTGGGGTTGTGGAAGAAAAATGCTGAATTCTGAATTGTGAATGGTGAATACGGTAGGTGGTAGCTCGTAGGTGGTGGGTGGGGAAAACCAGGTTCCAGGCGTCGGGGGATAAAATAGGATTCAGGAGTCAGAACGAAGAGCATCTACTCTCCGCCGACTGCCTTCAGCCTTTGAAGCGCCGCACGTCTGGAGAGCGGGACCTGCGCTACGTCTGCCTGCTGCTTACTGCCTACTGCTTACTGCCAACTGCCTACTGCATTCGAGGGAGGCGGGATGGAGAGGGCTCTTGGCAGGCGTGGCAGCCCTGGACAAGATGTCACCGCCGATAGGGGAAGAAAAATCTAGTAAGTTTAAAAAGTGAACGAACTACGCAGGAATGTCTATGAAAACAAAGGGTCGTATTTCCAGAGGCGGGGGTAAAGCGGGAATGTTACAGAAAACAAAGGTAGTTACGCGTTGAAAGCGGGAATGTTGTTGAAAAAAAAGGAGGTAGGTGGTAGGCGGTATGTGGTAGGTTGGGAAGAGCAGCTTCCAGATAGTGGGTCGCAAGTGGTAGGTGAGGGAGAAGGACTGGGTGCGGGTTTCGGGCGCCGGGTGTCTGGCGGATCTTCCCCGCCGACGGGAGCAGGGGTTTACTGCTGACTGTCACCAAGGTAAGCCACTGGCTTGACCAGTTCATCAGGTACGGGTGTCATATGGAATGGGGATCCACTCGAGCCGCCGGTCATTCCCGCGAAAGCGGGAATCCAGTCCGACAACAGTACATTTCCAAAGGTTTGCGTAGTGGATTCCCGCTTTCGCGGGAATGACTGCGCTCCAAATGACACCAGCACCGTTCATCAGGATGTTTTGTCAAAGAGTGCGGGGTGAAGTATGCTATGTGGCTTTGGTCCCAAATAGCCCTTGAGGGGGAGTCATGACCGAACCCTTTTTGCAGGCATCGAATTCAACACCCGCAAGCACACCCCAGCCACAATTGCAGCGGCGGCTCGGGATCCTGAACGCCACTTCCATAAACATGTCGAACATGATCGGCATCGGGCCATTCATCACGGTTCCGCCCATCCTGGCGACGATGGGCGGTCCGCAGGCCCTTATCAGTTGGTTTGTAGGCGCGCTTCTCGCCATTTGTGACGGGCTGGTGGTTTCCGAACTCGGCGCGGCTTTACCCGGAGCGGGCGGACCTTATGTGTTCCTGCGCGACACCTTCGGTCGCGAGCGCTGGGGCAAACTGATGGCCTGGATGTTCATCTGGCAGTTTCTCTTTTCGGGCACACTGGAAATCGCTTCGGGAAGTATCGGCATGGTGCAGTACCTGAGTTTCCTCTGGAGAGATCTCGCCCTGCATCCCTGGCGCATCAAGTTCCTGGCGGCAGCGATTTCAGCCTTGGTCATGTTCTCCTTATACCGAAAGATACAGGATATCGCCCGGCTAATGATGATTCTCTGGATCACCACCCTGGTCACCACCGGTTGGGTGATTGTTTCCGGTCTTGCGAAGATGAACCTGCGCCTGGCGTTCGATTTCCCTCCCCATGCTTTCAGCTTGAATTGGGCATTTCTACTGGGGCTGGGAAATGGAACCGTCCTGGTGATTTACAACTATCTCGGGTACAACCAGGTCTGTTATCTCGGCGGGGAAGTGAAACGCCCGGAACGAACCATTCCCTACGCCGTAATTCTTTCCATATTGGGTGTCACCGTAATCGACTTTCTTCTCTCCTTCAGTTTCGTGTCGGTGGTTCCGTGGCGAATGATGGTGAAGGAGGGGTCGCTGGCCTACAACGCGGTGGCTTCGGTTTTCATGGGGAAAATCTACGGTCAGTGGGCGGCCTTGGTGATTTCAGGGATGATCCTGTTCACTGCCTTTGCCTCCGTATTTGCCCTCATGCTGGGGTATTCAAGAGTGCCCTACGCGGCCGCGCAGGATGGCGCGTTCTTCCGCTATTTTGGAGTGCTTCACCCCCAAGGAGAGTTTCCCCATCGTTCGCTTGTCCTGGTCGGGTTGCTGTGTGTCATCGCCAGTTTCTTTGGGTTGGTGCAGATCATCACCGCTTTGATTCTGGCGCGAGTCCTGGTGGTTTTCGTCGGCCAGATCACCGGGTTGTTCATCATGCGCAGGTACCGTCATGAAATAAACCTGCCCTTCAAGATGTGGTTTTATCCTCTTCCCGCGATTCTGGCGTTAATCGGCTGGTTATTTGTGTTCGTCAGTCCTTTAAGCCAGCCCGGGGGATGGAGATATATGTTCTATGCCTTCGGGACCATCATTGCGGGATTAGCAGCATATCTCGCATTGGCCGCCCGAAAGCGGGACTGGCCTTTCGCCCCTCGGGCCCAGGGCGCCCAGAGTTGACTTCATGCGCAGTCATTCCCGCGAAAGCGAATCTACTTCGCAAACCTTCTGAGATGTGCTGTCGATGGATTCCCGCTTTCGCGGGAATGACTGGCTTTTCGAAAGGGATGCCACCCCAATTGACTGCATCACCGAGAGCAAGCGACATATTATCCCGTGCCTTCTTTTGGTATAATGGAGAGACAGTGGAAGGGCGATCCGTTTCGGGTGACACCAGCACGGCCGCGCGTGAACACGGACGTTGGTCTCGATGTGCTTCGTACTGTGAGGCCGACCAAAGCTCCGCATTCCTGGCACTGGACTGTGAAACCCTGTGCCCAGGCTTAGGTAATCGCGAAGACTTGGGAGCTGTCTTCCGTTTCAATTTGGGGGTATTTCAAGGAATTCTATGGCAACCACTCACGTTGAGTCGAAAGAAAGGGAATTGTTTGCCGAGCAGAAAAGGGTTGTAAACGATCTCAGCATTCAGGTCGCAACCGTAAACGGGTCAGGCAGCCAAACGGCAAACAGTGTCCTTTTGAGGGCCATTTTCCAGATGGGGATTCCCGCCGCCGGCAAGAACCTGTTCCCGTCGAACATCGCCGGCCTGCCCACCTGGTTCACGATTCGCGCTTCCAAGGAGGGGTACATCGCCCGCCGGAAAGACAGCGAGTTTTTGGTGGCGATGAACTCAGAGAGCGCCGAAGAAGATGTCTTTGCCCTGAAGCCGGGCGCCGCCTGTGTTTACGACGAGCGCCTAAACCTAAGACGGCTTCGCGATGATGTGGTGTTTTATCCGGTGCCTTTTGACCAGCTCGTGGCGCCCGTCTGCCCCGATGCGAGGTTGCGCAAGTTAGTCCGAAACATGGTTTACGCCGGCGTGCTCGCCAGGCTGCTGGGCATCGAAATGGAAGAGATCCAGATCGCCCTGCGCAAGCAGTTCAAGAAAAAGGCCAAGGCGGTGGACCTGAACTTCAATGCAGCTCAGGCCGGCTACGACTACGCCACCAGGACTTTCCAGAAGCAAGATCCTTACTATCTCGAGCGCATGGACGCGACGCGCGGGAAAATTGCTATTGACGGCAACTCGGCTTGCGCGCTTGGGGCGATGTTCGCCGGGGTCACCGTGGTGACCTGGTACCCCATCACACCTTCTTCGACAGTCTGTGAAACGTTGATCCAGTACATGAAGCGGTACCGGGTGGACAAGGAAACCGGGAAGGCCACCTTCGCCATCGTCCAGGCAGAGGACGAATTGGCAGCCATCGGAATGGTGATGGGCGCCGGCTGGGCGGGGGCGCGGGCCATGACGGCTACTTCCGGTCCCGGCATTTCCCTCATGACAGAATTCACAGGCTTCGGCTATTACGCAGAAATCCCCGCCGTCATATTCGACATCCAGCGGGTCGGACCCTCGACGGGTCTGCCGACGCGGACGGCACAGGGTGACATGCTGAAGAATGCCCTCCTCTCCCACGGTGATACGAAGCACATCATGTTGATTCCTTGCTCTGTCGAGGAGTGCTTCACGTTTTCGATCGAGGCGTTCGACTTGGCGGAAGAGTTCCAGACGCCGGTGTTCGTCATGAGTGACCTTGACCTCGGGATGAATAGCTGGATGGCCGACCCCTTCCCGTACCCTGAGAAGCCCATGATGCGTGGCAAGGTGCTCAGCGCCGAACATGTCCGCCGCCTTGGCGGGTTCGCTCGTTACAAGGATGTGGATGGCGACGGAATCGGATATCGCACTCTCCCCGGCACGCCCGAACCTTTGGCCGGTTACTTCACGCGTGGGAGCGGCCACAACGAGAAGGCCATCTACAGCGAGCGACCGAACGATTACGTGGGCAACATGGACCGCCTGGCGCGGAAGTTCGAGACGGCCCGCGCGAAGCTCCCCAAGCCGGTGATCCAGGAAAATGGCGGGCGTAAGGTGGGCATCATCGCTTATGGCACAAGCCACTGGGCGGTGCTGGAAGCCCTCGATCAACTAAAGAAAGAGCAGGATATTGAGGCTAGCTATTGCCGCCTGCGTGCTTACCCGTTCGCCCTGGAAGTCCGCGACTTCATCCGCCGGTACGATCGAGTTTATGTTGTGGACCAGAACCGCGACGCCCAGATGCTGGGCCTCTTGCGGCTGGAACTGGAAGCAGAAGACATCAAGAAGTTGCGCAGCGTGCGGCATTACGACGGCTTGCCCATTGACGCGCGCAGCATCACGGACGAGATTGTTTCCCAGGAGGCACAGAACTGACATGGCAACCGTAACCGTTCCGCCGGCCTCGCCGGCCAAAGTTAACCGCATCGGCCTGGAGATGGCCAACTACAAGGGCAACAAGAGCACACTCTGCGCCGGGTGCGGTCATAACGCTATCTCCGAGCGCATCATCGAGGCCTGCTACGAAATGGGCGTGGAACCGCATCGTGTGGTCAAGCTTTCGGGCATCGGCTGCTCCTCCAAGAGCCCGGCCTATTTTCTGCGCACTGCTTATGGTGTGAATTC
>JBEKUR010000088.1:0-21455 GCA_049514855.1 Terriglobia bacterium
CCCTCGCCGGCATGGTCTGTGTAGCCCTCTGCGCCTCGGGACAGTTCATTACCGACCTGAAAGCCGGCTACTGGCTCGGTTCCACGCCTTCGGCGCAGGAAAAGGTGAAGTTTATCGGGGTCGTCGCCTCGGCCATCACCGCGGGCTTAACCATCATCCTGCTGGCCAAGGCCTTCCAATTTGGAGAGGCCGTGCCCGGCGACCTGCGGCAGGTCCTGGTCGCGCCCCAGGCCGCCGCACTGAAAGCCGTGGTGTCGGGATTCATGAGCGGCCAGCCGGTCGCCTATATGTTGTTCGGCATCGGCGCCATGATCACCGTGGTGTTGGAGATGCTCGGCCTTTCTTCCATGGTCTTCGCGCTGGGAGTCTATTTGCCGCTGCAACTGACCACGCCGATCTTGGCCGGCGGATTTCTCTCGCACCTGGTGAACAAGCGCGGGGAGAAGGTCGGCGGCCAGCACGGCAAGACCATCCGCGACCGCGGCATCATCATTGCGGGCGGCTTGATGGCGGGCGGCGCACTCGGCGGAGTGATTGGGGCGGCGCTACGCGTGCTGCCGCACTTCAAGGAAGAGTGGATCGAGACGCCTTTCTACGCGAACGATGCGGTGTCGCAAAGCGGTTCCGCCCTGCTGTTTGTTGGTCTGTGTCTGTATGTATGGTTCGGCTCGCTGAGGAAAACATCCGCAGGAGAAAAGTGAGGAGCGATCCATGGACGCGATAGGACGATTTGTTGCAGATGCAGTTCTCGGTATCGACACGCTTTGGGGTGGCGATGTCATGTGTCCCTCTGGCACGGGACGATTCATTGCTGACTCGTGGTTCTCGGATGAGCCACTGCCTGCGGCCTACAAGGCTCCTGCGGCAGCGCGGGTGCGGGCGAGCGGTGGGGTTGCAGGGAAGAAGGTGGACCAGCAGGCGGTGGAGGAGTATCTCGGTGAGGTGGATCTCCCGCAAGCCATCGCTGGGATTCGAGATGAGGCAGGGAAGATTGGCGGCATGCGCGGTGAGTATCTGCTTAGCCAGTCGCTTTGCCTGGAGATCATGTGGGACCTTGCCATGGAAGTGCTGGGGAAAGGCCAACCGGTTCCATACGCCCGATGTGTTGAGGCCTCGACCGGCCGTCCGCCGGAAGCCTCCAACCCGGAAGCAAAGCGGGAGCGTGTGGCGGAGTTGTTGGGCCGGGCGGGATACGCGACCTCTGGTTCCGCCGGCGTTCTGGAGGCGGTCGATGCGTGGCGACGGGACCGGTTGGTTCCGATGGCTTCTGTCCGCGCCCTCGGCGCTGCCATGATCGCCCACTTGGACCGCCTTTGTGCGATCAACATGCTTCCCTATCTTCCCAAGGATCTCGTGCCGGTACCTCGGGCCAATATTGAATTCCTGCCCATAAAGGACGCATGGTTTTCGGGCTCGATGAACTACCTGGGGCGAGCGCGGACGGCGGATGGCAGGCCGCAGTACGAAGCCACCTATGAGATTAACGCTTCGCTTAAGATGTCGGTGCCGGAGTTCGAGCACCTGGTAAGCCATGAAGTGGTGCCCGGGCACGTTACCACGTTTGCCTACTTGCAGGATCTCTATGTCCGCGGGAAGGTCAACTTCGAAGCCACGGTATTGACCATGAACACCCGCTCCGGCACCCTGTTCGAGGGAATCGCCAACAATGCGATCCTCATCGCCCATGGCGTAACCGAAGTCGAGCAACTACCCGACGAGGATTTGCAGATCGGCGTGTTGCTGGCGTTACTGCAGGACGATGCCAAGAATCAATCTTCCTACCTGACGTGGGGAGAAGGAGTGCCGCGCGAGAAAGTGGCTGCCACTCTTCGCAGCGATTTCCTGGTCACCGAAGAGCGCGCGGACAAGCTCTCCGGTGCATGGGGTCAACATCCGTTACTAGGCCGAATGTATCTTCCGGCCTATCGGGCGGGAACGGAGAGAGTGGCGCAATTGCGACGCATTCACCCAGCGGATCACATTCTACCGGCAATCTATGGCTGTTCTGGGCTAGCTGATATCGTGACCATCGACGAGATGCTAAAGCAAGAGTAGCTCAGTCCGGTTTCGTCGGTGGAGTCAGAGATCTCCACGCATTGTATCCTGATGACGGGGCACTCGGAAACAATTCCGGTCCAGCGATTTTCAAGTGGTCGATAACGCCGCGAGTGGATTCGACCTGGGAAGTCGGCTTTACCTCCGGTGAGGTGATAACCCCTTCTGGCTCGCCACGCACCATTCCATCTTGTGTCGCTGGCTGGCGCGGAGGGCAGCTCTGCGCCACCTCGCGTGACTCGGGAATTAAAAGCCGCAGTCCGTCAATTGACGGGCTGCGCTCCCGTTCTCAGATGGAGACAAGCTTCGCTGACAGGTTCACATAGCCCGCCATGCTTTGCGCCTTCGGCGCGCAGACCTGAAGGTCTGCGCCAGCCGCGATCTACGGAGCGATCACGTTTGGCATGGCTCCCCTCAACCACCAACGAAAAAGGCCAAAGCGTGGAACGAGGTCTTCAAGTGCTGGACGCCGCGCACGCTTGCTGCGCCTTATTCTGGCAGAGTGCGCCGTCACTGGGGAGAAATCAGGTTGCAGCTTTCCGATTACCAGGCCGTCGTCACGTCCGGTTTCAGGGAAGGGCGTTTATCGGGCCGAATCCGACGAGGCACCCGTCCGGCATGGTTCCCGGGCAAGCGAAGCGCTTTTCCGCCGGCTGCCAATGATGCTATCTTAAAGACATTACTTGAAAATCTAGGTCGGGGGGTGCATACTCCCCACGACGGGACGGCGAATGTTTCACGAGATCAAAGCTTCTCTCGAGCAACTCTATCGGGAAGACAAGCGGCCCTGGCTGGTCGGTTTTAGCGGCGGCAAGGACAGCACAATGCTGGCGTCGCTGATTTTTGACGTTATCTTCTCCATCCCCGCCGAGCAAAGAAAAAAGCCCGTGTCGGTTGTTTGCACTGACACGCGCGTCGAGATTCCCGCCATCGTGGAAACGGTTGAAGGCATGCTGGACCGCATGCGGAAGTGCTCCCAGCAGAACGGCCTCAATATCGAAGCCAACTTGCTCAAGCCAACAATCGAAGAATCCTTTTGGGTCAACATCATCGGTCGTGGTTACCCGCCGCCCAACCGTACCTTCCGCTGGTGCACCCAGCGGATGAAGATTGATCCGGTCAACGTTTTTGTAAAGCAGCGTCTCGGGCATTGGGGAGAGGCCATACTTCACCTCGGAGCGCGCCGCGCCGAAAGCTCCACCCGCGCTCAGACGATGGCGGGCCGAGAAACGCGCAATGGGTTGCACCGGCACCCTGACTTGCCCCGCGTGTGGGTGTCCAATCCGATTGAATTCCTGACCACGGAGGACGTTTGGGCCTACCTACTCCAGAAACCCAACCCGTGGGGCGGTGACAACCGCCCCCTTTACAAGCTGTACGCCAGCGCCAGCAACGGCGAATGTCCAATCCAAATCGACACCAGCACGCCCAGTTGCGGCAGCAGCCGCTTCGGCTGCTGGACCTGCACGGTGGTTGACCGCGACAGGGCCAGTGAAGGACTCCTAGCCAGCGGCGACGAGCGCATGGAAAAACTGATGGAGTTTCGTGAAACGCTCCTGTTCTTCCGCGATCCCGCCAACGGCAAACGCGATACCCGCCGCATGAACGGTAATCAGGGCCCCGGGCCACTCCTGATCTCCGCCCGACGCGAACTCCTAACCAAGCTGCTCGATTTGCAGGAAGAAGTCGGCCTCAAGCTTATCAGCCCCGAGGAATTGCTGTTGATTCAGCAAATGTGGAAGGCCGCCCGCGACCCCGACGACGGGCGCGGCGTGGCGCGTATCGTCAACAAGCAGAAGGGTGTCATCATGAACACCGACTTGAGCGAACTCAACCGCTTACGTGAAATGGAAGATAAAATCGCCGCTGAGAAGGGCATTAACGTTGAAACGCTGCGGCGGATGGTCGCCAAGGTTGAAGAGTACAGCGAAAGCCACCGCGCCCGCGGCCTCCCCGATGATTTGCTGAATATTCTTAAGGATGATTTGAATCGCGAAAAATCTATGACCGTGGACAACTAAATGATGACTGGCCCTCTCACCTCAGCGTCCCCAGAGTGGACGCGGTGGCTTGAGCGGATAACATCACTTCGGCCCGACAAAGCCCATCCGGCGCTCGGGGATGCCCCGCAAAAACCAATCTTGCTTCTTGTGCTCTGCGACTTAGTGGAAGAAGGTAAGCTCGATGGCGGGCTTCTAAAACGCGATGGCGATCTTGCTTTTCGATACAGTTCCTACTGGCGAGTCGTTGCGCCGCGACGCCAGACAAAAGCTGATCTGACTTTTCCGTTTTACCACCTTAAATCAGAGGGCTTCTGGCAGCCGCTCGATGCAGGGGGACGCCCTGCCACAGATCGGCATATCTCAGAAATCGCACAGTTAGATGTTTCATTTCTTGTTTGCCTCGCCCAAGCGGAGTTTCGTTTGCTGGCTCGGCGCACGCTGATAGCAAAATACTTTCAGCCGGAGGAAAGGGCGGAGCTTTACAGCCTTGTCGAACTTCCGGTTCCTCCAGAAGACGTAGTTGGCGCAGATGCCAGCCGCTTTATGCCGGACCGGGAGTCCGAGAGCCAGCGAGACGCCAAGTTCGCGGTGCGCGTGCTGCCCGCCTACGACTACACCTGTGCCTTAACACGTTACCGGATGATCGCGTTGAACGGTAAGACTGTGCTCGACGCCGCCCACATCCATCAATTCAAGCAAGGCGGCAGCAACCACCCCACGAATGGCATCGCGCTATCAAAAACCGCCCACTGGCTGTTCGATCAGGGTTTTTGGTCAATCAGCAACGATTACAATATTCTAGTAGCAGAGGACCGCTTTGATGAACGTGGTGATGCCGCGCATCTTCTGAAGCCCCGCGTGGGCAACTCCATACTTCGCCCCCAAAACCAGCACTACTTGCCCGACCGCGAGTCTCTCAGGTGGCACCGCCAACGCCACGGTTTTGAACACCAGTAGCCTTTTCTTCCCGAATCGCCCCCTCTTCAGCTCGTAGATGACCTCAGCACGCTCGGTGCCGTTGACCCGGACGACCTTCAGCGGGCACAGGAGCGGCGGAACGATCTGACCAAGACTAAGTCCGAGCTTGAGACGAAGCTCGGCGGTGCGTGGGAACTGGCGATTCCGATTTTCTTGTTGGGAAATTACCGCGGACAACTGCACGACTACCTATCTTCAGAAGAACGCCGGCGGGACTGGGAGAGCGCAAAATCCGCAGTTGAGCCCAAAATTCCCCAAGTCAAGGACGACGTCTTCGGCAGCGTGCCGCCGGAATTCGCGTTGCAGCCGGACGTTGAGTCGTTCTATATGAAGCGGCTCGAGGATGCGTTGCACCGGCTATTTCACCCGCCCCCGGACGGGATGTCGGACAGGGTATTCGTCGCCGAGCGCAGCGACACGAGCGCCCAAGTCCGCGCACATCTCACCACAGTCCCAGGTTCGCTCGGGGACTTGGCCCAGCTCTGCGTCAGCATCGAACGAATGGACGCGGAGCTGCGTGAACTGGACCAAAAGCTCAAGCAAATCCAGCAAAACACGGCTGCTTTCAAGCACGGGGCGGAATTGCATCAGAAGCGTGGAGAGCTTAGGACCAGGCAAGACCAAATCACGAAACGCATGGGTGAGATTACCGCAGAACTCTCGCGGCTGGATGTAGAGCTGGCTGATCTGAAGCGGCAGGAAACCAAGCAGGGGGAGCTTGTTGAGCTTGACGAAAGGCGTGAGAAACTCGCGTCGCTCGCCGCTCGTTATCGCGAGGCCGCGGGCGAGATTAGGAGCCAGGCCGCCATCCGAATGCGGAAGAGAATCTCCGAGCATGTGGGCGAGCTCTGGTCGGAGATCGCAGAGCGTACGCGCGAGTTCAAGGGAATGGAGTTCGACAGCCATTGGCAATGCTTTCTGCTCCGCCAGGACGGCAAGAGCGTGACGTGGGAGGAAACCAACACCTCAGCAGGCGAGCGGCAGGTGCGTATGCTTGCGTTTTACGAGGCGCTGCGGCGCTTGGCCAAGCTCGTCCCCCCACTTGTAGTGGACACGCCATTGGCGCGGCTCGACAAAGAGGTTCGCACGAACGTGCTCGACCAGCTTTACCTGAGCGGCCACCAATCCATCATTCTCGCCACGAATTCGGAGGTCGACCCCGAAGGTCAGTTGTTTGAACGCATCCGCGACCGGCTGGCCCGGGTTTACACCCTGCACCCGTACGGTGAGCCCGAGAGTACCGACTACCGGGTGCGCATAACGAACGACTACTTCGGTCACGATCTCTGACCAGCAGGGAGGCAATATGAAGGCTTACGAAGCCCTGATCATTGAAGACACGGGTTGCAGGCCCGATGATGTGGCGTTGATTGACGACATCATGCGCAATGAGGTCTTTCACAGCACGCTCGACTGGCAAACGCGGGCGCGGTTTCGCCAAGGGGCTCGAAAGGCGGCAAAGATTCTCGAGGGTAATCGCGAGCTGTTTGAGGAATACCGTGCCCAGACCTTGGCTGTGTTCAATCGAATGAGGCAAGCGTAGAAACAAGAGACGGTCGGACCCAATGAAATTTGACACGAGCGAAGAAGCGCACGCCTTCATCGAATCCGTATTCTCGCGAGTTGGTGCGCGGAACCAGGCTATTCTAGGGCGCGCCGCCCTCTTCCTCGCGCTAGGAGAGGGTGTGCCACCCGAGTTTAAGCCCAAGGACGCGAAGGGAGTCACCCTCAACGACGAGCAAGTGGTCGGCGACGAGTTGAAGGATGTCATCCGGGCATCCTTAAATCACCGCAGCGGGCGCGCGCTTGACGAGGCGGGATACCGCCAGGAGTTCCGTAAGTACTTTGAGTTCGGCTGCCAACGGCTCAGGCAGATATGGGAGGACGCTGGCAACGATCAGGCCAAATTCGTGGGCGAACTACTCAAACTGGGCTCAGGTGCCCAGGTCGGGGCGGGCTTGGCGCGGCCAGTAGCAACCTTGCCCGTGGTCGAGGCCGAAGTGAAGCTGAAGCTCCTAGTTGACGCGCCTGAATGGTCCTTGAACGGCCCCGGCACTAACAACGGGCTACTGGTGATCTCGGGCCAGCCCGGGACCGGCAAGAGCCAGCTTGCCCTTGACCTGTTGGCCCAACTCAGTAACCTCGGCGTCCGGTTCGTGTTCTTCGACATGAAGGGCGAACTGGAGGACGACCCGAACAACCCCCAACAGCGGCAGAACCGCACCCGATTTCTTGAGCAGACGGGGGCGGAGCACGTGCGTCTCATCCAGGAGGGCCTGCCTATCAATCCTCTGCTTCGGCATCCGAACCCAACTCAGAATACCCAAGTTGCATACGAGACGGCCAGCTTAATCAGGTGCTTCGCACCCCAACTGGGCGCGAAACAGGAGCGCAACATCGCTGACGCCTACGAGCACCTCGCGGCACCGGATTTTCAGTCATTGGAACAGGAGTTGGTAAACACCGGCGCGAACGGCGTAGATCTCGCGATTATCCAGAAAATCGCGAGATTACATCTGTTCGCCAATGCCGACCGGGCGATCAACCCGGAGGAATGGTTGACCAACTCCCTTGTCATTGATTTTAAGGAGTTCGGTAACGATACTGATACCAAGGCGCTTGCTGTGGCTTTGATCCTGAACTTCTTAATCAAAAAGCTGAACCAGAACCTAGCAGTGAAAAATGACGTTCAGCCGATCAAGATGGTGCTATTCGTCGACGAAGCGCATCTATTGCTGCCGAAAGAAAGTAAGGCAGGCCTGCTTAGTCTGCTCGCCCGGCAAGGGCGGTCGTGGGGCTTCCCTGTCTGGCTCGCATCGCAGGACGCTGACAGGTTCCTGACCACCGGCACTAACGAAACCAACTTCGCCGAACTGGCCGAATGTGGTGTCCATTTCTCCCCCCAGACGCTGAGCGACTCCGACCAGAAGATGATTTTGGGCGGTATCATTCGCCAGAAATTCGACAAGGGGGAGGCCGCCCTGCGATTGCAGGGCAAGCTCATCCCTGGTTCCGCAAGACAGTATTGGAGAGATCTAGGGAGATAGGATCTGGGTTGATGGACGACATCTTTTCCAAGCCACCAAGTACCTATAAACTGCCTGATTTTAGGCTGACCCGCATGATTCTATCGCCCACCCAGTGGCAAACTTGCAAGCTCCCAGTCAAGTTGGCTTGGCACGCCGTCAAATTTCATGGTGACAATGCGGCCCGCGTCCCCGAAAACAGAAGAGGCGTGTACACGTTCGTCGTGAAGCCCGGGATTGCACGTCATCCCAGCTGCTCATATCTGCTTTATGTCGGCAAAGTGGAAAACCAGGCGTTTCGCGCAAGGTTTCGTCAATATCTTACCGAGAAAGCTAAAGGGGAAAACTCACGCCGACCTCACGTTACGGAAATGCTCTTGAAGTGGGAGGGATTCCTCTGGTTTTACTACGCAGAGATATCTAAAAAGACTAAAATCAAGATTGTTGAGAATCGGCTTTTGGCGGCATACCTGCCACCATCAAACAGAGCATTTCCAAGCACGATTCGCCGTGCAGTCGCAAAAGTACTTATATGAGTGATGTCCCCTCCAATTTGTTCCCCGCTCTCCGCGCCAAAATGGGCGACCGCTGGTATTACGTAACGACCATGACCTTCGCTCAAGTGCGTCAATGGATTAAGCCGGTTGACAAAATACATGAAAGAAAAGAACTGAAGACGTGGATTCAGAGATTGTTGCGGCCTGAGCGTAAAGAGGAAATTGCCACTTACCTGGTCAATCAAAAGCAACGCTTCTTCAATGCCGTTGTGGCTGGCATTTACGGCGGTGAGCCCGAGTGGTTTCCTGTCGAAGTTGGTGATAGCGTTACGGTCAAGGACGTTCATTTGGATGAGCGACAAGCCACAGCCTTCGGGGTGCTTCGCATTTCCGGTACAGAAGATCTTTTTGCAGTCGACGGTCAGCACAGAGTGGAGGGCATTCGGGAAGCATTGCGTCGGGACAAAGCGCTGAAGGATGAGGAGTTGACAGTCATATTCGTTGCCCACAAAAGGACAGCGAAGGGCAGAGAGCGTACAAGGCGTCTGTTTACGACACTTAACAAGTATGCGAAGCCAGTCTCACAAGCGGAGCTCATCGCTCTGAATGACGACGACGCATTTGCCATTGTCACACGCCGTCTAATTGATTCGTATCGGGGCTTGGGTAGCGAGTTCGTAGCCTTCGCTCCGACAGCAAATATTCCGTCTGGGAACCAGTCCTGCATTACCACCGTCATCGCGCTCTACGAGTTGGTCAAGGCCATTTCGGTTAAAGCTGGAAGCCGGGAGCGAAAGGATCTCGAAGCTGGCCCTCCGGATTGGGCGCGAATCGACAAACTCTACAGGGTCGCCGTGTCTTTTTGGGACGCTCTAAAAGCCAATGTTCCCGCAATCCGGAAAGTTATGACGTCTGCCCCAGACAAATACCTAGCTGCGAAGTACCGAACTAGTAGCGGCGGGCATGTGCTCTTTCGTCCTGCGGGGCTGTACGCGTTCGCCCGGGCAGCCCGCGTCACGGTTGACCGCGGTGAACGGCTTGATGCTGCTGTGGCCAAGCTTGCTGCAGTTCCACTCCGGCTCACCGACAGACCCTGGGCTGGCGCTCTTTGGAACACCTCTACGAAGACCATGATAGTAAAGCACAAGAAACTCGCAATGAATCTCTTCCTTCATCTGGCGCACACTAAGCCCTCTCCTAGGGATTTCGATACCCTGGAGCGTTATCGTGAAGTGCTTGGAGACCCGCGCGCCAGGCTCCCGAAAACCTAATCTCGTAGCGAAGCGGTTGCGCGCGCCACGGCCGCCGCGGTAAACGCAACGTCCATTTTGCTGCCCTCTGCATCAAGCGAAAACCGGATCATCTGCCGCGAAGCTGCTGATTCTGGCTTCATGGCCTTGACCACGTGCGATGGCTCGTCAGAGTCAGCGAGGCAAGCTGAACCGGACGATGCGCAAATACCTTCCTTGTCGAGCAGGACGAGTAGCGCTTCGGATTCAATCCCTCGGAAAGTGATATTAGCGGTGTTCGCTAAGCGGTGGTTTTTGTGGCCGTTCAACTCCGTGCCGGGAATCGTACTCAAGATCCCCTCCTCCAATTCGTCCCTCAGCGGGCGCACTTTCTTTTCGAAATCCGGTAGGTATTTGCGGGCCAGTTCAGCCGCTTTCCCCATGCCCACGATCAGCGGCACGCTCTCCGTGCCACCACGCTGGTTACGCTCCTGGTGGCCGCCGTAGACCAATGGGGAGAATGGGGCCTTGCGCCGGACGTACAGCGCCCCAATGCCTTTCGGGGCATGAAACTTGTGGCCGGTTAGCGAAAAGTAGTCCGCCGGAACCTTCCCCACGTCGATCTCCAATTTGCCCGCCGCTTGCACTGCGTCGCAGTGGTACAGCACGCCTCGCGACCGGCAAATTTCCGCGATCCGTTCGACTGGGAACAGCACACCCGTTTCGTTATTAGCCCACATCAGCGACACCACGGCAGTCTGGTCCGTGATGGCTGCTTCGAGGTCAGCCAACTTCATCAGGCCTTCCCGGTCAACCGGCAAGTACGTGACGCGGTAGCCCGGTTCATGTAGCGGCGGCTTTACGCCGCCACGTGGCGAGGTAAACTCGCCGCTACTGAGTGCCATGCAACAATTCAGCACCGAGGAATGTTCCACCTGCGACGTGACAATGTGGCGCTTGGCCGGGTTGGCCTTCAGCGCCGCCGCGATGGCGGCATTATTGCTCTCCGTCGCGCACGAGGTGAAAATGACATCCAGCGGGTGCGCCCCAATCAACTCCGCCACCTGCTCGCGCGCCGTCTCGATAAACGACTTCAGCTTCGCGCCGAACTTGTATGCGCTGGACGGATTACCCCATTCTGTTGTGAGGTACGGCATCATCGCCTCCAGCACCTCCGGCAGTATGGGCGTCGTCGCGTTGTGGTCGAGGTAGATCACACGAACAGTTTACAGTTCAGAGTTTACAGTTCACAGCAAAAAAAATCAGGATGCCCTGGCTGTTAACTGTCAACTGGCGACTTCCTGAGGAGCTCACAGTCCATAGTTTACAGTTCACAATAGAAATCAAGAACGTAAGCTCAACTGCTTGCGGCTCAGACACTTGCGGCGCTTGTTGGGATTCGGCCTGAGAAGTCGGCTTTGCGTCCGGTGAGGTCATAACCCCTTCTGGCCCGCCACGCACCATTCCATCTTGTGTCGCTGGCTGGCGCAGAGCGCAGCTTTGCGCTTCAACGTGCTGTATTAGCGCTGGTCATGCCCACCCACAAACGCCATTTTGCGCGCGGACTGCAACTCCTGGGCAGCAGCACCGATCGCCGCGCCAAGCTTTTTGAGAGTGATCGGCCGGCACGATTTCACCCTTGCCTGCGGACCGCAGAGCTGCGCTCTGCGCCACCCCGCGCAATCCGGCGTAGCATCGGCCTCCGGCCATCACCCCATGCCAAGCCGGTCAAATAACCCACCTAAAGATCGCGACTGGCGGCCATGACTGGTGTAATGGGTGCGTCGGCAACGCCATGGCTCCCAAAATTGTGCCCAGTCTTGAAACGGTCGAGGGCTTGATCGCGGAAGTCGAGGAATGGTATGAGCGGCTCCGCAAGATTCGCCAACAGATGACCCGCGTGGGGCGCGGAAGCGACCAGGACCTCCTCTCTGAACTCTGGGTCGAACTTGACTGGCTGAAGATGAAAGCCGAAGCCGCCGCCGACGCCATTGACGAGTATCAAGATTCCCGGCCCGAGGACGATTAGCCTCGGGCCAAGCATCTCCGCCGTTGTCTTTTGCGCTCTCTTTTCCAAACGCCTGTCATGCTGAGCCTCACTCGTCGGGGCGAAGAAGTTGTCTTTTCCACGTTAGGAGGCTATGTATGTAGCGTACTATAAAGCCGGCAGGCCGCGAATGTGTCAAACTGCCACATTCATGTTCTTTCTAACATGTCCATAGAACACCTTGAAAACAAAGGAATAAGCTACGTCGCGAGTGCCGAATATTTTAGAAATGTGAGAAGGGTGGAAAAAGTGGGAATCCCCGACGCCATCTGGCGCAGTGCCTTGATCTGCTCGGCCGCGGAACGTGAAACCGGCACGATGTAGCGCGCGGCCTGCATGAGAGTGATTCCCAGGCGGTGCGCTTTCCGGCAGCACTCTTTGATTTCCGCGCCTGTCCAGCCTTCGTCATTCGGCAGCTGGCCGGACACTCCATACTTCTTAAGATAGATTCCCCAGATCGTCTCGCGCTCCTCGTCCGAGGGCAGGTCGAAGAAGAAGGTCCCCAGCGTGAAGCGCCTGCGCAGTTCGGGTGGCAAGCTCGCAATCGAGTTGCAAGTTGCAATGAACAGCATCCTCCCTTGCGAGACTGCGTCGATGATCTGGAGCGCCGTGCAAAGCCGTTCGGTCGAAGCGCCCACCAGAGAACTCTCCATGGCCGGCAGGTCGAAAGCAATCGTGGGAATTCCCGCCGTACCTCCCGTGGCCTTCGCTGCCGCACTCTTGGCGGCGCCGGGTAGCAGTGACGCTGTCACCCCAGCACTTCCGCTCAGTGGCCGTCCACCAGGCATAGGAGTTGGGGAAGACGCTCTCGATGTCATCGTCGATCAACATGATGTGAAGTTCGCGGCACTGCTCGCCATAATGCCGGGTCAGCTCCGGACCGGCTTCCCACTCAACCCGGTTGGCTGACGTCTTCTTGCGCAGGAAAACGAAGTGATCGAGCTTGGTAGGATGGTTGCGATCTCCGGTAGGCCGATGGAGACTTTGGTGGATACGGACAGCCGCTGGACGACACGGCCGTCTTGGTCGTGCGTGACACCAATGATCATAGGGATTCCTCCTTCTACGTGGGGCTCGGGCAGCAAGCGGAGTCGGACATGTAAAACTGATCTCTGCTGTCGTCCGTGGAAGCACCCAGTACTGAGAACTCGACTGGACATTCCATTCAGTGGCGGTCAGGTGTATGTTATGGGTCGGTCGAGAATTGAAAACGGAAATTCCGATTACAATCAAAGGAGGGCGTATGCCTCAGTATCCGTTCATGCAGTCTAAGGATCCGAAGCGCAAACTCGTCATCGGATCGTCGGCCATGACGCTTGTTATCATGCTGTGGCTCTGGTACCCGGCAACACGGGGTGCAAACATCGCTCCGGTCGCTTCAAGCGGGACGCACGGGACCTACGCCACCACCTTCCCCCTCAATGAGAATCCCATTTCCGAAGGTGGCAACTGGATTAACGGCCAGACCGCCGGTCTCGATTGGGCCAACGTCCGGACAACTCCAGGGTTTGCCTTTGGGGTCCAATCAGGCGGGGTAAAGACCGTGCCTGAAAAGTATGATGACTCGACAGCTCTACTCGCGGGCACCTGGGGGCCGAACCAGACGGCCCAAGCCACGGTCCGCACCGCGAACCAGAACGACAAGATCTGGGAGGAGGTGGAGTTGCGCCTGCGGAGCACGCTGTCCGCCCACAGAGCCACGGGGTACGAGATCTTTTTCCGCTGCTCCAAAACCGGGAAAGCCTACACCACTATCGTCAGGTGGAACGGACCCTTAGGAAACTTTACCTACCTAAATACGGCTGAAGGGTCGCATTACGGCGTTGCGAATGGGGATGTGGTCAAGGCAACCATCGTTGGAGACGTGATCACAGCCTACATCAACGGTGTGCAGGTGCTCCAAGCCACCGACAATACCTACAAAGGCGGCAGCCCTGGCATGGGGTTTTACATCGAAGGAACCACAGGCGTAAATAGCGATTATGGTTTTACAAGTTTTGAGGCTACGGACGAATTGACTACCCAAGCTGACGCCGCTCCGAACCGTTCCGCCGCGTTGCATTAACTCCAAGCCGTCGCCTGCGCATCGCACTCAAAGAAATTCGGGGCCTGGGAATAGCTTGCGGGCCAGCCACGCGGGAGAACGATTGCGGAGGTCTTCGATGGCCGGGAGCTTGTCGTAGTCGAAGTCATCCACGGAGTGAGGCTCACTTTCAACCGCCAAGGTTCTGGGCCGCTGATCGGTGGGCAGAAATTCCTTCAGTATGAACTTCGTGTATTCCTTCCCACTCCGTGGATCTGCTAGTGTCCTGAGTCAGAAGAAGTCAGCCCGCGGAGCGGGCGGAAGAAGGTAGCCCACGGCGTGAGCCGTGGGTGAGCGTAACCCTCCCTCACCCCCGTCCCCTCTCCCGCTCGGGCGGGAAAGGGGTGTCCCGCTCTGCGGGACGGGGTGAGGGCTCTCTCCCCCAGGGCTGGCGCCCTGGGCTACGATCTTGCGCCCCTACCGGGGCTGTGCAACGGGCATCCGAAAGGGGAAGACTCTGTCAGCGAACTTTTAACTCAGGACACCAGCAGAGCGCCATCCACTGCTTTCTTCTGCAGGGCACGACCGAGGACCAGTTGCCGGGTTCCAAGCGGCTGGGGCATACCCAGAAATTCCTTCGCCCTGCCGAGAGCAAATCCGAACAGCAGCCTTCCAGCTTCATGAACGAGTGTTTCTCCCACGCTGAGAGCCAGATTCACCGGACGATTCATCTTCAACCTCGATGGGGGTAGGGAGTGGACATCTGCGCCGCTTGAGTAGGCGTACCATTACAGGGAAGAATCGATTGGAAAGAGAAGAGCGATCCCGCAACGGGGGACGACACATCGCTGGAATACAGCACCATCGACGGGGTGAACAGTCAAGCAGCAAATCCCAACGGCGGAGGTATGCGCTACGCCCGCTACGGCGCGAAATTCATGCGGCGCAACAAATCCCTGGAAGCGCGGGTCGGAGCGCAACGGATCGACGGCAGACTCTACTTTGAGGGACGGGAGCCAAAGCGACGATGCGCTTGAGCCGGGCGTCCCACACCTCGTACACCACGCCCATGCCCCCGCCCCCGAGCTTCTCCAGGATGCGGTAGTGCGAGACGGTCGTGCCAATCATAAGGAGGGAACCTCCTTTGAGCCGCATCTTAGGTCGCCGCCATGGGCAAGTCAATACGCAGCTCGGGCGTAACTACGGCGCATACGTCGCACGCAAGTACGGGAAGCTCATGCGACGCAGCAGGTCTTGGAAGCGCGGCGGGGACTGCAGGACATGGGGCGAGAGAGTCCGTCGCTGTGGTGAAGTGATCCGCGATCTCCTCTCTCATTTGGCATGAGCGCCAGCGCGCTGGGCGAAGCGATTTGGGCATTGATGAGCAGCTCGACCTATTGATTGCCGCTACCGCGCGCCATGGTGGCTGATCCGTACGTGGACTTGAGGTATTCCCACTGAGGCTTCAGCTTCTGCATAAACGCGACAAAGCGGGGGTCTTGCCGGATCGGATCGAGGGCGTGGTCGCGCTCGAAAAACGGGTAGCAGGGAAAGCCCGTCGCAGCCGTTACCTCAAGCCATGCCACCGCTTGTTCGGGCTTGTTCAGTTGCGCGTATATGTCGGCGACAAGGTTAGCAACATGATGGAAATGGCCGTAACGCTTCAAGCTCTCCCCCTGCTTTAGGATCTTCTCCTTGATTCTCTTTTCCGCCTCCTGACCTTCCCCGGCATCTGCCAGGAGAAAGGTGTGGACACTAGCAACCCACACAGACTTTTCCTGCGGATCGGCTTTTAGCAATTCGCGAATCAGGGCCTGGGCCTCCTGTCTTCGCCCCAGCTCCCAAAGGTCCAAGGCCTGAATGCTATTGGAGAACGGATCGCCCCGCAGGTATGGCAAGGCGTCTTGGAACTTGCCGCTAAACATAAGCGTGAACCCTGTGTAAAACACTGCCTCTGCAAGGTTCGGGTTAATAGCCGTCGCGGTCTGAAACTCCTTAAGGCCTTCGTCAAGGAGGCCGACGTGATCGAGCACTGCACCAAGAATAAGGTGGCCTTCCGCCAGATTGGGGTCCAAAGCCAGCCCCTGCTTACATTCCTGAATTGCCTTTTCGTATTGCCATCCATGTGCCGAGGTAAAGAGCAGGACGGCCCGAGAGACATGGGCATCCGCGACATTGGGATCCAAGGAGAGTGCTTTCTCGACCGCTGCCTCAGCCTTCTCGTTCCACTCGTCCTTCGGCTCCCAGTCAAACAGCCTTTCTGCGTAGGCGTACCCCAATGCCGCATAGGCGAGGGCGAAGTTAGGATCAATGGCAACCGCGCGCTCGAGCACTTCGATGGCGGCTCGGTTGTCAGGCTCCGTATCTCGACCCAAGAGCACCTTTCCCTGCAAGTAAAAAACGTACGCCTCCGGGTTCACCGGGCGCGGGCTGGCGAGGTGGAACTGCTGCTCAGGGGTCACTTTGGCTTTGACCTCGCTGGTAATCGCCCGCGCGACCTCGCTCTGCAAGGCCAGGATATCGCGCAGGTCGCGCTCGTAGCTTTCCGCCCACAAGTGCCTATCGGTAGAGCCCTGAATCAACTGCGCCGTGATCCGCACGCGGTTGCCGGCCCGCAGGACCGACCCCTCGATCACGGCGTCCACGTTAAGCTCTTTCGCAATTTGCGGCAGGGGCTTGTCTGTCTTCTTGTACCGCATCACCGAGGTCCGGGAGATCACCCGCAGCGCGCTGAGCTTTCCCAGCGTCGCAATCAGCTCCTCGGTCATGCCATCAGCGAAGTACTCCTGCTCTGGGTCACCGGAAAGATTAGCCAGCGGCAACACCGCTAGCGATTCGATGCGCCGCGCGCCAGCTCGACCCTGTAGCCGATCGCGCCATCCGCCGACGTTCAGGGCAGCGAGGATGGCGACGACGGCCGCCGCCGCCCCGCACGCTGCCATAACCATCCACCATTTTCGTAGGGGCGCCGCTTGTGGGCGCTCCCGCGTCTGCGGGAGGGGCACGACTGCTGCCAGTGAGGACGCCGGCGCTACCGCCGCCGCGTGCCTGGATTCTGTGTCCCGCTGCAAGCGCTTCAGGTCGGCCCGCAGGTCAGAGGCCGTCTGATAGCGCGTCTCCCGGTCTTTCTCCAGCGCCTTGTTGATGATGTGTTCCAACTCCGCCGGGCAGTTGGGATTCAGTCGAACCGGCGATGTAGGAGCTTTGTGCAATATCGCATCAAAAATGAGCACGGAAGTTGTCCCGGAAAAGGCGGGGTGACCTGTCGCCATCTCGTACAGGACCACGCCAAAACTGAACAAGTCCGTTCTCGCGTCGGTCTCCTCGCCTCGCGCCTGCTCCGGCGACATGTAGGCGACCGTTCCCATCACCTCGCCGGGGCTGGTGAGCTGCTCGGGCTCGATGGATGCGGTGGCCAGCGCAGAGGCTCCCACCGCTTCCGCCACCCGCCTGGGCTTTGGTGCCAGCTTGGCCAAGCCAAAGTCCAGGACCTTCGCCTGACCGCGCTGGGTCACAAAAATGTTCGCTGGCTTGATGTCCCGATGGACGATCCCTTTCGCATGGGCGGCGTCGAGAGCGTCGGCGATCTGGATGGCGAGGTCGAGCAGTTCGTCCGTTCGTAGAGGCGGCTTTATGCCGCCACCTTCGGGCTGGCGGGGTAAACCCGCCGCTACCGCTAGGCGCTGCTTCAGGGTCTGTCCCTCCAGCAACTCCATAGCGATGAAGGGCTGGCCTTCGTGCTGGTCGATGTCGTGGATGGTGCAGATGTTAGGATGGTTGAGCGCCGAGGCGGCGCGGGCCTCCCGCTGAAAACGCTCCAGCGCTTGGCGATCCCTGGAAAGTTCTTCAGGAAGGAATTTGAGCGCTACCAAGCGGCCGAGCTTGCTGTCCTCGGCCTTATAGACGACACCCATGCCCCCGCCGCCGAGCTTCTCAACGATGCGATAGTGGGAAACGTTCTTGCTAATCATGAGACGATCGCCTCACAGCAACATGCAGGCGAACTTCCATTGGCGTCAGCATACGCCGCGTGTACCGGGAAGTCAACGCGCGCGTGGCGTCCGGAAGCAAGCGTAGCGCAGCAGGCCTCCGTCGGTGAGGTCTGCGGCTCGTACTCATCGGTTCCTTACGCAGCCTTCGCCTGCTTGTTTCTCTCACGCCTGTCCATCCGGGCCAGAACCTGACCGGTCAGCAGGTCCACGGCGAACACGCCCAGTACGGCGACAGCTTCGAAGACCACTCCGGCCAGATGAGTGATGGCCAGGATGGAGGCGAAGGCCGCGCTGACCTGGATGATCTTGTTCCTGAACGGGCTGGTGAGCCAGATCACCACGTACATGAGAAGCAGGGCCGGAGCGTAGATGACCATCAGCACCACCAGGCCGGTATCGATGACGGCCTTGCCGAGCCTCCAGAGCCGGGACTTGCGGGGATAGCTCCACGAGTTCTTCCAAAAGGCCAGGCCCAAGAGGGCTGCCATCAAGGCAGCCCAGAAGAGCCGGTAACGGGTTACGAGTGACATGCAGCATCTCCTTTGACATCTATGAGAGTTGCGGCGACCAGCATCAGCGGGACAGTCTGCTAGGCCGCTCATGCTTATCCGGTTGTTTGAGCAAGCCACTACAGGTTGTGCTTCTATTTTGGTTAACAAATCCGGTATCCGCATCTGGGGTTTTCTTTTCTTGACCTACTATGCCAAACCGCCATAAACTTACCGTCCTATTTCACTGGGGGAATCGCATGGATCAGACCAATGAAAATCTTGTACTCATCAACAAAGCGATTCACGAGCTGACCATAGCAATTAAGGCCATCAGGGTTATTCTGTACAAGCACGAAATCACAAGCCCTAGCGAGGTGGCCGACTTACAGAGGGAGATTCGTGAGATGTTGGCCACAACTCCCGGAGGCCAGCTTCTTGACAGTCTCTTAAAAGAGATATCTGGTACTCAGTAATCTCTTTGAGAGCCTTATGAGCTTTCGCCGCAGTGTCGAACTTTAGTATAATGATGTTCTTCTCCTTTTCTGTTTTTGTTAACCACTCTGTGAACCACTACATATGGTGCCTTGCTGAAACAACCGGATAAGCATTAGGCCGCTTGTTCGGCTGTTGCCGCGGGAGTCGTGCCAGCTTCTCGGGAGGCGGCGAGTTCGGTGTGAAGCAGGTTCTTCGCCAGGCTTTGGACGTACTTCCTCGCGGGTGTGAAGCCAAGATCCCGGCCACTGAAGTAGCGGAGACCAAAGTAATAGGCGACCACGGCACAAGCAGCAGAGAGAGTGATAATGAGGGTCTTCATGATTGGATTGCCTCCTTGGGATTAATGGGATAGTAGGCCGACGCTTGGGTCGGCCTAGCCGGGGTAAGCCCGGACCCTACATGGACTATTTTGCTCTTGACACCGGAACCGAGTCATGGTAGCCTATTCGAGTTGTCGCAAGAGAGCGCTTGGAAGCGGGCGCGGGAATGGATCTCGAAATCGACCCGGCGGACGGGGACAATCGCGAGGAATTGGGAAAAAGATACCTTCGCACGGCCGCTCCGGCCAGCTCCCGCCGGTCCTCCTCGCGGGTTTCGCGAGCGATCAAGGCGCGTTCCGGTTGAAAGATTCTCAAGACACACCTCCGGTGTGATTAGGGAAATTGAGTGAATTGGAAAGAGTCTTGACTACGGCGAGTTAAGATCTAATGCGAGTGAGAAAGCGGTTGAACAGTTACTTTGTGGTGCAGCAGTCGGTCAGCTTGGTGCCAACTTTAACCAAGGTCTTCCCAGTTGCCAGGGTCGCTTTCAGTGTCAGCTCCGACAAGGCATGACAGTTGACTTAGCGCAATTGATTGTGGCGGCGGCAGCCTTGTCGGCTGCCGTGAGCCATCCACCGAACAAGCTTGTGAACATCCGATTTGTATCCATGTTTCCTCCCAGAAAGCCCACAGGTTCTCTCGACTGCGATGTTCGTGGAGACCCCCCCTGGGCTCGAAACGTTTGGACAGGGGCCCTATCCAGACGTCTCCTGGTGCGCAGGGTTATTGACCCTTCCGGCCCTCGCGCGAGACACACTTACCCCTCCCCTCTGCCAGGGAGGATTGGGTTTTATGAGAGAAAGGAGGATTTGGTCAGGTTTTGGCTACCGAATTGGCCTCGCGCGGGGACTTGCGTTACGTCGATGGGGGATAGGATGGTTCGGGTGGTGCGGTGTGCTGGGTGAGATGTTGGCTTCTGCAAACAGGGGGAGGTTGTAGGGGATGAGAAACGGATGGTTAGTGCATTTGCGGCCGTGGCAGCAGATCGAGACAGGACTGAAATTTGGTGCACAATTTGGTGCACACCTCAATCAAAAATGGCCGTAATTCATCACACTTGGCGAAGGGGTGAAACGCTCACGGAAGGCGCATCAATAGCGGTTAATCTCACTCTTTCGCAAACCGTCGCAAACCCTCTGTTTACGCCTCCGGAGCAATAGGTCGCAGGTTCGAATCCTGCCAGGCGTACCATTCCCCAGTTCTTGCCGCTCCAAGTATGAGGTCGAACGGTTTTCTATGTGTAGGATATACCCCTGCAGAACCAAACAGGCAGTTGAAAAGTACCGTTCGGAGGAGTTTCGCCTTCTCTGTGGGATCTTGCTTAAGATCAATATTGTTCACTTAACAATTCTAAGGCAACCTGACATTTCGATTCGAATATTCAAGCAAGCCGGTCGCGGAGGTAGCGGGAAGTTGCTCATCTTGCGCTTCACCCCGCGCGGGTTGCGGCGCCATCGGCTTGAGACCACATGTTCCTGTAGGATTTCCGCCCGCACCGACTCATGCAACGCCTTTTTCGCCCGAGGGGGGAATAGCGCCGTTCATGATGGAGCGGCGCCAATTCCTCCGCCGGTGCTTGCGCCGGGTCCTCATGGGACGAGAACCCCCTTCCTTCATCGGGATTCACGGCTTCTCCCGTATCCGTCTCGTTTAGAGTCTTACTGCCAAACTCTGTGCAGGTTGTCGCACACATTTTTGCGATATAGCCCTTTTCGACTTTCGACTCTCGACCCTCGACTGCCTCAGGAGGGCGGAGAAATTCAAATCCGTTTGGCTAGTACCTTCGAGTCAACACGCATCGTCGGGAAACTGATGAGCCACGACCTCATGCTGCCTGCCCATTCCCCGCGTGCTTCGCCAAATTTGCTAAACTGGTGGGTGGTGCTCAGCCTCCGATGTAACGTTTCTCCCCCAGCACCGCTGGCTATCGGGTACGCCAAATCCCGCACCGAAGCCCGGCGCCAGGGCTGCGGCTGGTGAGGCGCCCAAGCCGACATGATCCAACTGTCTTCGGCCGGAAAGCGTTTCGGCCCCAAGTTGCTGTTTGAAGATCTCGATTGGCTCATCACGCCGCGCGATCGCGTGGGCCTGGTGGGTGCGAACGGCACGGGCAAGACCACCTTGCTCAAGGTGCTGGCGCGCCTCGAGCCGCTCGATTACGGCGAAGTCACCTTCGCCAAGGGGATCACCTCCAGTTACCTGCCGCAGGACGGTCTGACACTTTCGGGACGCACCGTGCTCGCCGAGTGCATGTCGGTGTTCGGCGATCTGCTCGCGATGGAGCAGGAGATGGAGCGTC
>JBEKUR010000089.1:0-21157 GCA_049514855.1 Terriglobia bacterium
CATGAACAGATCACTGCGTCCTGCGGGCTGCCCCCGCTTGCCAGGTTCCCGAATACACCGGTCATATTGGGCAACACAGAGCGCCAGCAGAAGCGCGTGAAAGGGGGGGCACGAATCTACGAATCGCCGAACCGTTTCCTCGTCCGGCGGAACCTCGGGGGGATGCCTGTACAGCACTTTGCCGAAACCCCAGAAGGCACCGCCGCCTACTTGTAGTCTCGAAACCAGATCGGCAACGGAGGATGGTCGCGACTCTGCGCCGGCCTGGAAGAGCTCCTCGAAGTGATGGCGAGCGTCACGAAATACCTTCTCGAACTCAGCTGCCATATCGGCTGCGTATTTTCTTTGCTTTTCCGAAAGCTCATCGTTAATAAGCTCTCGTAACGCTACCTCCCGCTCATACTCCGGCAACCCCAGCGAAACCCGCCGCCAGTCGAATGATCTGCTCCTCTCGAACTCGGAGATCAATATCTCTATCAATTCATGAAACGGGCGGATGATCTCCGCATTCTTGCCCTTCAGGAGCTCCTTGCAAACATCCAGTAAAAGGTCCCTCTCATCGCCATTGCGGGTAGCAATGATCTCCTCCACATTCGTCGCGGTCAATCGCACCGCGTATCCAGAGTTCAGGGCCGCCATTAACGGGTCCCCCACCTTCCTGTCCACCGCAAACCTATTGATGACCGACGTGTCGAGAATGATAACGGGTCCGGGGCTCATCGCAACCGTCCTCCTTCTGACCGTTCTTGGGCTCTAACTCACAGAACAACTGTCACAACCTCGATTATAAGGCCGCAGACCGTGCCGGAATGCGTGGTGCAGGCCTACTGCAGAGTGCTCGCCTGCTGTGTATCCATTTCGCACAGGTAACCTAGTTTTGACAGGTAGACTTCAGAAGTAATTGAGAATGGAAAGCCGCCTGGCCGTCAGCTGGCGCACGGCATTGCGGCTGGCGGGATTCAGGCGTGGAGCGGCGTAATCCTGCTTGGGTTGCGAGGAGGTCTGCTTTCGTCGTCTCCAAACGCAGAATTTGCCTCTTGCCACCTTAGCTCTCCAATAGAGCCGAGAGGCCAAAATCGGCGAGTGCTTTCCGGGTGCGCCATCATCCACGCACAATTGCCAAAGGTGACAGGGGGGCCACGTCTACGGTTTGCGGGCTATGCGGCCAGTGGTTTTGGGGCGATTTGCGTGCATCCTCCAACCCGCTCAAATGCTGTGCATCGAGCACGGTGGCGGGTCTCCTCGAAAGCTTTGCGCGTTTGGCGCGGATGCAATTCGGACGCGTGCGCGTGGAGCATCCGCCCCGTTCCGGCCACACTGCTTGACTCGGAACGCACGCGGAGGTCTAATCGGACATGCCCACTGCGCCAGCGAGGCACGGTCGCACTCAACATACGAACCTGCGTGGCAAACCGTCGAGTGCGCGTACGTGGGGCTGTTTGCCCGCACGCTCGACGTAGGCAGGAACCATGCCAGCAAAGGCAATCGAAGATCTGGCTTCGAGACAAATCGCTGCAGAAATCATCAAGGCCGTAGGAGGAGGGAGGTGCGTCGCGTGGGTGGGTTCGGGGCTCTCAAAAGAGCTCTACCCAGACTGGCCTAGCGCCGTGACCGGGCTTTGCTCTGCATGTGCAGTGGAGCCTTTTGACAATTCGCGACCGACACCTACGGCAGATGAGTTGCTCGACAAGGCCGAAGAATGTAAACGAGCGAATGCAAACGCGTATGAAGCCACATTGGCCGGTTATTACGGCGGAAACGTGGTGCAGACTAGGCAAGCATATCTGTGGTTGATGCAGGCACCGTTCAAGGCTTACGTAACAACTAATCTCGACCCTCTTCTGAGTGAGGCAGCTAACGCACTCGGACATAGGTATCTATTTTCATATCCATTACTCCCTGCCCCAGAGCTAGAGCGTTGCACGAAACCCCTGTTCTACGCCCACGGGCACGCGCGACGGGACGGGATGCCCACGGGACGCGACCTCGTTCTGGCTCGGAGTGAGTTCGACCAGGCCTATAGGGGTGTAGTTCGGCTCTTTGTGGAAAATCTATTACTGAATTATCCGATTGTGTTCATTGGTTGTCGACTTTCTGAACCGGACGTACACCAGGTGTTTCGTAGAGTTCACGAAATGCACACACAAATCAAGAACACCTACCCCGGATATAAGATGCCTCCCAGGATCGCAGTACTTCCTGCTAGATTCAAAGAAGTGAAAAGGGAGATGAAGACCGAGGAAATTCGGGATATGACTGAGGAACAAGCCGAGGCAAAGCTTTTTTTGGAGTTAGACACGGTCGTTCTCCGGTATGCACCTGTTGACCGGCGAAAACACTGGGAAATAGAAGACGTCTTGGAAGCGGTTTGTCGACTTTCCGAAGCCGTATCCACAGTAAGTGATGGAAAGGCAGCACCACGATGACAGAATCGTTTTTTAACAAATTGAAAAGAATCGATGCGTTAATTATTTCTGGACCCTCGGCCTGCAATTACGCTAAGGATCTTGCCCCTCTCTTGGTTGATGAACCTTCTCAAAGGTATTTTTATGACAATCTTAGTTCACCAGGTTGGCTGAGGCTTCTCGCTGACGCAGGAGTGTTTACTGAACCTCCGCGTGCAAAGACGATCCCAGGCGAAGGAATCATTTTTCCATTGTGGCCAGCAGGTGGATACCTGAAGCGTATGGCGCCGCTTGCATCGGAAGCTGTGTCTCAGATTGCTCTTACGGTCCCGAATACGAACAATACTCGCGTGCACGAAGACCTGGCTGAAGCTTTGACTTCAGTTCCTGCGGAGTACAGTGCCGGTTGGGCTGTCAAAGAGGCCGATTGGATTGTATCACGCCCCAACTTGTACTTTGGGCTTCCCGCCAAACTGGCCAACCTCTTTATCGTTTTGGCGAAGGGGCAACAAGTTGGCCCTGCACTCCAGTTGGCTGCATCGCTGTTGACGGTCCTTGAAGATCCAAGGCACAAAGAGGCGAAAGCCGATGAATCACGGTTTATTAACCTCCTAGAGCCGCGGGCCCAATTCGACCTTTGGGAATACGAGCAGATTTTGAGCAATAA
This sequence comes from Terriglobia bacterium, assembly GCA_049514855.1. Taxonomy (GTDB): domain Bacteria; phylum Acidobacteriota; class Terriglobia; order UBA7540; family UBA7540; genus CAVROP01. The sequence continues at coordinate 3,073 of JBEKUR010000089.1, forward strand.
CATTCCGGAGCTTGTGGAGGTCGCCCCCCAGCAAACACTCAACCTACTTTGCGACCTCCTAGACCGTGCTGTTCTTCTTTCCGACCGCCGCGGAGCTGAGCGCCGCCCTGAAGACCTGTCGTACATCTGGCGCCCCGCAATCGAAGAGCATCAGCAGAATCTCAACCTAGGGCTCAAGCACCTTCTTGTAAGTGCCGTGCGCAACACTGCTGAGAGAATCGCTAGGAAATCCCCTGATTCCTTGCCGGCTCTTGTGCAGCGCCTGGAGGAGCGCGGCAAATCGTGGCAGATCTTTCGACGATTTGCGTTGCACCTCCTGTGGTCATTCCCTGATTCGGCACCGGACTTGGTGCGGGAGCGCCTTCTCGATCGGCAGCTGTTCGACGATGCGGCGATGCGTCACGAGTATTTTTTGTTGCAGAAGGAGTGCTTCGACTGCTTACCCAGCGAAGATCAGAACAGGATCCTGATGTGGATTGAGGCGGGACCGCCCAACCGGGAAGAACATAGAAAATCTTGGGAGAAGTTCATCGGTAGGAACGTGACTGAAGAGGAAGACGAACGTTACGCCAGACAGTGGAAGCGTGACCGCCTCGCTCCATTGGAGCAATTTCTCGACGAGTCGTGGAAGGCAGTCTACGCCGCTTTTGCCGCTGAGACTGGCGCACCAGAGCATCCGGAGTTTGTTTCCTACACTCAGCGTGCCTGGGTTGGGCCGCACAGCCCAGTAGCTCGCCAGGAACTGAAAGCGATGTCGCCCAAGGAGGTCGTTGGCTACCTTCGTGCCTGGCAGCCCTCAGGCGATCCGATTCATGGTGCAAGCATGGAAGGGCTTGCTAGGGAGCTCACATCGGTGGTGACGGAAAAGGCCAACGAGTACGCTGAGGCTGCCGCCGAGTTCCAGCACCTGACCGAACCAACTTATATTCGCGCTCTCATCGAGGGGATTCAGCATGCGCTAAAGGAGACACGGCAGTTTCCGTGGAAACCGGTGCTCGACCTTTGTGAATGGGCCGTGACGCGCGCGAGAGACATCGCGGGTCGCACGGCTGAGTTCTTCGAAATGGATCCCCACTGGGGATGGACAAGATCGGCGGTCTGCAGGCTTCTGACTGCTGGGTTTGTTTCCGACGAGAATCGCATCCCTTTTGAGATGCGCGAACAAGTTTGGCGGGCGATCGAGCCAGTGACCTACGATCCTGACCCCACACCTGAGCAGGAGGAGAGATACGCCAAGAGTGGCATTAAGGAGGAGCATCGCGATCAAGGCATCAACGTTCAAAGCAATGATCCCCTTACAAATGCCATTAACTCCGTACGGGGCGTGGCAATGGAAACCGTTGTGAGGTATGCCGATTGGGTGCGGAAAGGATTTGAAAGGTCGGGCGATGGAGGCGTATTGCTGACGCAGGGATTTGATGCCATGCTCGATGTGAAGAAGGTTCTTGAAACGCATTTGGACTCGAACGCGGAACCCTCAATCACGATCCGCGCGGTTTACGGTGAGTACCTTCCGTTCCTGCAACATTTGGACCGGAAATGGACCGAGGAAAACACTGCGCGCATACTTCCCAGGAATGAGCTTCAGTTTTGGCATGCCGCCTGGGATACCTACGTTTGCTATTGTGCTCCTTATGACGACGTGTTCGAATGGCTCAAAGAGGAGTACGCGTTTGCGGTCCAACGGATCGGCACGCACAAACATGAATGGGGAAACCCGGAGGCTCCGGACCATTCCCTCGCCCAGCACCTGATGACTTACTACTGGCGAGGTAAACTAGACGATCAAGGTGCTCTCCTTGACGCCTTCTATCATCGAGCTGATGGCAAGCTGCGTGGGCAGGCACTCAACTTTGTGGGATGGAGCCTGCGCAATACCAAAGAGCCAATTCCAGGCGAGATCGCACAGCGACTGAAGACCCTGCTAGAGAGGCGGGTGGGCGCGACCAGAGAACGCCCCGAAGGTGGTGCCGAGGAACTAAGGGAATACGGGTGGTGGTTCGCGTCCGGGAAGCTTGACGACGAGTGGGCTGTCAATCGCCTGTTGGACGTGCTTCGGCTCGTCAAATGGGTCGAGCCAGACCACATGGTGGTAGAACGGCTTACAGATCTATCGAGGGCCATGCCACTTCAGTGCATTCAAGCGTTGACCATGATGGTGGAAGGCGATGCAAAGGGTTGGGGCGTCCTCAGGTGGCGGGATAAGGCGAAGGACATAATTCGGGCGGCACGCAGGTCTGGCAATCCGGAGTCGCGCAGAATGGCAGAGGATCTCGTGAATTTGCTCGGCAGTCGAGGCCATTTTGACTTCGGAGAACTACTGAAGGAGCCCATCGCGTAACGGGGGCTGGCAACTGAGCCGCTCCAATCCTAGCCGCCCACCATCGTCGGCCCAGATGCCGCACCCCCCACGAGGAACTCGAGGCGGGTTCGGGCGCTCAGCCGGGCGCCTTACCTGTACAAGTGGCCAACTGAACCCGCCAGCCGCCGCTCTGCCACGCACTGGACTGCTTCTGGGCGAATGGTCGCCGACACGAGGGTTACTCTCCACTTGTTCGCGGAAGGTTTATTCACTCGCCTCACTGCAAGTTACGGCCGGATGGATTCCGGCGTGGAAGGGCGTTTCTCATTCCAAATCCCGCTTAAGTTGTGGGTTGGGCAGTTATCGACAGCTATTGGTAAACCCTTCCCGGCCTACTCGGGAGTAATGCCGAGGCTGATGGGAGTCCCGCCCCCCTTCAAGGTACGGGCGTGGCGTTTTCGGGGCGGTACTGTCCTGGAGGGACACGCGCACGTAGTTGGGCTACCGGGCGGTTAGATTCGTTAGAACATTCCGTGCACTCTGAAGTATCTCGTCGTATGTTGCGATGTGTATTCTTGGACGAAGCAGATCATTAAGCTGCTTCAACATCCGTTGCTGGGCAGCAGTCATTTCCCGTGTTCTGCCAATAATTACTAGGCCTCTCGGAGAGTGTATGCCCGGGTATCCGTGGGAATGGGCATACGCGATGTTGTCTTCGACCCAACTGAACCAAGAAAGCACCTGCGCCAAGGCATGTGACAATGCGGCGGTTGGTTGTGGATAGTCCGTGAATACACGGTCCCGGGGCTTCTCAATTTCCACGAAAATGTACTCATCGTCCAACCGCCTCACCACGAAATCGGTTGCGAACATCTCGCCAAGCACCTGCGAGGGGATAATTTCTGCCGCGAGCGGATCAAGTACCGCGGGGTAACCCTCGAAAAACGATTGGTACACATTCTCATCTTCGTCCCGCACGATGATCTCCGAAAGCTCGTCACAAATCCCGTCGCTGATGTTCAATACGGACTTGGAGATGATTTCCCAGAGGAGAGCGTCTCCTTCGGACCTTAACGGACCCAGACTCGAGCTGGACAAGATCTGGCCTATTGCTACCCTCCGGCGGGCAGATGTCAAAAGCCCTCGGATTAGGCTGGTGAGGAGTCGCTTTGCCTCGGCTTGCGTTCCTGGATCTTCCAATACTTCCCGTATTCGTAGTTCGAGCCGGTCCTGCACATGATCATCCAGGTATGTCCGCGCGAGCTCTACCTGTGCCAATCCCACATCAGCCTTTCCAAGGGCCGCAAGAAGGAGTGCCCGCTGCGCATCCCATGCTCCGCTTGAATTCCCGGAGGCAATCTCGAACAGCGATCTCACGCCGGGAATGCCGTACGCGAGAAGCGAGTACACGCATGGGACTTGGAGGTGCATGTCGTCCATAAATCCTGAGGGCGCATGCTCCGCGAGCTGCTTGTGTTCATTGATGAGTCCAACGTCAAAAGCGGTGATTATGTCTTTCAGCTTCTCGATAAAAGATCGAGTCTTTGGGTCGAATCGCTTCAGGTCCAGTTTTTCCATGATTGCGATGTTGACGGTGAACACCCGAGCCGGAGCTTTACCGGTTGAAGATTCTCTTCTGGAGCGGTTTACTTTCCTGGAAGCTTGCCCTCCCATCGTGCTGCAATTGCCTCAATGTCTGGAAGCGTCGGTTTAGCGTTGGCCCACTCGCGCGTAAACGGAGGATCATCGCTCCGCGGACGCGGGTAGACAGTGCTGATGCGGACCTGCAACGGCAGGGCCACGCAGTCGCCCAGCACTATGGCTTGTTGCTGCGCCAGCGCGGGGAGCTGGTCCAGGAGTTCGCGGTTGATTCCGCTGATCACGCTTTTGAAGTATTGCTGGTCGTCCGGGTTCTGGATACGGTGGACGATAAAACTATTGCATTGCGCTAGCACGGTCCGAGAAAGCTCACCGGGGCGCTGGGAAGCAACAACTAAGCTTAAGCCGTACTTCCTCCCCTCCTTCGCGATCTTTTCGAACACGTCCCGGGCACGCTGCTGACGCTCAAGACGAGCATCAGCGGGTATGTAATGGTGGGCTTCCTCCAAGATAATGACGACAGGAAACTTTCCCCGTTCGGGGTTACGCTGCATGAATTCTAAGACAAGTCTCCCGACCAGCGCCGTAACGTTCTCGAGAACTTCGGACGCGAGCTGGCTGAGGTCGAGAATTGTGACTTGGTGAGAGGCGACAGGATCCGGGTTCTGTTTCAAATAGGAATCCTTCCAAGGTGGGGGGGCATCCGTGAAGTGCTTATGAGGTTCGAGCCCGAAGAGAAGCCTTAGAAATGAGGCAAGTGCCTGCGCGAACGGAGGAACCCGGAACAGGAATGCATAACGAGGGTCCTGGCGGGCCTGCTCCAGCCGGAGTTGCAAAGTCCCGACATAATTGCGCAGGTTGGGATTTCGCTCGGCCTCGCGGCTTAAAACATCGTTAAATACTGTGGTGACGAACTCGTCGAAGTCAAAGTGAACAGGCGAGTCGACACCCACTGGCGTACTGCTATCCCCCTTAAGCGCAGTACGATCATTTACCAACCTTTCCTGAGTTCTCTGAAGTTGCTCGCGAATTGCATTGTTTGCAAGCGCGTCAATCGGTCCGTCTCCCTGTACACTGGTCAACATTATCTCGGTGGCACTCGTATACCCCGCCCAGCTCTCGGCGAAGCCCGCCTCGGTGAAGACTGCCTGCTTGTTTGCCAACAGTTTTCTGAGTGGCTCCAAATTGCGCTCACGCATGTTTTTCCGGGCGTAGAACGCAGCGTTGCCGGCCGGTGGGTTTTTTAGCGAGGAGTCGATCTGGTTCAACGAGTCCTGGATCGTGCTAAAGATGTGTAATTGCGACGCCTTTACTTGTCCCGTTGCACGTGCAGCACTGATCGCCGTAAATAGAAGCGGCGCCTGCGCGCCCTCGCCCGGACGGAAGAAAGCGTTGTAGTCGACACTGTTCATGAACCAGTGCGGTATCCACAAGCCGCTGGGTTGATCGCCATCATTTCGGAGAACCAGCCTCTTATAAAGCGGTGCCCCATCTATTCCCGTAAAGGCCCGCTCGTACTCGTTGTTGGTGTCGAAAATGATGAAGTGCGCATTTGGCATGCCGCGGTCCAGGACTGCCCGGATCAGGGCCGTGACTGTGCAGCTCTTGCCCGATCCTGTGTTCCCAAGGATTGCGGCGTGCTTACCGAAGAACTGGTCAATATCGATGTTAACGTCGTAGTCTGTAAAGACCGGTGACTTACCAATTGTGACGTGGTGCGGATCGTGCGTGCGAGCCTTATCGAAGATAACGTCCAGATCTTCCTCGCTGGCAAACCAAACCGGGTTATCAAGTTCGGGGTACCGCCTCACTCCGTACTCGAATTTCTTACCGTCGGACGTCTGCATGAGAGTACCAACCATACTGACCCACATCGTCCGTCTCGGCCTCGCAATGACAAGCATTTGGCGGTGCTGCAAGGTCGCTTCGGCATCCTCCGCCATGTCCAGGCTGGTGACGATGGCTACGACGCGTTCACTCCCCACCGGAATGATAACGAAACTGTTTATCACAGCAATCGCATAAAGGCCGCCCGAGCTGCTCTTGACGTAGCTGCTCGTCTCAGGCGCGAGTTCCACAAGGGCCTGATACGTTTTGACCTTGACAGTCCGTCCTATCGTTCTATCTGTTGACATGGGTCACGCAGGCGGTTGATCCAGCGGGAACGCCTTTCGTACCTCCTCGCGCGCGTTAGCTTCGACATTTAGTTCGGTGATATCAGGCAACCATTTTGTGCTGAAATCTTGAATGGTGCCTGCGCCCCCCGTGTAGTTCCCCTTGGAGTCCTTTTCCGCCCCAACAATTATTACGATGCGCTTGCTCCCAATTTGCCTGAGCCGCCACACCTCATGGCGGGCATCGAGGGATTCACCTGCGTTCGGTGAGACGATTTGCGGAGTCACAATTATCAGTACGAAACTCGGAATGCTGAGGGCCTGGTAAATGAGACGATTAATATGGTTATCTTGGAATTTGTAGCCAACAGTTAGAAGTACGCTTTGGGGCTGATGGATGCTTGCGCTAAAGTGGCGAAACATCTCTGCGTATGGATATCCGTTCATCTCGGTTAATTTCAGCGGTGAAGGGTAGATCATCACGTCGCCGTATTCGTTTTCTTCGGGGATAGTATGGCTGATGACCACGTCCCCAGCAGCCGTAAACCGACGACGCCAGTTGATGCTGCCGTGGAGTTTGTAGAAATGCAGAACGCGATCCACCCGGCTCACGCGTCCTTCTGTTGTTTCCCCTGGGTAATACAAATCGTAATGGTAGCACTCCGTTCGGAGTGTACGGTTAATGGTTCCCAAAAACCCATCGAAGTACAGCACGCCAAGGTTGTCCAACGCACGCTCGAGCAGTAGGTCGTAGTTGATCGTGAAGACCTTGGCCCGGGGAAGGTTTGTGCTGCGCAGGAGGACTCGGCGAAGAAGTTCTTCATGAAATTTAAGGCTCTCATCGGGAGTCGCGTTGAGTGCCTTGCATTTGTGGAATAGCCATTTCTTTACAAGGTGTTCGAGACATTGCGCATCTGTCGCCGACACTTCCATTCCTTGGAACGCGGTCGTTTTTTGCAGAATCATCTCGTTTGCCTGGACATTAGCTAGCACCGTGAGGAGCGGCTCAACTCCAAGCACACCCTTGTCAGGAAGAAGCTGGGCCAAGAGAGTTAGCGCCCGCGTCTGGAGGCCATCGTCGTTAAGGCGGTAAGGTGCTGTGTCGAATTCGGGTAAGAGGTTCGACACGTCATCGATCCTTGATGAGCCAAGTGGAATGCTGCAACCGTTGCCTATCAGGAGGGTCAGGTTGCGTAATTCGAGGTATTGACGGAGACGCTGGATAAGCCGCGCCTTTTCCTCTTCCTTGTCCAGAGGAAAAGCTTGGGCTCCAAGGTAATATTCATTTGCGCTCATCTTGGCAACCTTCCAACATCGAACAATGACTGAATAATACCAGCGTATTTAACACCTTTGCAACAAGTTGAACCTCTCCGATTCGAAGCACGCAGGCCACAAGTCCTGGTTGCGAGGGAGGGCTTAGCACAACCGGGTCTTTGTCCTGAAAGGTCAGCCACCTGCAATATGGCCGCTGCCTCAGATAGACCCTGTGTGACGGCGCAGCGTTTAGTATTACCGATTCCTGGCGACAAATCCCCTTCCGACTAGTCATTCTCAGGTGATGGATATCGCCGGCAGCGGATTGGGCCTGAAAAGTCGCCTTCCCATCGACTGACCTACCGCTGGGGTTGGATTCCGAGTTGGAAGGGTGGTCGTTCCCAATCCGGTGAATTACCGCCTGCGAGCACGACCGCGTCCGCCCGACCCGTGGCCCCGCCTGCCGGAGCCCGCACCCTGCCCGGGCTCAGCCACGGTCTTGACCCGAAGTTCACGCCTCGACACCGGCCTGACGCCGGGCATCATCCCGTTTCGCCTGTCAGTACCCGAGGCATTCCCCGAAGTCGTCCATTCCGGCCGGGTTGGCATGGAGCATGGCCAGCATGCCTGCCATCACGCGGAGCGTGACATATTCACGGAATTGCGCCGACCTGCACCCCCAAGGGCGCATTGGCGGGCGGAACGGGTACATGTCGAATATGTCCTCAAGACCAGTGGCGGCGAAATCAAGGAACATCACGATGAGGTCCTGCGCCATGTCGTCCATGTCGTCGTCCGACAAGTCAAGTCCCAGGCGCTTGGCAGCCTCCCCGACAGCCCGCCGCATGCCGTTCGGGTAGCGGGCCAGATATTCCCGTAGGCTCTTGGGCGGGACGAAGCCCGGCTCGGCGTCCTCCTCCCAAAGGACTCCGAGATCAAGGAGCCAGCGTGCATCCTTCTCCAACAAGGCGGGAATCACGGGTCCGGGGGGCGGTGGCGGCGGGAGAGAGCTGGGGAACGGGTCGTCAAGGTGGCAACACTCTATGCCCATTTCTTTCAGAAACTGTTCATCACGGCGGGTCATACAATTCCCTCTGACCATGACATACATTGGCCGGCAGGGTCCCTGGCGGAGATTATTAAGGAAGAAACGCTGCATGGCCCTTTTGGAAGGCACGGCACCTCGTCACCCAAGCTCCGCTCGGACAAGTCCAGCTCGGACAAGTCCAGCGTGCCGGGTTGAATTCTAAGGCGTATAATCTCTCGGCATAACCACTGGGAGGCGACGAGATGGCCAAGACCAAAGTGTTGACAATCACGGTTCAGAATCAGCCCGGCGCAGTCGCGGCGATCGCGAAGGCACTGGGGAGCTCGAAGGTGAATATCCTGGCGCTCTTGGGAACGGCCCAAGGGGCAGCCGGCACAGTCCACCTTGTGGTCGAAGACGCCAAGCGAGCAAAGAAGGCCCTCGACGAAGCCAAGCTTGCATACCAGGAAACCGGGGCGGAGCAACACGAGCTGGCGAACAAGCCCGGGGCGCTGGCGCAGCACTTGGAGAAGCTCGCAGCAAAAGGCGTCAACCTGAGCTCGGTCCATGCCACGGCCGTGAAGGGTAAAAAAAAGGCGGTTGTGGTCTACACAGTAGAGGCCCAGGCAAAAGCCAGCGAGGCACAAGCCGCAGCTCCGGCCGCATAGCCGGGCTTAACGCCACGGCTCGCATGCGTTTGCCGGTTGAGCCCAAAACTCCTCGGACTCAGCCGCGAAGGGCGGCGTGTGTCCGTCAGGAAGGGACTTTGTTTTTGCCTGTTTGCCCTGTCGACGGAAGCTTGTCGTCCGCAAGAACTCGGGACGGGCCAAGATGTGACGGTTACGCCCCAGTCGCCTGAACCGTTATTGGATTCCTCTTTCCTCGTCTGCGTAGCGTCGGCAACCTCTGGGCTTGATGGTAAAAGTAATGAGCTCGCCGGGGTTCGCCCCCATACTGTGCCCGGCAGGCTTCCTCCCACGCCGCATAAAAATCTTCGGTATTTCCCCTCACTGCGCCGGATTGTTGGACCGGAATTCGCGGGCGATTCGGGAATCTGAGTACATATTCCCCAATTTCATCCCGGATGATCCCTGTCTGCTCCATCCATCACCTCCGAAGTCATAGCTTCAGGATCTGATGAACCAACAATAGCAGCGGGGTATGACAGGGTTGGTCATCACATGTGGCCAAGGCCTCTACGGTGGTCGACCAGAATATGTACCCACACAACAAACGGGAAGACGTCCATTTTGTCCCTGCTATTGCGGTGACCACCCCTGACACACCTTGGGTGTATGATCTTGGCAAGCGGCCCCGCAGAAAGGCGCGGTCGGCACGCAGTTGTGGTCTTGCTAAACCGGAGTATCCAACGGAGGGTCAATCTCATGAGTTCAACTACTCGTCGCGGTTTCTTTCGCCGAGGGCTGGCGGGCGCCGCTGCCCTCGGATTCTTGCACAAGGGAGCGTTACGGTCAGCGGGAGTGGCCGCCCCCAGCCTGCAGCCGGCGCCTTTTGCCGTCCAGACGCCAGCCGTCCCAGAATTTGTCATCACAGCGACGCCGGTGCGCAAGGGATTTGGAGGCGTGGGATTTCACTCCCAGATGTCTTTGGAGGCTGCCACGCAGGATTTCCAGGACCAGGTTCTGGCCAAACGCTGGCGCGAATTGAACCCGCGCTTTGCGCGCATCTTTCATTCCTGGACGCCGGGCCAGCCTGGGAGACGCGACCCCAAGGTGCTGGATGCGCTGGCACGGCAAATGGTCCTCATGAAAGAAGCCGCCGGTACGGAAATCTACCTCACCACAGGCGAACTGAAGGAAGTCTCCAGCAACGAGGCGTTGCGGTCTTACGCGTCGGCGGTGGTGGACGATCTCGAGTATTTGCAGAACGCGGGCGCCAGCAACCTCAAATGGTACTGCTGCACCAACGAGCTTTCTCTCATTGAATGGGCGGACATGCACGAGGATCTGCCCCGCTACCGCTCCTACCATGCCGCCATCGCTGAGGAAATCAAGCGCCGCTCGCTGGGCATCAAGCTTCTAGCCACCGATGCTTCTCCCGTCGGATACTGGGGCACCATCGACTGGGCCAGCAAAAACATGGACGACATCACGGGCATTTACGGCGGGCATCACTACATCAATGAGCACGCTCCCGACAACCTGGAGTTCTACAAATGGTTCCTGGAACGCTGCCAGTGGGCGGTGGGCCTGGCCAAAGCCCGGGGCAAGGATTTCATTCTGGGTGAATTCGGGCCCGCCCAATACTTCGACTTGAAGTATGGCATCCGCTGGGATGCCTGCAAATACTTCGACACGCCGCTGGAAGGCCTGGCCGGCTTGCAGCTTGCCGAAGCCGCCCTGGCCGCCATCAACGCCGGGGTCTACGCCATGGGATACTGGACTTTCAACGATTATCCCGACCGCCCCGAGGACCACGGCATCAACCATTGGGGAGTGTTCAAGTGGCTCACCAACGGCGCAGCAACGCGCGCGCCTTACTATTCATACGGCTTGCTGACCAAGTTCTTCCGCGGGCCCGGCACGGTCTTTCAGGTGGAAAGCGGAGAGGAATTAGTCCGGGTGGCGGCCCTGCAGCATGACGACGGCAAGACGTGGTCGGTTGCGGCTCTCAATCGCCAGGCGCAGGCGGCGCGCATTTCCATCCGCCTCGGCGCCTTGCAAGATTCAGCGGCATTCCGGAAGTACGTCTACGATCCCCGCCACGTTCCGGCAACGGATGACGGCGACCTGCAAGAACCGGAAGGCAAGGTGACGCCCAGCGGCGGCAAGCTCGTGGACACAGTCGAGGCAGGAACGCTCGCGGTTTACACCACAGCCTATGACGATGCCCCTCCTGCCGCGGTCAGGGGTCTCGCCGTACAGCAGATTCAGGACACGCGCCTAACGGGAGCGACGGCGAGAGCCAACCGGCTGAGGTGGACGCCCAGCGCCGAATCGGACCTGTGCTACTACCGCATCTACCATAACGGTGTGCGCATTGGATCCACGGCAGCTGCGGAGTACATCGATTCCGGCCCAACCCGATACCAAAAGGGCCCCTACGCCGTGGTGGCGGTGGACCGCTCCGGGAACCCCGGCCCCCGCTGAGGTCCCGAAGGTTTCGAACGAACTGGGGCGGAGCAGCCATCGATTTGAAGCCGTGAAAACATCGGACCGTTCTGTTTCAGGGCAGACGGGGAGTGGATTCCGAAATGCTGGTGTGAAGGCGAACCGGCGAGAATATGTGAAGAGCCGCTCGTAAGGGCTGAGGCGAGTACGGGCATTGAGGATGCGAACAGGCGACGGGGAGGCAGAGAATGAGGTTGTGGGCGCAACCTTATTATGAGCGAATTTCTCGGGGAAAACGGGCAACGCTTTCTCGTTCCGAGCGATGGCGGTCGCTCCGTTTCTCCGCAGCCAAGCTTCCGCCGCCAGGCGCCGGGCTGTTTCGGCTCGGCGTTGGGCGTGAGCCGCCCAGGCGTGGATAAGCGCCCTGGCCAGTCCGTTGATCCAATCGAAGATCTCCCTTCGCTTACGGAGAGCACGGGCCTCCAGCGGCGGCTTCGCATCCCGAAACGCGCTGCAGGCGGCTTGCCCCCGAGGCAGCCACGGGAGCAACGGTTCAGTTCGTGCGCCAACACCTCCGCCCGCAGCGCCGACTTGCTGCCACCCGAAATGCCCATGGGCGCCCCACTGGAAGACCCCCTCCGGAACTACATACGGCGCCCGATAAGTACCCCGCAACAGTTTATTCGCTTCGTCGTCGCGGATGACCTGTTCAGTTTCCGCATCAAAGTTGAGCGTCCGCCCTTGCCCGTACGAGGTGTTCGCCAAGTGGATCAAAGCGCAGGAGATGTAGCCTTCCTCAATGGGCGCATTCAGCTCTTCCTTCTTCCGGCTGCGCACGCAGTTGATAAAGTTTTGCCAGTTATTTCCTTCCCGGGAGCCGCTGGAACCGCGCTCCTGCTCCTCTCCCAGCCAGGTGCGGTAGGAAGGGAATTCCTCGTTCGACATCGCCATGTAGCCCTTCGACCCGTAGAAGATATTCCCGACGGAACCGGAGACTCTCACTCGCCGCGGGCCAGAAGGATTTCTTGGGGGGGGACCCAGGAATCCCGGAATGGCGACTCCGAATCCGAGAGAGCCAATGCCTGCCTCCTGGTTGGTAATCCAGTGGGGCACTTCAAATTCCAGAATCTTGAGCTTGCCCTCTGGCTGATTGAATTCGAACGCGGCGTTCAGAGTATTGGGAGTCTCTTGGTCGTCATCAAACATGAAGTGTCCACCCATGGCTGACATCTTGTTCGGGAATTCCACCCGGAGTCCCCAAAGGGCCACGTCAATTTGGTGGGCTCCCTGGTTGCCAATATCACCATTGCCGGTGTCCCAGAACCAATGCCATTTGTAGTGAAACCGGCTACGCGTGAACGAGTGGACCGGGGAGGAGATAGTGACCGCCGAGGAGAACCAGGGAGAAGAGGATCGGGTCGCCGGCGACGGAGCCGATTCCGCAGGCGAGGGTGTGGCGCCAACCACCGATTATGCCGCGGCGGATGGCCAGCATGTTGAGCGGGCCCATCGGCGCGGCGGCCGCCAATCCCATGAGGTATGCGGCCGAAAGTACGTGGACGTCGGAGACGAACATCATGTGACTGTTGAGAGGTTAAATGGGAAAGGTTTGGGGCTCGATATCCGGCTATCAAGCCTCCCCTACTTCGGCGCTGTAGTGATTATGTCAACCCCGCTATCTCCACTGAATATTTTCGAGTTCCAATATCCACGGATATTACATCAACAAAGTGACACGGCCGTGGAATTTGCAGGGAAATTCCGCTAGCTGGTACGCTGCTGCTACTCGCTCATGGAAATTCCAGTCCATTCTATCCCCTTTTAGAGCCGCGACGGGAAAAGGCGTGAGACGGGTGCGCCAGACCTAACACAACCGGCCTTGCCAGACATTGATGGAAACATCATGGAGCACGCCTACTTCGCGTAAAGGCCCTCCTCGGTATCAAGGGTCGGTTTCCCATTGAAACTGCCGTAGGTTAAACCTTCTCCCGAGGCGATGTATTCCTTCAGCTTGGCCGACATCTGCCGCGCGACATCCGGGTACTTGTCAGCCACGTCGGTCAATTCCTTCGGGTCTTTTTCGAGGTTGTAAAGCTGCGCCTGATAGGTGTTGGGAGGAGCGTCGGGATATTTGCGGAACTTCGTCTGGGGTGCTTCGGGTTTCCAAATCTCGCTATAGCTCCATTCATGGTTACGTACCGCCCCAACCCAGCCGTAGGTCTGTACCGCATAATCGTGTATCTGGCTAGTGGTGCCAGTAACCAAGGGCCAGAAATCGTTTCCCGTTACTCGCGAAGGGGGCTTCAACGCCAGGAGGCCCAACAGGGTGGGCATCACATCAGGAATTTGGACGAATCCCTTAACTCTCTTGCCTGCGTATTGACTTCCGGGTACGTGTATCAGCAGCGGAATGTGCGTCACCTGACCGCGCAGTTTGTCGGGTCCCTTCAAGAACTGCCCGTGCTCGCCGAGCATCGCGCCATGGTCGGTCATGAAGACGACGACAGAGTTCTCGAACAACCCGAATTGGACGATCGTATCCAGCAGGCAGCCAACCCAATAATCCACGCAACTCACGTCACCTGCGTAGTTCGCCCGCAACCGCCTCTGGACGTCGTCGGGGAGAGGAACCGTGTCATAGGGAGGTTCGGTGTAACTCGGAGGGGCGGCGCTGGGCAGGTACTTTTCCAGGAAACGACTGGGCGGATCCCACGGCTCGTGGGGGTCAAAGAACTCCACGTGAAGATAAAAGGGTTGCTCATGATGGTTCTCGGTCAGCCAACGGATGGCGGTTTGCGCGGTAATCTGGCTGACGGCTTCTCCCTCCTGCAGCCAAAGATTCCGGTTGGCCTTGTACTGGCTCAGAAAGTTATGAAGGTCTGGAAATTTGGCCAAGTATTCCTTCGATGCGAGGTCGCTGACGTCTAGCGGATGGTGAGGCGCGGTGCCGTAGTAATCGAACTCCAAGCCCCGAATCCATCGCCAAGTATGGAACCCGCGGTGAAAATTCCTGCCGGGCTTGAACTGATGATAAACGCTGCTGATCAGGGCATTAACGTATCCGGCCTCCACCATCGTTTCCGCGAGGGTGACGTCTTCATGATAGAGCTGATGCCAGCCCGGCAACTGCACGCTCTCGTGCTGCGGGAAATAGTAGCAAGGGATGGCGCGCCGCCCGGTGTAAAGCGTGCGGCGAATAGGGATGGTGGGCATTACCTCAGGATAGGCGTCTGCGAAGACGGTCGAGTTCTGGGCAAACCGGTCCAAGTTCGGAGTTTCAAGCTGCTCCAGCCATTTTGCGCCATAGCACGCTAAGTTGTCGTAACGGAAGGTGTCGGCGACAATCACAATCAAGTTCAGACCATTCCCGCTTTGCTTCAGCGGTCTCTCCCATTTCGACCCGCACATCGAGCCCTCGGGGTCGCGCCCCTCAGCAGCAACCGGAATGCCGGCCGCGCCCGCCGCGGCTGCCGCTGCTACGCCTTTCAACAAGCTCCTTCTTGAAAACTCCGCCTTTGTCATCTAAGCCTCCTGTTGACCTTTTTCAGTATCTCACGGGCGAGAGAAGCTGCGAAGGAGCCAAGCGGACTTCCTGAAGGTAGTCATCGGTGGGGTCAAAATCGATGCCCCGCTGCAGGACCAGGATGGTGACTCGGTGGCTCGGAACTCGGCCTGCCAGCAAGGTGATGACTTGCACTTGATTGAGTGGCTTCTTTTCCGCTTCGCTAGGCGGCTGCGGGCGTTTCGCCGCGCGTGGAGCTTGCACGAACGCCTCGTTTGCGTCTGCCGCGTTGAGACTCTGGAGGAAATCTTCCGTCAGCGCAGAATCGACGCCCCGCTGCTCGATGGCCCTGGCACCGGTCTCATCCCCGAGCCGGGACCGCACCAGGCCTTGCACCTGCTCTTGTGTGAAGGGTTTCTGCTGCACCCGTGCTGGCAACGTAATAACCACCGCTATAAGGATATTTACATTGAGAAGCCGCTGACGCAGACCATTCACGACGGGCACTTGGTTGTTCAAGCGGTGCGCAAGTACAAGCGAAGGAGCGCAATAACGTAGCCTACAGCATGAGCCGTGGATTGACGAGCCCCCCCTCTCCCCCTCTCGCCCGTGCGGGAGAGGGGTGCAAAGGCGGGGTGAGGGTTTTGTTGCCCCGGGCTACAATCTTCCATCCCTGACGGCGCTGTCAAATGAAACCCTAAAGCTGGAGATTTCATCAACAACGCACTTCGGTTACAGGACATTATTGAAGCGTCCTGTTACCGCAGCAATTCGCCGACGTACGCGTCGTCTTGTGCATCGCGGAAGTCCGTTGCGTCGCCCAGAACGTAGCGATACTGAAAGGGCGGACCCAGCGCAACAACTCGACGTATCCAGTTTGTCGGATCCGTCCGCAGAATTGGCCGGTTTCCCATGGCTTTCACCAGATCATCGAGGTCCCAACGGAGCACAAAACCAGGTATGACTGCATCGAATAGGTCGGTGTTCATCGAGTTCTCCAGTGCAAGCCGCAGGCTGTAGGGTGTTCGATCCAGCCATATCTTCCCGATGCGCGTGTCTGCGGCAGCCGCCAGCAAGAGCCAAATGCCTTTGACGCCTCGGGCCATGGCATGAATCGAGGCCTGATCGACATCGCTGCGCGCCGCCAGAAGATCAACCCCGCGCAGAATGTCATGAGCCCGCATGGCCGGCAGATTGCCCCCGATCTGGTTAGCTCGGGAATTGGCAAGCCAGTCTCCCAGGAACGGCCTGTCTGCGTCTTCCGGCACAGACCCGCGCGTCTCCATTTCAAGGACCACGCGTCCCGCCTTGGCCATCCTTTCCGCTAACGAATCCATGGTGGGGGCCAGAAAGTGAGGGGGCTTATCTGCCAGCAGCAGCACTGCCGGTTTCCGCCCCGCGAAATCGGGAAGGTAGAGCGTCCCCTCGACATCGACGCCCGGCTCGCTCGTGAAAATAATGTGCCGGCGCCGCCCTTCCGGGCTGCTTGTCTCACTCACCACTTTCACCACCGGGGCCGAGCCATCCGACGGAACTCCGAGGTCACGGAGTTCGGCGAGTAATTCCTGCAGGGTTCCCGGCTTTTTCTTGGCGTTGAAGTCGTCGAGAAGCAGTTGATAGAGCTTCCGGCTGCCCGGCTCGTCCTCGACGCGGCCCGCGCGTGTTGCCCACAGGTCCTGGTTGGGGTAGAGCTTGACGGGCTGTTCGTGAGGATCACCTTTGCCGTCTTTGAGCCATTGGATCAACCACTCATACACAGCTTCCCGGTTTACCAAGGGTGTCCCGTGGGAGCCTGGTCCGACAAAAAAATGCACCCTGTCTTCCGCGCCGTAAAGGCGGTACCAGCGCCGCGCTTCCTCATAAACCATTTTGCCGCCCGGGGGAGTGAAGTAGTCATCCTCCGTGGCTTGGATCAGCCAGGGAGTGGGTGCGGTGAGTTCCACAAAATCGGCCACATCCAGCCCGCGCGCCAGGAAAGTCGGGAAAACCATTTCAGTATCAGGATCGGGGCCTGCGAACAACAGCCGATAGGAATTGGGATAGCATGCGGGGATGACGGCTTTGATCCTTGAATCCAGTGCGCCGACGAAAGTTGTCAAGGCTCCTCCGCCCGAGCAGCCCGCGGCTCCAATTCTCGTTGCGTCCACGTCCCGCCGGCTGACCAGATAATCCAGGGCGCGCATGGCATCCCAAATGAAGTAGCGACCCGCTGCTTCGCCAATCAGGATGCTCTGGGCGCCTGCCTGGATATGTTCGGGTACGGACCAACCTGCCAGGGGACCCTGGAGTTGAGGGTCATAAGTCTGCTCCCTTTCGCCCTGGCCGATGGGGTCGAAAGCCAGCGCCACGAAGCCTTTCAAAGCCAGGTTTGCCGCAAGCCGCTGCGGCTCGGGCTTACCCTCCTGGGTATGGCCTGATTGAAGGAGAACCCCCGGATAACGACCGGGTCGCTCCGGTCGATAAACATCAGCGGTAACGAAGAAGCCCGGCAAACTCTCGAAAAGCACCTTTTCGATGGTGAAACCCTCAGCCTCGATACGACCGGTGATCCTCGCGTTCAAGGGGCCGTGGTAATCCGGCAAGCCACCGAGAATATCCAGAAGAGTCTCGCGAACCCATTTCTTGCGGCGTTCCGCTTCAGCAATCGTGTGGATTGCCGCAATGGCGCTCTCGCGTTTGTCCAGTTGCTGCTGCGCCGTCCGATCCATCCATTGGAGGAAGGGGTCAGGGGGGTGCTGTTGGGCGGGAGCGAGAGAAGCGCCGAGAAATATTGAACATGAAAGGGCGAGAGCAGTAATTCGCATGTTGCCTCAGTATAGGGCGACTCAAACTCTTCTGTCGATTGCCGATGGGATAAGCGTTAACGTTGTTAAGACACGTCCCCGAGGCAGTTTGGCAACCCAATCTGATTTTGCCCAAGGACAGCACGTGTTGGTGTTACGCGAAGGCCAACAACTCAAATTCGAGAGTCCTGCCGTTCCTTGCAGTCCCTGCACCACCTGGTCCAGGGCACCGCTTCTAAGCGCGCCTTGCTGATCGGCTGCCCGCATTCTGCGCAAATGCCAAATTTCTCGTGCCGGATCCGCGCCAAGGCATCCTCAATGGCACGCAAGAGCTTGCCGTCTGTCTGATGCAACCGGATTTGCGTGGCGGCGTCGGTTTCGCTGGTGGCCATGTCGGCCTGGTCCCCGCGAAGCTCACCTGCGATGGAGA
>JBEKUR010000090.1:0-21131 GCA_049514855.1 Terriglobia bacterium
ACGAACAAGAAGCTATCAACTTTCATGCCATGTTTCTGGTGCGCGAAAAGGCAGGGGCAAAGTGGCAATCTCACGTCAGAAGCTCTCGGCAGATCCCTCTTTTTCGCAGCCTCCTCGCCCAGCTTCTAACTCAAGCCGGTTTTGGGAAGGTGCGATTTTGGGGCGATTACGCCCAGGCGCCGTTCGATCCGGCAAAATCGAACGACCTCCTGGTCGAGGGAGAAAAACTGTAACACGAGAGGAGAAACGAGATGATGAATTCGATATCGAGAAGACGATTCTTGCAAAACGCCGGGCTGGGGTTGACAGCTTTGGCCTTGAGCCGCAAGGGGCCGCTTCTGGCTAATCCTTACGGCATGCCCATCGGTTTACAGCTCTATACCGTCCGTGACCACATGGAAAAGGACCCGGAGGGAACAATCAGGCGGGTGGCCGAAATTGGATACCGAGAGGTGGAGTTGGGCGACTCCAACTACTATGGAAAGAAGCCCGCAGAGCTCCGCCGGATCTTGACTGACCACGGCCTTAAAGCCATAAGCACGCATTTCGATGAGTCCCAGCTTAAGTCTGATCTCGAGAAGCACATCGCGGCGGCGAAGGAATGCGGCATCACTTACATCGGATTGTCCAGCCTGGACGAGCAAGACCGGAAGTCGCTCGAGGGCGTCAAGCGCGATGCGGAATGGTTCAACCAAATCGGGAAGGCTGTGAGCGGGGCGGGCTGCCGGTTTTTTTACCACGGCCACAATTTCGACTATGCCAGCGTGGAGGGGGCGGTCATCTACGACGAGCTGATTCGCAGGACGGACCCCAAACTCGTGAATTTCGAGCTGGACTGCTTCTGGTGCGTGCATGCGGGGAAGGACCCGGTGGACTACTTCCACCGTTTCCCGGGGCGCTTCCCGCAGCTTCACATCAAGGACTTGAAACCCGGCTACCCGCCCACCACTGGGGAAGACTCCCGCCCCGGGGCCTTCACCGAAGTCGGCCAGGGCGTCATCGACTGGAAGAAGATTTTCAAGGCTGCGCGCGAAGGCGGCATGAAGCATTTTTACGTGGAGCAGGACGAGTGCGACCGAGACTCGCTGGAAAGCGCGAAGATCAGTTACACTTACCTGCACAACCTGACCGTATGACCTTATTGCATTCGCCTGATTACCGCGCAAGGGAGGGTGATTTCCATTTGCCCCATACGTCTCATTTTTTTGAAGTGTCCTGGGCGCGAGACATCAAATTCCCGTGTGTTTTCAATGGGTTAGAAGAATTCCGGGAGGATGCGGGCGAGCGTATAAACGTGGCATTTTGGCACACTCGGCGGCTCGCCCGCTTGGTAGTACGCTAGATGTATGGCCTATCGCGAGCCCCTCTCGCGCCACCACGCGCCCCTTTCCACCCCTTCTCGTTGCCAGCGCCTGGGAGCGAAGCCCTCTCCTGACCGCCTCAGCCGGTAGCGCAGCGTCTCGTTCTCCAGAGACTCTGCGGCTTGTGCTGCCGAGCGCGATCTCTCGACCGCAGCCTGCGGAGGGTTGGGGGATATTCCGGGAAACCGGGGCAGGATCACCCAAACTCAATGACGGCGGGCCTTGTCAAGCGCGCCGAGGACTGGCCGTGGTCCCGCCGCGGCGGGGAGGTTCTATTTCTGGAATGACGCTTCGGTTTTGGCCATCGACAGAATGGAGTGATGGTACCGACCGAAGGGCGCATACATCCCGACAAAGACCGTCGGGACGTATGCGCCACCCGCCTTTGTGCACGCCTGTGGTTACTAAAAACCTCGTCCGCCTGATTCTCTCGATGGTGCCTTGCGCTTAGACTGCATGGTTGGACCAGGGGCCGGTCGACGTACCTGAGCAATTACACGTGAGTACATAGCGATGCGAGAGTATAATCTCCAGCAGAGCAGCCATGGGAGAGAAGCCGGAAGAGAAGTCACGGAGAGAAATTGACAAGCTCCTGACGGACGCTGGCTGGAAGGTGCAGGACGTCAGCGAAGCGAACGTGACGGCGGGCCGGGGAGTGGCGATCCGGGAGTTCCCGCTGAAGGCCGGGCATGGCTCTGCCGACTACCTTCTCTACGTTGATGGCGCGGCGGCGGGCGTCGTTGAAGCAAAGAAAGAGGGTGACACGCTCTCCGGTTACGAGATTCAGACTGAAAAGTACAGCGTGGGCCTGCCCGATAGCCTTAAAGCCTACCGCCGTCCGCTTCCATTCTGCTACCAGAGCACGGGCGTCGAGACACGTTTCACCAACCTGCTTGAACCGGAAGCACGCAGCCGTGGCGTGTTCGCATTTCACAAAGCGGAGACATTGGCGGATTGGCTGATGGAAGAAAGCCGCTCGCCTGGGTCAACGCTTCACGCCCGCCTCAAGCATCTACCGCCGCTCACGGGCGAGGGGCTTTGGCCCGCGCAGGAGCGTGCCATCCGTGGGTTGGAGCGGTCGCTCGCCGATGGACGCCCACGCGCGCTCATCCAGATGGCCAGCGGCGGCGGGAAAACCTTCACCGCCTGCAATTTTTCTTATCGCCTCATCAAATACGCCAAGGCCCGCCGCATCCTTTTTCTCGTGGACCGCAGTACGCTGGGCAGGCAGACTTATAAAGAGTTCCAGCAGTTCGCCACACCCGACGACGGCCGGAAGTTCACCGAGCTCTACAACGTCCAGCACATGCGATCCAACAAGCTCGACCCGGTGAGTAAGGTCTGCATCACAACCATCCAGCGGCTCTACTCAATGCTTAAAGGCGAAGAGGAGTTCGACCCAGCTCAGGAAGAGGGCTCGATGTTCGATCTCAGGGCTTTGATTAAAGAGCCCCTCCCGGTCACTTACAACGCGGCGCTTCCCATCGAGACCTTTGACTACATCATCACCGACGAATGCCATCGATCTATCTACAACCTGTGGCGGCAGGTTCTGGAATACTTCGATGCCTTCATCATCGGCCTGACGGCCACGCCTTCCAAACAGACATTCGGGTTCTTCAACCAGAACCTGGTCATGGAATACAACCACGACCAAGCCGTGGCCGATAGCGTGAACGTCGATTTCGACCTCTATCGCATCCGGACGGTTGTCAGCGAGCACGGTTCGACGATCAACGCGGGCCTGTGGGTGGACAGGCGGGACCGGCTGACGCGCAAGGTCCGTTGGGAGCAACTGGACGAAGATTTGACTTACAGCGCACAAGAACTCGACAGGGATGTGGTAGCCAAAGACCAAATTCGCACCATCATCCAGACGTTTAAGGAAAGGCTCTTCACCGAAATCTTTCCCGGTCGCAAGGATGTTCCCAAAACGCTCATCTTCGCCAAAGACGACAGCCACGCCGATGACATCGTGCAGATCGTCCGCGAAGAGTTCGGGAAAGGGAACGACTTCTGCCAGAAGATCACTTACAAGACCAACGTGGCTCGCGTGCTTACCAAGAAAACTCTGGCTGACGGGACTGAGGCCGAAGAGGTGACGTTCAAAAGCAGCGGGCTTGACGCCGAGGACCTCCTTTCCTCCTTCCGCAACAGTTACAATCCCCGCATCGTGGTCACGGTAGATATGATCGCCACGGGGACCGACGTGCGCCCATTGGAGATTGTGTTCTTCATGCGCACCGTGCGGAGCCGGAACTTCTTCGAGCAGATGAAAGGACGCGGCGTCCGTGTGGTAACCGACGCGGAATTTCAATCCGTCACCCCCGACGCGAGGTCAAAAACGCATTTCGTTATCGTGGACGCCGTGGGTCTGTCGGAACAGGAGATGTCAGACACGCAGCCGCTGGAAAGGAAGCCTTGGGTCTCGTTCGAGAAGCTGCTCCAGGCAGTGGCATTCGGAAACCGAGAGCCGGATGCGCTTTCCTCGTTGGCATCGCGGCTCGCGCGCCTGGACCGTCAGTTAACCAAGGATGACCGCAAGTCGGTGGAACAACTGAACGCGGGCAAAGCGCTGGCAACTATCACCGGCGCGCTGGTTGATGCGCTCGACCCAGATGTTCAGATTGAAGCCGCTCGCCAGTTGGCCGTAGGGGCGGGGCTTGCCCCGCCCGCCGAACCGCCGCCGGAGATGATCGCGAAGGCTGCCGCAATTCTCTTCGAAGCTGCCGCGAAGCCCATCGCGGCGAACCCTGCCCTGCGCAACAAGCTCATCGAAATCAAGAAATCCTACGAGCAGACGATTGATACGGTGAGCAAAGACCAGGTTCTGGAAGCCGGATACTCCGCTGCTGCGCAGGAGAAGGCGCGCTCGATTGTCGAGTCATTCGAGACGTTCATCCGCGAAAACAAGGATGAAATCACAGCGCTCCAGGTGCTTTACAGCCGCCCGTACAAACAGCGCCTGACGTTCAAGCAGATCAAGGAATTGGCGGACGCCATCCAGCGCCCGCCCCGCGCCTGGACGCCGGAATTGCTCTGGCAGGCGTACGAGAAACTGGATAGATCGAAGGTTCGGGGTTCAGGCGGCAGACTCCTAACAGACATCGTCTCGCTGGTGCGATTCGCGCTGCATCAGGATGGAGAACTGCGACCATTTCAGGAACAAGTCCACGAGCGCTTTTCGGCATGGCTGGCACAGCAGGAAAGCAGCGGGCGCAGTTTCACCGCAGAGCAGCGCAAGTGGCTGGAGCTGATCCGCGACCACATTGCGTCCAGCCTGGCTATTGAGACGGAAGATTTTGAGTACGTGCCCTTCGCCCAGCACGGCGGGTTGGGCAAGGCTTATCAGGTTTTCGGCCAGGGTTTGACGCCGTTGTTGAATGAGTTGAATGAGGTGCTGGCGGCGTGATCAGTGGGGACCAGGCAATATTGCCGACGAACTGGGTTGAAAGCTCGGTCGGAGAGCTATTTAATGTCGTGGGTGGAGGAACGCCATCGACCAAAGAGCAAGCATTCTGGAGGGGTGATATCGCCTGGATATCGAGTGCCGATATCGACGAGAAGCACCACATTGTTCCCCGACGTAGGATTACTGAAGCCGCGATTGGTGCCTCAGCAACCAATCTTATTCCCCCAGGATCTGTCATCGTTGTTACTCGGGTTGGTCTCGGGAAGGTAGGTTTAGCCACAGAGCGGATGTGCTTTAGTCAGGATTCTCAAGGTTTAGTATTCAACTCGGAACATCTCGATCCCTCGTATGTCATTCACCACATGGGTCAAGCCGTGTCAGTGTTTAAGCATATGGGACGAGGAACGACTATCAGCGGCGTCGTTAAGAAGCAGCTTGTTAATCTTCCGTTCCGCCTCCCTCCGGGGCGCGAACAGCGGCGCATCGTTGCAGAGATTGAGAAACAGTTCACCCGTCTGGAGGCGGCAGTCGAAGCACTGAAGCGCGTGCAGGCGAACCTGAAGCGCTATCGCGCCTCTGTGCTCAAAGCGGCCTGCGAAGGGCGATTAGTTCCCAGCGAAGCCGAACTCGCCCGCGCCGAAGGCCGCGACTACGAGCCCGCCGAAAAGCTCCTCGCCCGCATCCTCAAGGAGCGCCGTGCCCGCTGGGAAGTTGACCAGCTCGCCAAAATGCACGCCTCCGGCAAGCCTCCCAAAGACGACCAGTGGAAGGCCAAATACAAGGAGCCGCGCCCGCCGGACAGTGCAAATCTGCCGATTCTGCCCGAGGGCTGGGAGTGGGCTCGCTGGGAACACGTGGGTTTCTCTCAGAACGGCCGATCATTTCCAAGTAAAGAGTACCAAGCTAGCGGAGTGAAGCTGCTACGGCCAGGAAACTTACATATCAGGGGTCTCGTTGAATGGACTGAGGAGAATACTCGCTTTCTTCCAAAACGTTGGGAAGTGGAATTCCCCGGGTTCATCATTGGGGCGCGGGAACTCGTAATGAATCTCACCGCGCAGTCTCTGAAAGACGAGTTTCTCGGGCGAGTGTGTATGACGAGCAATTCTGACGATTGCCTTCTGAACCAGCGAATCGCCAGGCTGACGCCTATTCATGTTCTTCCCGAGTATTTGCTGTGGATGTTCAAGTCTGAACTGTTCAGGCGATTCGTGAACGGACTTAACACGGGCAGCTTAATACAGCATATGTTCACGTCGCAGCTGGCTGAGTTCTGCCTTCCGCTCCCGCCGCTCGGGGAACAGCACCGCATTGTCGCCGAGGTCGAGCGACGTCTGTCCGTCGTTGACGAACTCGAAGCCGTTGTCGAGGCCAACCTGAAGCGCGCCGAGCGGCTGCGGCAGGCAATCCTGAAGCGCGCCTTCGAGGGCAAGCTCGTGCCCCAGGACCCCAGCGACGAACCGGCCAGCGTCCTGCTGGAACGCATCAAAGCTGCCAAATCTAGTGGTAGCGCAGCCACTCCTGGCTGTGGCACACAACCCACCACAGGCAAGAGTGCCTGTGCCACAGGTGGCACAGCCACTCCTGGCTGTGCTGGCAAGAAATTAAACGGCAAGAAGGCACAGGCAAGAGTGCCTGAGTCACCGGCAAGAGATTAACCAATGACCTTCTATCGCCGCAATCTGCCGCACTGGCACCCTGAGGGCAAGGCCATCTTTGTTACTTGGCGGCTGTTTGGGTCGTTGCCCAAAGGCATAGCCCCAGGCAGGAGTGCCTGGGCCACCAGTAGCACACAATCCACAGGCAAGAGTGCCTGTGCTACAAGTGGCACGCAATCCGCAGGCAGGAGTGCCTGTGCTACCAAAGAAAGCTCAGGCAGGAGATTTCGCCAGATGGACGCCGAACTCGACCGCGGAACCTGCGGCCCCCTATGGCTTCGCGACCCCGGAATTGCCGGCTACGTTGAGGACGCTATCCTGCGCGGCGAAGAGCTGGGACATTACCAACTTGACGCTTACGTGGTGATGCCGAATCACGTGCACGTGCTCCTGTGGCCTCGAATGCCATTGGCCCGCATCACCGGCGGTATAAAGGGCGTTTCCGCACGCGAGGCCAACACGGCTCTGCGGCGCGTCGGTATGCATTTCTGGGAAGACGAATCTTTCGACCATTGGGTGCGTAACGAGGCTGAATTGGTGCGTATTCGGGCCTATATCGAACGGAATCCCGTGTCTGCGGGCCTAGTGGAAAGGCCGGAGGACTGGCCCTGGTCAAGTGCCGCAAAAAGAAGCACCCGATCCACAGGCAGGAGTGCCTGTGCCACAAGTACCCAATCCACAGGCAAGAGTGCCTGTGCCACAGGTAGCACAGCCACTCCTGGCTGTGAAGGGAAAACGGCACAGGGGAAAGCAGCACAGGCAAGAGTGCCTGTGTCACCGGAGGAGAAGGAATAATGTCGAATGGGTCTGCCGGCATCGTCCAAAAACTCTGGAACTACTGCAACATCCTCCGCGATGATGGACTGTCGTATGGGGACTATGTTGAGCAACTCACCTACCTCCTGTTCCTCAAGATGGCCCATGAGCAGACCCAGCCGCCGTTGAACCGGCCTTCAATCGTCCCCGAGGACTACAACTGGCCGAGCCTTCTGGAA
The DNA here is from genome assembly GCA_049514855.1 of Terriglobia bacterium. Taxonomy (GTDB): domain Bacteria; phylum Acidobacteriota; class Terriglobia; order UBA7540; family UBA7540; genus CAVROP01. The sequence goes on from JBEKUR010000090.1 coordinate 7,427, forward strand.
TTGGACGGCGATGCGCTCGAAATTCACTACCGCAGAACATTGGAAAACCTGGGTAAGCAAGGCGGGATGCTGGGGACCATCTTTCGGAAGGCTCAGAACAAGATTCAGGACCCGGCGAAGCTGCGCCGCCTGATTGCCGACTTGATCGACCGCGAGCAGTGGATGACGCTCGACGCGGACGTGAAGGGCGATGCTTACGAGGGTTTGCTGGAGAAGAACGCTGAGGACGTGAAGACCGGCGCGGGTCAATACTTCACCCCGCGTGCACTGATTCGCGCAATTGTAGACGTGATGCGCCCGGCACCGATGCAAACAATTTTCGATCCGGGCTGCGGGACCGGCGGCTTCTTGCTAATCGCCCACGAATTCATCAGCGGTCACTATGACCTGGACAAGGATCAGAAAAAGCATCTGCGGTTTGACGCGCTCAAGGGAATGGAGATTGTGGACAACACCGCCCGCCTGTGCGCCATGAACCTGCTTCTGCACGGCATCGGCGGGGACGATTGCCCCGTCAAGGTGGGCGACAGCCTGAACGCCAAGCCGTCAGAAACCTACGACATTGTGATGACCAACCCGCCGTTCGGAAAGAAGTCGAGCGTGACGGTGATCAACGAGGAAGGCGAACAGAGCAAGGAAAGCCTGGTTGTGGTCCGTGATGACTTCTGGGCCTCGACCAGCAACAAGCAGCTCAACTTCCTTCAGCACGTTAAGTCATTGCTCAACATCCACGGGCGGGCGGCCATCGTGGTCCCGGATAATGTGCTGTTTGAGGGCGGGGCGGGAGAGACCGTCCGGCGCAAGCTGCTGCACGAATGCGATGTCCACACGCTATTACGCCTGCCAACCGGCATCTTTTACGCCCAAGGTGTAAAGGCAAACGTCCTGTTCTTTGACCGCAAACCTGCGAGCGAAACACCGTGGACAAAGACGCTGTGGATTTATGATTTCCGCACCAACGAGCACTTTACATTGAAGACGAATCCGCTGAAGCGCTCCGATCTGGATGACTTCGTCGCCTGCTACAATCCCGAGAATCGTCACGACCGGAAGCCGACCGAGCGCTTTCGCCCGTTTGAGTATGGGGAGTTATTGAAGCGCGACAAGGTCAGTCTCGACATCTTCTGGCTGAAGGACGAAAGTCTGGAGGATTCAGCGAATCTCCCCGACCCGGATGTTATCGCCGCAGAAATCGCCGAAGACCTCGAAGCTGCCCTTGATCAGTTTTCTCAGATCGCGTCCGACTTGAAAAGCGGGTAGCGAAGAGTTATCCCGCGCCCAGCGGGATTACTCTGCGGCGCTTCAAAACGACCTCCCTTGTGGGCAGCGGACTCCATGTCTCTTGACACACGGAAGGAGATAGGCTAGTGTAGTACGTGGGGTTGTGGACAATACAGGAGTCAGGATTCGGCAGATGGAAGAGCAGGGACAGGTGATAAGGGAAATGGTGGATAGTGAATTGGGAATTGCTCTCCTCCTCCTCGCCCCTGCGGACTGCCTTCCGCTTACTGCCGACTGCCTACTGCGTTTGAGGGGAGTTTGAGTTGGCGGGACTCTTGGCCTATACCGCAGTCTACGACACAATGTCACCTTAGCTGGGAAAGAAAAACCCCCTAGTAACTTTAAAAGTGAACGACCAAAGCTGGGATGTCTATGAAAACAAAGGGTCGGCTTCTTATAGGCCAGCCGGAAGCGGGAATGTTTAAGAAAACAAAGGTAGTTACGCGTTGAAAGCGGTAATGTTGTTGAAAACAAAGGTAGTTGGTATATGGTAGGTCGTAGTCGGGGGAAGAGCAGGAGGCTGGAGTCAGAATGAAGAGCGTCTGCTCTCCGCCGACTGCCTTCTGCTTACTGCCTACTGCGGTCGTAGGTGGTAGGTGGGGAAGACCGACTGGGGCCAGGATTCAGGTGTCAGGGCACCGATGTCAGGTTTCAGGTGACACGCGCTCAGTGCTGGGGGACGATTCTCCTACGAAGTTGCGTTCAGCGGAATGCGAAGGGTTAGCAGCCGCAATTTGGCAAGGCTGACAAGAGCAACCATTCAGGCGGCCTGGGCGGCTCGTTGCTGCACGGCCTGGTAACGGGGGACGCCCGTTGATCCCCCCACCGCCTCGATACAGAACGCCGCACAGGCGTTTCCCATGCGCGCGGCGGTAAGGATATCTTCACCGCTCGCCAGTCCGGCAATAAAACCCGCATCCCAACAATCGCCCGCGCCTGTCGTATCGACTACATTCGCAGGGAGGGCTGGCACCCGAATGCGGTCGCTGCCACGGGCAACCAGACAGCCGTCTCGACCCATTTTCAGCACCGCGTTGCGGGCGCCCAAGGCCAGGAGCCGGCCTGCAATTTCTTCCGCCGAGACGCCGGGGTAAATCGCCTGCAGATCATCGAAGCTGGGAATCACATAGTCGCAGTGAGGCAACATGGCCGCCAGAGGCTCGAGCTTCGGCCCATAACCAAAATCCTCGTCCAAGAAGGTCAAGACGCCCCGCCGTTGCGCCTCCGCCAGCAAGGTCGCCGCGGGCTTGCCGTCCAGTTCCGGCAGAACATACAAATCATGATAGAGGAGAAGATCGGTGGCCAGCACCCGCTCGAGGTCCAGGTCGCTGAGATTGAAGGTCAGGTTGGCGCCGGGGGTATGGATGAACGTCCGGTCCCCGTCGGCGTGCACTCCCACAAACGTGAAGGGGGTCGTATCGCGCGCCGAAACACGAATGCCGGTCGTGTCCACGCCTAACTTCGCGAGTTCGCGTGGAATGAACTCGCCATTAAAATCATCGCCCACCTTGGCGAAGGAACTGACCGGCAAGCCCATGCGAGCTACCGCCAAGGGCATGTTGGCGGCGCCACCACCCGGCATGATGCGAATCCATTGGGCGGTGACCTGGGGCTGGACGCGCGGCACGGGGTACTGCGGAATGGGCCCGTTCAACAGGTCCACCACCACGGCTCCTACACAGTGGATTCTCTTCATGGCTTCACCCGTTGCGAGCCCCCAATCAGACACCGTCTCCGTGTCATTCCGAGCGCAGCGAGGAATCTCGCTCTGCGTGGAGGTGGATCGGAGCGACGAAGAATCAGAGCAAGATTCCTCGCTGCGCTCGGAATGACATGAATCTGGGGTGGTTAGTGCCCGGAATGGCACCACCTCCCCCAACCCCCTCCTCAACTGAGGAGGGGAATTTGCCCCGGACCCTCCGCCGGCCGCATGCCCAGCAGTTCGCGCGGGGTCTCATAGAGAATTGCCCGGGCCACTGCCAGGGCGTCGTTCCGCGTGTACTGACCGTACTCGACCTTCGCGGCCAGGACTACCGACAGTTGGTTGAGGATCATCTTCGCCTTGGCGTACGTCCATTCCAGGCAATAGGCATCGGAGAAGAAGCCCACCTGCTTATTCACCGGCACCATATCCAACCGCTCTTCCATCACCTGCCGCATCACCGAGGGGAAGAAATTATGCCACCAGCAACCGCTCAGCGAAAGATTGGGCAGTTCCCGGCACATCGTGCACATCGACTGGTTGGCGTGGCGGCTGGCCAGATGGCACAGGAAGCGAATCTTGGGATAGCGGCTGATCATCTCCGCCAACTGCCCGAGGGTACGCTGTGACAGCCGGCTGCCTGTCTCGAAGGGTAACGGCTCCGCGGCACAGCTAAACTGGAAGACGATCTGGTCCGCGTGAGGTTCCAGGGCCTTCAGATAGGCTTCATTGACGTAGGAGGCGTACACGTCGCGTTCCCGGGGACCAGCGCTTGCCCGCCGCCCCAACGCCTCGACCATCTCCTGGTCGCTCACCACGCGCAAGTCGATATCTGTCGAGATGCCCGAGGCTACGGAGAGGATCTCGTCATAGGGAATGTTTTCGACGTAGTGAGCGATGGCGGCATGCACATCGTCCAGGGAACTGATCACCCGCTGGGTGAGGGGACGCTTTCCCCCGCCGATGGGGCTGGGACTTTCCGGCTTCTTCCCCCAGCAGCGCTCGAGCTCATACAGGGCGGTGTCAAACTTGCCCCACTGGGAGCGCGTGAAAAAGGCCCACTCGAGCGAGTATTGGAGAATGTCCCGGTCCTGGCCGCTTTCCCGCCGCGCGTACTCCGTGCAATAGCGCTGGACATTGGCCCGGCGCATGATCTCCCGCTGCCAAGCCCGGTCATCGGCCCGCTCCCGGATCAGCGCGTCCAGCCGCTGCCAGGTCTCCGCTTCCACCGGCCCCTTCCAACCGTACAGATCTTCCAGCACCAGCCGGATCCCCCAGGAGATACTCGTATTGCGCACATATTTCAGATACGGCAAAGCCTCGAGGATACGCTGCTGTGCTTCTTGCTGCGTCGCCCAGCCGGGGAATTGCGTCAGGCGCGCGCCGCTCGGACAGCCTGCCGCATACAGGTCGCTTACCGCCATGTGATAGAGAAGGACATCGTGCAAGCCTCGTGCTCCCAACTTCCCATCCACAAGGTGGGTGTGAACATCCAGCAGCGGGATCGAGCACAATTCCTCGAACAGTTCCGCCTGCAAGCAGTGATTGCTCATGAGCATTACTCCTTCTGATAGTCCCCCGCCATCACGCTTTTATCGCTTGTGCCGCCAGGGCCTCGACCTCCAGGCGCGTGGGCAGGGAAGGCTGAGCGCCCAATTTGCTTGCCGCCAAAGCACCGGCACAATTGGCGAAGCGAATGGCATGTTCGAGGTCGTGGCCGGCAGCCAGTTCAACTGTCAGAGCTGCTGTAAATGCATCGCCTGCGGCCGTGGGATCAACAGCGTCAACCTTGCAGGCGGGAAAGTGTTTTGACTTCTTTGCGGTCACCAGCATTGAGCCGTCGCTGCCCAGCTTCAGAACCACCGTCTTTACACCCAATGAGATGAGTTTTTCAGCCGCCTCGCGCGCCGAAACTCGTCCCCGAACATCCTCACCGGTCAGGTGCGCGAGTTCTGTCTCATTGGGCGAGACGATGTCAGCCAATGTCAAAATCTCCATCGGGCAGTGCCGGGGCGGACCCGCGTCAAGCACCGTCAATTTGCCGGCTTTCCGACCCAGGCGCAATGCTGCTTCCACAACTTCTAATGGGATTTCCAGCACGGTCGAAAGCGCATCCGCGCGCTCAATGACATCCTTTGCCCGCTCGATGTCGGCGGGTGTCAGGCTGAAGTTCGCGGCTGGATCAACCGTAATGCAATTGTTCCCGTTGGGGAAAAGCATGATGAAAGCGCTCCCGGTGGCGCGCGCTGGGTCTCGCCGGACGCAGGTGGTGTCAATCCCGTTCGCCACCAACTCCTGAAGCAGGAAGTCTCCGATTATGTCGTTGCCCACTGCACCAACAAGCGAGGTCCGGGCGCCCATTCGCGCCACCGCCACGGCCTGATTCGCTCCCTTGCCGCCAGGAAAGAACTTGAGATTTGAAACCAACATGGTCTCGCCTTCTCTGGGCAGCCGCTCCGCCTTGACAACCAAATCGAAATTCGTGCTGCCCACAACCACAACCTGAAGATCTTCCGCGCGACGTATCATAAGGCTCCCTTGGGCTGCTCGATCCCGGAAAAAACTGCTTGCAACCGGGGGTAGCGCTGGCACGTGTTCCCGCTGGCCGTGGGTCTGGCCAACTCAGCCTACCCCCTTTACATACTAAAGAGGTAAGAGTATTTTAACATTACTGGCAAGAGTGGTCTTCCGGAGGGTACTGCGACGGATGAAATGGCGCGGCGTGAAACCGCAGACAACCTAGTCCTGTCGTTCCTTGCCGTCGCTGAGACGCATATAACAAATCGAGTTCGACTCACATTGATCGCTGGAGTAGGTGGGTCACGTTTCCTTTGACTCACACTTCACAGAGGGGATTTCATCATGCCAAAAGCGAAACAAATTACAGCTTGGGTAGAAAGCAAGCCTGGAGAACTCGGCCGAATCGCTGAAGCACTGGGCAAGGCGAAGCTGAACATCACCGCATTCTCCGGTTGCAGCACAACCGGTGAGAGTCCGGTTCACCTCCTGGTCAGCAGCCCGGCGAAGGCAAAAAAGGTGTTGGAGGGCCTCGGCATCCGCTGCACCGAAGAAGAGGTCTTGCGCATTACGCTTTCCGACCAACCCGGAAAGCTCGGGGAGGCCGGGGTGCGCCTCGGCGCTGCCAACATTAATGTGGATTATGGTTATGGAAGCGTCGCTGAAGGCGGTAAGAAGGCCGAGATCGTGCTGGCCGTCTCTGATCTCGCGGGCGCCTCAAAGGCCCTGCGCGGTTTGTAATTGATGTGGCACGGGCCTCACGCGAATGGGTAGCGATGGAGTTCCAGCGCGCGGTCCGCCACTCGCCGCCGCAATTCGATCGTATCCGGTGGCGTGCGCCGCAAGAAGCGCCTTAGCACGGCGAGTTGGGTGCGGAGTGTATCGCCCTCGGCGATCCGCGCCAGGGCGCGGCGCGCCTCGACTTCCATGCGGTCGCAGGCATCGTAGATGAACACTCGCGTGGCCGCGACCTCAGCGGCGCACGATTCGCTTCCGCGGGCGGAGAGCTTCTTCAAGGTGCGAAGCAGCAGGCTCTCCATGGCGTAAACATCCATCACCAGGTTGCTGAGCACGCCGATCACTTCCTGCTCTTTTTCCAGCCCCATCAGGAAGCGCTGTACGGTGCTCCCGGCCACCAGCAGCGCCACCTTCTTGGCGCCTTCAACCAGCTTGGTTTCTTCCCCGAGCGGCTGATCGTCCAGCAATTCCTCCCCCGGCCCCATGCCCAGAATGTCGTCGAGCAGTTTCTGGGCAGCGGGAATCAGCGCAAGCTGGCCCTTCATCGATCGCTTCATGAGCATATCGGTAATCAGCAGCCGGTTGATTTCGTTCGTACCCTCGAAGATGCGGTTGACGCGGTGGTCGCGGTAGGACCGCTCCACTTCATAATCGCTGGAAAAACCGTAGCCACCGAAGATCTGGACAGTTTCATCTGTGACGTAGTGCAGGGCTTCGGTTCCCATCACCTTCAGGATGGAGCATTCCACCGCGTACTCTTGCAGGGCTTCCATGATCTGCTTGGGCGCGGCAGGCGCCCCTTGGTCAATTCCCTCGAGCAGGGAATCGATCATGCCCGTTGTGCGATAGGAAATGCTCTCGATGGCGAAGGTGCGTACGATCATCTCGCCCAGCTTTTCCTTGATCAGGCCGAAGTCCGCGATCTTGCGGCCGAAAGCCTCGCGCTCCTTGGCCCACTTCAGGGCTTCGAGCAACAGGTACTTGCAGGCTCCCACGCAACCCGCCCCGAGTTTCAGCCGCCCCACGTTCAGGATGTTGAAGGCGATCAAGTGGCCCTTGCCGATCTCACCCAAAAGGTTCTCCACGGGAACAGGCACGTTTTCGAGATTCAGGGGCGTGGTGGAAGAACCGCGAATACCCATCTTGTGCTCTTCAGCGCCTGCCGAGACACCCGCGAATCCCCGCTCCACGATGAAGGCAGTGAACTTTTCCCCGTCCACTTTAGCGAACACCACGTACACATCGGCGATGCCGCCGTTGGTTACCCACATCTTGGTGCCATTCAAGATGTACCGCCTCCCGTCGGGGCTGAGGACCGCCCTGGTCTTGACATTCAAGGCGTCCGAAGCCGAACCTGCTTCACTCAAGCAATACGCGCCCACCCATTCGGCGCTGGCCAGCTTGGGCAGGTATTTCTCTTTTTGGGCGTCGGTCCCAAAGAAGGCAATGGGCAGAACCCCGATGCCCGCTTGCGCCCCCACCGTCGCCGCCCACGAACCGTCGCGCGCCATCTTCTCCGCAACGATGATGGAAGAAATCTTGTCCAGCGCCAGCCCGCCGAATCTCTGGGGGAGGTCCGTAGAGGAAAGGCCAACCTCTGCGGCTTTCCTCAAAAGCTCCCTCAGCACGCCTGGCTTCTTGTCCTCAATCTCCTGAGTGCGAGGGACAATTTCCTGATCGATGAACTCCTGTGCTGTTTGGGCGATCAACTTGTGCTGGTCGGTAGTGTCTTCCGGCGTGAACACGCCCCCAGGAGAACGGGTCTCGATCAGAAAGCTCCCGCCCTTGAGTGCAACTTCATTGCACGCTGCTCTTGTAACCATTTTATGCCCCAGCATTGCCGGATTTTAGATTTTGGATTAAAGCTCCAGTCAGGCGGTCTCGTGCTGACCCACTTTTAGATGCAGTGACAAGTGGAAACTGCAGGAGTCAGGAGTCAGAAGTCGGGAGTCAGAAGCCAGGATAGGCGTTAGGCGGCAGGCAGTCAGCAGCCTTCCCGCCACGGCGGGTCGTGCTACCCCTAACTCGCTACTCCTCCTGATACCGGTCACCTGATATCTGAAGGCCTTTATTCTGACTTCTGACTCCTGACTTCTTCGCGCCTAATGATTAACTATTGCCTTTATCAGCATCCGGCCAGTTTCCAGTTTCTGATTTCTAGTTTCTGATTTATAACCTCAGGTTTTCAAATATCCCTGCTGCTCCCATGCCACCGCCCACGCACATCGTGACCATACCGTACTTGGCGCTTCGCCGCTTCAACTCAGCGAGCAGCGTAGCCGTGAGTTTGGCGCCAGTGCAGCCCAAGGGATGCCCCAGGGCGATGGCGCCGCCGTTGACGTTCACTCGTTCGAGGTCCAACTCTGCCAGCTTGATCACCGCCAGCGCCTGGGCCGCGAACGCCTCATTCAATTCGATTACTGCGATATCCGCGAGCTTCAGGCCCGCCAACTCCAGCGCCTTGGGGATGGCGTAAACCGGGCCGATGCCCATCTCCTCCGGCAGGCATCCCGCCGCCGCGAAGCTCACGAACCTGGCCAGCGGTTTCAGTCCTAGCGCCTTCGCCTTCTCCGCCGACATCACCGCGGCCGCAGCGGCCCCGTCACTCATCTGCGAGGCGTTCCCCGCCGTAACGGTACCGTGGGCGTGGAAGGCAGGCTTCAAATTGGCCAGCGCATCCAGGGAAGTATCAGCCCGCGGTCCCTCGTCGGTGTCGAACCGAATCTTGCGCGTCTGCGGCTTATCCTTGCCGTTTAAGCTGACCTCAACCACTTCGAGCGGAACGATCTCCTCTTTGAATTTGCCTTCTGCAATCGCTGCCAACGCCCGCTGATGGCTGCGCAGCGCAAACTCATCCTGCTGCTGGCGCGTGAGGTGGTATTTTTGTGCCAGGTTTTCAGCCGTCAACCCCATGGTGAGGTACGCATCAGGATAATGCTCCATCAGGTAAGGGTTAGGCGCGTAATGATATCCGCCCATGGGAATCATGCTCATGGTTTCCGTGCCGCCGGCAATGACCGCCTCGGCGAACCCCGCCATGATGCGTTCGGAAGCGATGGCGATGGCCTGAAGACCCGAGGAGCAGAAGCGATTGATCGTCATCGCCGAACAGCTTACCGGCAGGCCGGCCCTGAGCGAGGCGACGCGCGCGACGTTGTTTCCCTGTTCAGCCTCGGGCATCGCGCAGCCGAGGATCACGTCTTCAACCTCGTTAGGGTCAATCGCCGGGGCCCGCCTCAGGACCTCCTGAATGGCGGCGGCGGCCATGTCATCCGGTCGCGTGTTGCGCAGCGTTCCGCGTGGCGCCTTGCCCACCGCGGTCCGCGCGATGGATACAATTACTGCTTCCTTCATGTTCATCCCCTGACTTAAGACATTGGTGATTTGCGATTGGTGATTGGCGATTGCGCAGTTGTGCGCGACGCTTGAAAGATTCGTACCAACTCGTTCGCCTCTGCCAACAGGCTTTCCAGCTTGGATCTTTTGATAATGACTGCGTCGACGATCAATTCCAGCCAGAAAGCCGTTTCGTCAGCCTCTTCAACCGTGATCCCGATCTTCGAGATAAAGTCAGCGCGCGACCTAGCCCGGCATGCGCTCCGGTAGTTGGCCGCTACCGCTGTTCCCGAGCGGAGAACCTGCCGGCCCAAGACGCGGGCCTCTTCCGTTTTTGGCAGCGCGCGAAACAAGTTGATAACCCGCAACGCAAACTCTTTAGTTCTCCGCCTCAGGTCTTCAGGACTGGAAATTGTCTGGGAATTATTGCCAGTCACAAATCACCAATCACCAATCACAAATCACCAATCACCAATGCCGTCAGTTCCTCAGCGGCTTCCCCTTCTTCAGCATGTATTGGATGCGCTCGCTGGTCTTCTTCTGGCCGCAGAGGCTTAGGAAGGCCTCGCGTTCCAAATCCAGCAGGTACTGTTCGGAAACGAGCTGTGGCGAAGTGAACTCGCCCCCGCCGGAGAGGATCTTCGCCAATTGAGTTCCGATCACCACGTCATAGTCGGAGATGTACTCGGCGCGGCGCATCAAGTGCAATCCCAGTTTCATTTTGACGAAAGCCGCCTGGCCGAGGACTCGAATGTCCGCGCGCGGGCTGCCCGGACGGTACCCTAAGCCGGCCAAGTCGAGTGCCAACCGCTTGGCGTCTGCGAGCTGCCGGTCGCGGTTCATGCTGATGGAGTCCTTCGCGCAAAGGTAGCCGAGCTTGCGCGCTTCCTCGGCGCTGGAGGAGACCTTGGCCATGCCGATATTCAAAAAGACTTCCTTGACGAATGTAAATGGGTCAGCCTCCGGATCGGCAGGCACGGCATCCATGGCGCGCACTAACATTTCCTTCGTCCCGCCCCCCGCCGGAATCAGGCCCACCCCGAATTCCACCAGACCCAGGTAAGTCTCCGCCGCCGCGCGAACGCGCGTGGCGTGTAGAACCATCTCCGTTCCCCCTCCCAGCGTCAGGCCAAAGGGAGCGGCCACAACGGGCTTGGGCGCATACTTGAGCGCCATGTTGGCGTTCTGGAAGGCGCGCACCGCCCTGTGAAGGTCGTCCCACTCGCCGTCCTGAATCGTCATCAGGACCATCATCAGGTCCGCGCCCACGCAGAAGTTCGCCGCCTGGTTTCCAATCACCATGGCGTCAAAGCCCTCGTTCAAGGTTTTCAGCCCGGAGTGAATCATCTGCACCGTGTCAGCCCCAACGATGTTCATCTTGGAATGGAACTCGAGGCAGACCACGCCCTCGCCAAGGTCGATGAGGCTTGCGCCGGCATTCTTCCTGATTTCCTTCTTGCAGGCTTTGAGCGACGGCAGCAGCAGGACGCCCGGCTTATCTTTGATATCGCGGAACGCGCCGCTCCCGAAATCGAAGTGGCTACGAGCGCCGTCGCCTGACGCGTAGAAGCTCTTCTTCCCGGTGGCGAGGAGTTTTTCGACCAGGGGGGGTGTTGATCGGCCTGCCTTCCTCCAGGCATCGACGACCTTCTCCATCCCCACCGCATCCCAAAGTTCGAAGACGCCGCACTCCCAGTTGAAACCCCACTTCATGGAATTATCAATGGAGACGATGTCGTCCGAAATCTCCGGCACGCGCATCGCAGCGTAGTGGAACGTATCGAAGAGAACCTTCTGGTAGAACTGCCCGGCGCGCTCAGGTGACTGACAGAGCGTCCTCACCCGCTCCCCCGCGTCCTCGATATTGCGGGCCATCTCAAGCGAGGGGAACTTCGGCTTCTGACGCTGGCGATAATCGAAGGTCTTGAAATCCAGCGTGAGAATCTCGCTCTCTTCCCCGCCATCCTTCGCCTTAACTTTCTTATAAAAACCTTGTCCGGTTTTATCTCCCAGCAGCCGGCGCTGCACCATCTGCTGGATAAAATCGGGAAGCTGGAAGAGGTCGTGCCGTTCATCATTGGGCAGCGACTCCGCAAGGTTCTTGACAACGTGCGCCAGGACATCGAGGCCGACGATATCGAGCGTTCGGAAGGTTGCGGACTTCGGCAAGCCCATGGCAGGGCCAGTTAGCGCGTCGATTTCCTCAATCGTGTAGCCATCCTCCTGCATGGCCCGGAGGACGTTCAGGGTTGTGAACGTCCCAATGCGGTTGGCGATGAAATTGGGCGTGTCCTTGGCGATGACGATCCCCTTGCCCAGCACTACCTCGCCGAAGCGCGAGACCGCCTCGACAACCTCCGGCAGCGTGTCGGGGGTGGGAATAATCTCCAGCAACTTCAGGTAGCGAGGAGGATTGAAAAAGTGCGTGCCCAGAAAATGCCGCCGCAATTCCGCGCTGAAGCCTTCCAGGATGCTGCCGATGCTGATGCCCGAGGTGTTGGAACTCACCACCGCCCCTGGCGCGCGCACTGCCATGACCTTTTCGAGCAATGTCCGCTTGATGCTGCGGTCCTCCGTCACGGCCTCGATGATCCAGTCACAATCTTTCAGCCAGGTTAAGTTGTCCTCGAAGTTGCCCAGGGCGATCATCCGAGCGGCCTCCGGGACGAAGAACGCTGCCGGCCGTGACTTCAGCGCTGCCTCCAGCCCGGCTTGCGCAAAGCGGTTGCGAACCTTTGCGTCGCCGAGCGTCAAGCCTCTGGCTTGCTCCTCAGGGGTCAGCGCGGGAGGGACGATATCGAGCAGAACAGACGGAATTGAAGCGTTGGCAAGATGAGCAGAAAGACGTGCCCCCATCGTGCCAGCGCCGAGCACAGCCACTTTGCGAATGTCTCGCACGGTTTGCCCCCCAGGATGTCGGCAAATACTGAACCGGTCATTATGTGGGAGGGATACACGCGGGGTCAAGGCGGAGAAGGCGGGTGTCAGGTGCCAGGTGTCAGGTGCCAGGTGCCAGGTGTCAGGTGCCAGGTGTCAGGTGCCAGGTACCAGTTGCCAGGTGTCAGGTGCCAGGTGTCAGGTGTCAGGGAAAAAAGGGACTGGGGGGCCAAGGACTGGGTGCCGGGAGACGGAAAGGGGCGTGCGGTGGGAAGTTGCGAAAGAACCAATTTCTTAATCCACAATTCAGAATTGCCCCCAGCCCCTGTCCCTGCTTTTCTGCCGACTGTTTTCTGCTATTCCCCAGCCCCGCCACCTGACACCTGGCACCTGACACCTGGCACCTGAAACCTGTCTTTCCAGCCCCCGCCACTGCTTTGATCTTCGCTGACCCCCGAAAAATGGCTGATTTTTTGGGCGGGAAAGCCTATATTGGGCAGTCGTCCTTTATGGCCACGTTTCATGGAGGTAAACGATGTTCGATGTTGTGACTTTTGGCGAAGCCATGATTCGCCTCGCTCCGCCGCATTTCGAAAAACTGGAGCAAGCCAACTCGCTGGAATTGCGCATTGGCGGCGGCGAATTGAACGTCGCCGTGGGTGCAAGCCGTTTGGGCCTGAGAAGCACCTGGGTCTCGCGCCTCCCGAAAAACGCACTAGGAAAGCTATTGGAAAACAGGGTCCGCCAGGCTGGCGTGGACACCTCCAACCTGGTTTGGACCGAGGAGGGAAGAGTGGGGCTTTACTTCCTCGAGTTCGGTGCCGCGCCAAGAGCCAGTTCAGTGCTCTACGATCGGTCGCAGTCCGCCATCAGCGCCGTGCAACCTGGGGAGATCGACTGGAAAAAAGTGTTCCAGGGCGCGAAGTGGTTCCACACCAGTGGCATTACGCCAGCGCTCAGCGATTCAGCGGCTGCCGTTACCTTCGAGGCCTTGAAGGCTGCAAAGCAGGCTGGGGTTACCGTGAGTTTCGATCTGAATTACCGCGGCAAGCTCTGGCCGCCTGATAAAGCTCAAGCAGTTCAGGAACCGATGATGGAGTTTGTGGACGTCCTGATAACCACCGAGGAGGACACGAAGGTTGTCTTCAAGATCAAAGCCTCCGGCAAGACCGATGATAAAGGTTTTGCGGAAGTCTCTGCCGAGACTTACAAGGAGGTGGCGCGCCAGCTTCAGGAGAAGTTCAAATTCCAGGC
>JBEKUR010000091.1:0-21019 GCA_049514855.1 Terriglobia bacterium
TCACTTTCCTGCCGGTCATACGGACGGAGATTCCATCATCTTTTATCCGCAGTCCAACGTGGTCCACATGGGCGATGACTTCGTCCGCTACGGCTTCCCGTTTATCGACATCGACAGCGGCGGCAGCATCCAGGGCATGATCGCCGCTTGCGAGGACGTCATCCCACAGCTTCCGCGGGACGTGAAGGTGATTCCCGGACACGGCGAGCTGGGGAGCCTCGACGACGTTCGTGCCTACCTCGGAATGCTTCACGAGACCAGGGACGCCGTCCAGCAGGCCCTCAAGCAAGGGAAAACGCTCGAGGAAATGAAACAGCAGAAGATCCTCGCCCCCTGGCACAAGTTCGCCGGTGCGTTTGTCAATGAGGATACCCATCTCGAGACGCTCTACAACTCGCTTACCGGCAAGAAAAACGGGAAGTTTTTGAAGCACAATTGAGCGGCGGAGATTGGTCCAGAGGGGGCGCCCGGGTCAGCGGAGCTTCCGCTCCAACTGGGCGACGGCCCGCTCGGCGAGCGCGATCTGGCGCGCCACCTGCCGCGAGGCTGTGCCGCCGGTTGCATTGCGACGCTCAATTTGCGCATTGTCACGTTCCGCTTAAGCCAAGGCACGCTTAAGGCCGCTACAATCGAGAGGTTGCTCCATGAAGATGAATGTCACGCAGGAAACCACTCGCCGCACCTTCCTCCAGGCCTGCGCAGCGGGATGGAGTGCAGCGGGATTGAACATCGCCTTCCCTTCGCAAGGCGACTCCTCAATGCCAGCGTCGTCCCCCACACCCATCCTGCGCCTTGAAGCAGACCCCAAACGGGGCCTAGTCCCGGTGCTGAGCTGGGATACAGAAGGAGGAGAACGCTCCCACTCCAACTTGCTCCGCAAGGGTACAGGGCTTGGATTGCGACTGCGCACCGACGGCCAGTGGCGCGACGGAGCCGAGCTGCCGACCGCCGCCCAGCCCCTGGGTGACGGAACCCGCTACCTGTTCCAGGTGACATCCCAGAGCAAGCTCCAGTGGGATATCTCTGTCTCACGAGACAGTTTCGTGATGACCCTGTCAGCGGAAGGCTCAGCGATCCTGCCGCCGAAGAGCGTCGAGATGGTCTTTCCGTTTGACCCCATGGTCACGCCCACGACAGTCTTACCCAGCCGATGGCGAGATGACGGGAGCTTTGAACCGCCGATGGTAGTCAGCGCTCCTGATTTTGGTCAGATGCTATTGCGTATAACACCCTCTGGTGAAATAAGAGGCCGGCTGGAGGGCAGCCGGGATAACCACACTGTGGACCTTGTCTTGGAATTGCCCCAGCTCGACGCGACTCATAAGTACACGTTCAGCTTCGCCCCGGTGACACTTGCCCCTCCGCAAGGCCTTGAGGACGAGGCTCTGTGGCGGCTGGCGCGGCGCGGCTGGTTCAATGCCTTTCAGCCAACCGCTCGCTGGGGTGAGCAGAACCGGGCTTTCAGCGCTCCCTCTGGCATTCTGGCCAACAACGTCCTCAGCGATCCGTGCAGCTTCTCACTAATCTTCTATGCCGATCACATGCTGTGGACCCCTGTAGTGGCGGAAGGCATCTCGGTTGCGGAACTGGTGCGGCACGCTATCGAGTTTTGGCTCGAGCAGCGCACACATACCAACGGCGAAGTGGTTGGTTATTGGGACTACGTAAATTTCCTGGAAGCGAACGCCGGCCCGGTCATTTGTGCATGGGATTACGTGGAAGCCACCGGTGACCTCGCCTGGCTCGAGAAGACGATCAGCCACCTGGAATTCGTGGCGGATTTTCACGCCCGGCGGGACCAGGACTCTGACGGTTTGGTTGAAGCCACCCAGAGTGGCAATGCCAACACGCTAATCGAACCGGACCGGTCGTCCAACTGGTTTGACGCGGTGAATTACGGTCATAAGGACGCTTACGCGAATGCAGTGATCTACCGGTCTTGGCGTTGTCTGGCGGACCTTGAGTCGAAGCTCCACCGGGAGGACCAGCGTTCGCGTTACGCAAGACTGGCGGAGCGGCTGAAGGCTGCGTATGCGCGGTTTCTTTACAACCCCGCGACCGGTTGGATCGGGGGCTGGAAAAGCCAGGACGGAAAGCTGCACGACTATGCAAGCCCTCTCATCAACGGTCTTGCGATTGAGTATGGCCTGGTGGACCTCGAGGAAGGCAAGAAAATTGTGGAAAAAATTTGGGCCAAGATGCAGGCGGCGGGATTCGCTCGCTTTGACTTGGGTCTTCCTCCCAATCTGGACCCCATTCGTCGAGCGGATTACTTGCAACCCAATGGACTCGGGTGCCCACGCCGCGAAGACGGAACAGACACATTCCAGCAGTACGAGAATGGAGGAATCTCAGCAGGACACAGCCTGCACTTCCTGGTGGCGAGCTACCTGGTGGGCCAGGGGGAGAAGGCGGACAAAGTCCTGCGGGCGATGCTGGGCCGGCAACAGGGCGGCGGCTTTCAGAACGGCGTGCAGAATGCCGGCTACAAGGGAATAGATTGGACAACCTGGGATGGCAAGCCCTGTGGCTACGAAGGCTATTTGGCTGATGTTTACTACTTCCTGCCAGCGGTCCTGCTCCGCGAGCCGTCCTTCCGGGCGCGTTACTATAAGCCACTGTCCGTCGCCTGACACTTATTCATTAGACGGCACAAAGCGTGAAATTATCTGGGCTCGGACCTTACCTGAAAGCGCATCAGCATCCCGGAGCGTCAGCCCACTGGTGGGAATTGCAGGATGAACGATCATCTCCGTTTGGCCGGCCCTGACGTGGTAAGTGTCCGGTTTCAGCACGGCCCGTGTCCCGTTTAAAGTTATAGGCACGACGGGCACGCCGGCCTGGATAGCAAGGTAAAAGCTGCCGGACTTGAACTGCCCCATCTTTCCGTTACGGCTCCGGTGACCTTCAGGAAACAGTATGACAGAGCTTCCAGCACGGATCTTTTCTGCTGCCGCGTCCAGGCTCCTGATCGCATCCCTTGGGCGTTCCCTGTCCACGGGGATGTGTCCCGAGCGCTTCAGGTGCCAGCCCATGAAAGGCATTCTAAACAACGAACGCTTGGCAACAAAGCGGAACTGGACGGGCAAATTCACGAAAAGGATGGGAATGTCCATCGCGCTTTGGTGATTCGCGCAATAGATGGCGGTCTTTCGGGGATTCAGGTTTTCAACACCCTCCACCCGAGTCCGGATGCCACTTGTGGTCAAAATCAGCCAAGACCAGAGTCGCGCGCAGGTGTGTTGCCATCGACCAGTGTCATCAAACAGGGAAGCGAAAAGCGAAAGGGTTCCACAGACCGCGGTGTAGAAGTAAATCAGAAGATTGGTGAACAGGAGCGAGCGCAGATAGCTCAGGTAATACGGGAGGCTATGGGGTTTGAGGGCATCTTGGGTTGGGGTTGTTCGGGTTGTCTCCATGGTTGGATCAGGCGAGTCCTACGGCGGTGGCGGGGCTGGAGTGGTTAGCAAGCTGAAGTTGACCTTCCAGGAGCGCTTTCTTGACGGCCCCCACCAAGAAGAGGGAACCAATAACCATCACCGCATCTTCGTTGGAGCTGGCCTGGCAGGCACGCGCCACCGCCAGGCAGGGCTCTGGCTCGATGACCAGCCGCGCGGGATGAAACCGCGCCGCCGCTAAGATCTCTTCCGCAGTGGCCGCGCGCGGGACCTGGGGACGCGTCAGATAGACCTCCTCAGCCAGGGGAAACAGGATTTCGCTGATCTCTCCTATCGCCTTGTCCCGCATCGATCCATAAACCAGTCGCAAGCGCCGCCCCCCCAGCTCTTCCTGGATAAACTCCGCCAGCACCCGAGCCGCCGCCGGATTATGCGCGCCGTCGAGCAAAACCAGCGGATGTTCCAGAACCTTTTCCAGCCGCCCCGGCCAAGCCGTGCTTTGCAATCCTTTGATGATTGCCGAGCGGGTTATTTGGAAACCATCCTGGCTCAGCCGCCACGCCGCCGTCACCGCCGCCACCGCATTCTTCACCTGAAACTTCCCCAGCAAGGGAGAACTGAGGCTAGCGAAACAGTCCGCATCCAGGCAGAGATTGAACAGGTAGTGCCCCTGCAAGTCTTGTAAACCCCACAGCCGGCCAAAATTGCCCGTCTCGAGTAATTCCGCCCCCAGTTCCGCGCAGCGCTGCCGGATCACCTCGGCAGCTTCCGCTTGTTCACAGCCCGACACCACCGGGGTCCCGGGTTTGATCACCCCCGCCTTCTCGCGCCCAATGGTGGCGAGAGTGGAGCCGAGAAATTCCAGGTGGTCAAGCCCTATGTTGGTGATCACCGCCACGCGGGGGTCCGTAACGTTGGTGGCGTCCAGCCGACCCCCCATGCCCACCTCCAGCACAACGAAACTTGCTCCCACCTGGGCAAAATAATGAAAACCGGTGGCCGTCAGGAACTCGAAGAAGCTCGGTAACTGCTCCAGCCTCCTCTGCTCCAGCAAGCCTTCTACAACTTGCCGGACTTCAGTGAAGGCCCGCGCGAAATCGTCATCGCCGATCTGCCCTCCGTTCACCCGGATTCGTTCGTTGACCCTGACGAGATGCGGAGAAGTGTAAAGACCGGTGCGATAACCGGCCTCGCGCAGGATGCTGGCCAGCATGGCCGCCGTGGACCCTTTCCCATTCGTGCCCGCGACAATGGCGGTGGGATATTTCAGGTGGGGATTTCCCAGACCGGCAAGAACTTTGGTTATCGTTTCCAGCCCCCAGTGCAGGCCATGCATTTCCTGGCCGAGGCTGTCCAGATATTTTAAGCAGTCGCCGTAATTCATGTGTCTAAGGAGTCAGAAGTCAGGAGTCAGAAGTCAGAATGAAGTGTAAAGGATAAATGGTAAAGGTTGAGAGAAACCGCCACCTTCTACCCCCTATCCTCTACACTTTATCCTTTAACCTTCAATCTGACTCCTGACTTCTGACTCCTGAATTCTTCCCGCCGACGTTCAGCCCTCCCACGCCCGTAACAAGCGGAAGGCTCGCGCCAGATAGCCTTTCAACTCCTTGCGAGGAACGATAGCGTCCAACATGCCGTGGGCGAGCAGGAACTCGGCGCGTTGAAATCCCTCAGGCAATTTCTGCCGGATCGTCTGCTCGATAACTCGCGGCCCTGCGAACCCGATGAGGGCGCCTGGTTCCGCAATGTTGAGGTCGCCTAGCATGGCGAAGCTGGCCGTTACGCCGCCGGTAGTTGGATCCGTCAGAACTGAGATGTAGGGCTTTCGCACTTCATCCAACCGAGCCAGCGCCGCACTGATCTTCGACATCTGCATCAGGCTGATGGCCCCTTCCATCATGCGCGCGCCCCCGGAACAGGAAACCACCACCAGCGGCACTTTTTTCGCGATGCACCGGTCTATCGCTCTCGTGACCTTCTCGCCCACGACCGCGCCCATGCTCCCGCCGATGAACTGAAATTCCATCGCACAGATGATGACCGGCTGCCCCTCCAGTTGGCCCTCGCCGGTGATGAGGGCATCTTTCAGTCCCGTGTTCTTTTCCGCTTGCCGCAGCCGGTCGCTGTAATTTTTCCTGTCCTTGAATTGCAGAGGGTCCGTGCTTGCCAGCCCGATATCGTGCTCCTTGTACCGCCCTTCGTCGAAGAGCATTTCCAGGCGGGCGCGTGAGCCCATTTTGAAATGGTGGTTACATTTGGGGCAGCAGAGCAGGCTGTTCTCCAGATCCTTCTTCCAGAGAATCTGCTTGCAGTCGTCGCACTTCACCCAGAGCCCTTCGGTCTGGATGCGCTTCTCCTTGGGCGGTTCAATCGGCTGCCTTTCTTTACGAAACCAAACCATGATTCGGATTGCTCCATTGAATCATTGCTCCATTGATTCATTGAAAGGCCATATCATTCGTGACTCGGCAAATGATTCAATGAACCAATGAATCAATGAATAAATTTCTTAGTACTCGATTCCCCTTTGGGCCAAGATTCCCTTCTGGTAAGGATGCTTCACTTCCCGCATTTCGGTGACCAAGTCCGCCAGTTCCACGATCGAAGGATGCGCATTGCGCCCGGTCAGGATGACATGGACCATTTCAGGTTTTTTCCTTAGTGCGTCCACCACCACACCTGGATCAAGCATCTTGTAGCTGATGACGTAATTGATTTCGTCGAGGATGACTAAATCATATTGGCCACCCAAGATGTTCTCGCGGGCGAATTCCCAGGCCTCTTGCGCCAATCGGATATCCTCGGGGTCAGGCTTTTCCGCGCCCACCTTCACAAAGCCGCGACCCATGGGCAAGATCTTGAAACGCTCCTGGCCGAGCATGCGGGCCGCCTCGAGCTCCCCGTAATGCCAGGAGCCCTTTATAAATTGTACCATCAATACCTTCAGTCCCTGCCCTACGCAGCGTAGCGCAGTCCCGAGGGCCGCCGTAGTCTTTCCCCTGCCGGGTCCGGTGTTAACGATAATTAGTCCCTTTCGAGTTTCCGGCAATCGCACCTCTCGGTAGGTGGTAGGTAGTAGGTGGTAGGTGGGGAGAACCCCAGCCCCCTACCCCTAACCCCTGAAACCTGTCACCTGACACCTGAAACCTGTCCTTCCCGCTAGCGCGGGTACGGGTATCCCCGCAGGATGGTGAATCCCCGATAGATTTGCTCCAGCAAAAGCGCCCGCGCCCAATCGTGGGTCAGCGTCATTCGCGAAAGAGCCAGAAGGACATCCGCTTCCTTTCGGAAGGCTGCGGAAAACCCTTCAGGCCCTCCAATCAGGAACACAAGTTCCCGTGTTCCTCGCAGAGCCTGTTGCCCAAGCCATTCGGCAAATTCTGCGGAACTCCACTCCCGGCCTCGTTCGTCCAAAAAAACCTTGGTGGACTCACGGATTTTTTCGAGCAGGTTGCGTTCGCTGGGGGAGAGCTTGACCCCGTTTCGCCGGCCTGCCTTACGAAGGGGCGCTATTTCCTCCACCGTCAATCCAGTAAAGTGTTCGATCCGGCTGACCAAATCAGCCTGGAGAGCGCGCAAGTGTGCGTCTTTCGTCTTTCCTTCCCAGAGGACGCGAATTCGCATGTCTACGTCAGCCTTCCGGAATGGATAGCCGCGGCGCGTTCTTCCACAAGCGTTCAAGATCATAAAAGTGTCTAGCACGCTCCAGGAAGATGTGGACAACAAAGTTCAAATAATCCATCAGGATCCACTCCGCCTGCGAATAACCTTCAATGTGGGCGGGAGTAAATCCTTTCTTCTCGAGCTTTTCAGCAATCGCGTCGCAGATTGCCTGTGCATGCCGCGTGGAGGTGCCGCTGCAAATCAGAAAATAGCTGGTGAACGAGCAACTTCGCTCCAGGTCCAGGACGCTCAGGTCCAAAGCTTTGCGGTCTTGAGCGGCGTGGACCGCTTCCTGCAATTGCGGTGTCATCATCCTGGCTACTTCCCGCCACGGCGAGGACGGTAAAGACCCTCCTTCAAAATGTACTCTTCCACAAGCGGGGGAACAAGCCCAGTCACACTCCGGCCCGAGCCGACCGCCTTTCGTATATCGTGCGAGGCGACGGGCATGTGGACGCCCCGGAGAACGTGCAGGGTGCTGCGTCGCAATGGAAGAGTATCAGTTTTGTTCGGTGCGCCACCTGATGGAGTCATCGCTTCCGGCACCACTTTCCGAATCTCATTCGCATCAAAACCCGGTCGCGAGACGACGATGAAATCAACCAAGTCCAGCAGACGGCGATACTCTTTCCAATAGGGCAACTCCAGAAAAGCATCGACCCCGATCAGGAAGAAAAGGCGGTCACTCTGTTGAAGTGAGCGGCGCACCTTACGGACAGTATCTATTGAGTAGCAGGGTTCCCCTTCCGGTGTCGGCGCTTCAAGGAGAGACGGGATCAAGCGCTGATCCCCGGCGCACGCCAGGACCACCATGCAATAGCGCTGTGGGAACGGCGTCAGGCGATCATGGTACTTGTGTGGCGGGTTTCCTGTTGGAATGAAGAGGACCCGGTCCAACCTGAACTTGCGTGTCGCCGCGCGAGCCGCCTGCACGTGTCCGGCATGTATAGGATCGAAGGTTCCGCCGAAAAGAGCGATATTCACCGCTTTGAGAACCCTATCAGGATGCTGAAAAACCTTTGTGATCGTTGTCATTCCGAGCGAAGCGAGGAATCTCGCTCTGGAAGCAAAGGACTTGCGAGATTCCTCGCTTCGCT
The DNA here is from genome assembly GCA_049514855.1 of Terriglobia bacterium. Classification (GTDB taxonomy): domain Bacteria; phylum Acidobacteriota; class Terriglobia; order UBA7540; family UBA7540; genus CAVROP01. Next base: position 8,162 of record JBEKUR010000091.1, read on the forward strand.
CGGAATGACAGGCTAGAGGGGTTTTTTAGCATCCTGCTGCATTTCAGCACCAGATGTCGCGATCGGAGCCGGGCCCTGCCGCGGAATCTGCTCCAGCATCGCCCAGGTTTGTCGCTTTAGTCGTTCCAACCCTTCCCCAGTTACACTGGAGATTTCAATAAGGACCATGCTGCGGGTGCGGCAAAACTCCCGTAGCGCGGTCAGCCGTTCACCTGAGCCGGCGGCATCGATCCGCGAGGCTACCAGCAACATCGGCTTGCCGGCAACCACCGGGCTGAAACTCTTCAACTCTTCCATGATCACTTGGTAGTCTTCAACGGGGGCCCGGCCGGACTGCTCGGCGGTGTCGATCAGGTGAAGCAGCAAGCGGGTTCGCTCCACATGCCTCAGGAACCGTGTCCCCAGCCCACGTCCCAGATGGGCGCCCGCAATCAGGCCGGGAATGTCTGCCATGACGAACGAGCGTTCTTCATCGATAGCCACCACCCCAAGGCACGGCTCCAGGGTAGTGAAGGGATAATCAGCAATGCGCGGCCTTGCGGCGCTGAGCCTGGATATCAAGGTGGATTTGCCCACGTTGGGGAAGCCCACCAGTCCAACGTCCGCCAGAAGCTTGAGTTCGAGCTTTAAGTCCCGTTCCTCACCCGGTTCGCCCGGGTCTGCCCGGCGGGGGGCCTGATGCGTGGAGGTGGCAAATTGGGCGTTTCCCCTGCCGCCCCGTCCTCCTTTTGCAACCAGGAAGCGCTGGCCGGGAGTGTCGAAATCCCAGAGCTTTTCCTCAGTGCCGGCGTCGTAGACCACGGTGCCGACGGGCACCACTACACTGAGATCCTCGCCATCCTGACCGTGCCGGTTGGACCCTTCCCCATGCCCTCCCCGGCCCGCGTGAAAAAGACGGTTATACCGGAACTTCAGCAGCGTATTCACGTTTTCGGAGCATTCGAAGGTGACATCACCGCCCCGGCCACCGTCGCCCCCGCTGGGTCCGCCACGAGGCACGAACTTTTCGCGGCGGAAGGCCACACAACCATTTCCGCCCTGGCCGCCGGCAACATGGACCTTGGCTTCGTCAATGAACACGTTGAGTCACGGTCGGCAGGACAAATAGCCAAGCCCCAGGCGGTGGCGCCAGCCCAAAGCTGCTTGGCCGTTTTGTGGGGAAATGGGTGCTCGTTAGCTTCCGCAAGAGACCTCTGGAGGTCTAGCAAAAAACAGCAAAAGCGGTGTAAGGCTCCCGAACGCTGCCGCAACCTTCACCGCTTCTTTGCTTAATTGGTTGATGGAACCAGAATACTCACGAACCGGCCGGAATGGCCCTTATGCTCAAATCGGACTACGCCTGAAACCTTGGCAAAGAGGGTGTCGTCCTTGCCGATGCCAACATTGTCTCCCGGCTTTAACCGAGTGCCACGCTGGCGAACAAGAATTGACCCGCCCGTAACAAATTGGCCGTCGAAGCGCTTGACCCCTAACCGCTGCGCATTGGAGTCGCGCCCGTTGCGCGAAGTTCCTTGTCCCTTCTTGTGTGCCATATGGAAATCCTCTTCCGAGCTGCTTGTCAGTTCGTCACGATATCCTGGATGAGCACTTCGCTGAAACCTTGCCGGTGGCCGATGGTGCGGCGGTATTGCTTCTTCCGCTTGTACTTCAATACCCGGATTTTGGGTGCGCGGGCATTTCTCAGGATTGTCCCCCTCACTTTCGCGTTTTCGACCAAAGGCGATCCCACGACAAGACTCTCTTTTCGCACCGCAAAGACGTGGTTGAATTCGATCGTTGAACCCGATTCGGCCGCCACTTCCTCGATCCGGATCACATCACCCGGCGAGACTTTGTATTGCTTCCCACCTGTTCGCAAGATCGCGTACATAGATTAACCTCTCCTGTGATACCCGAAAGCTTCATTATACGGACGGCGCCTTATGTGTGTCAATCAAAGCGTTGGTTGAATGTGAAAAGCCCCTGGCCGTGCGCTGACCGCATGACCAGGGGCCCGGGATACTGATTGGGTTTGGCTTTTCTCCGTAGCTCATTCCGGAGAGAGGCGCCGCGCAGCGCCCTGCCACTAACCCTTTCTCGCTAGCGAAGGGTTCCCACAAATGGGCACGTGCTTGACGCCTTAAGCCTCAGCACCCTCGCTAAGGTTACTTTCTATCGACATGGATCACCTCCTTTCTAGCTAAGCTGATAATAAAATCCGGTTGAATTCGAGTCAAGAAAAATCTCATAGAAAAGTCTCGCCGACTGGCACGAAGTTACACCAACCGCCCTTCTCTTTCGGGCCAGCCACCTTTCCCGATCAGCGGCACAAACTGGCAGGGGTCGAGCATGCGCGTCTTGACTCGTCCAGCCTGTTTGAGGTTGAGCAGGAGATCTTGGTGCCGGAGGTCTCCCACAGGAATCACCAACCGGCCTTCTTCTGCCAGTTGGTCGAGCAAGGCGGGGGGGATAAGCGGTGCGGCGGCGGTGACGAGGATGATCGCATAAGGCGCTGCGGGTGGATAGCCCTCGCTCCCGTCACCCGCGATGACTTCCACTCCGTCGTACCCGAGGCGTGCAAGCCGTTCGCGTGCCGATTTGGCGAGCACGGCATTGCGTTCAATGGTGTAAACTCTTGCGCCCAGATAGGCAAGGATGGCTGCCTGATACCCGCTCCCTGTTCCCACCTCCAGCGCCTTGTCTCCTGGCTGCACATCGGCTGCTTCAGTCATGGCCGCTACAATATAGGGTTGGGAAATGGTCTCCGCTTCGCCGAGCGGCAAGGGCCGATCATCGTAAGCAGCCCTCACTAGAGGTGACGGGACAAATTCGTGGCGCGGCACCTGGAACATGGCATCCAGAACTCTTTCATCGCGGATGCCGCGATGCCGCAGTTGAATTTCGATCATCAATCGGCGTTCTTCTTCAAATGGCAATGGCTCGGTCATTTTGCAAAACACCTGGCAGGTCGTCGGACCCGGACATCGAACCCGGGCAGGATACCTTGCCGCTGGACATTCCGGTTGCCTTAATCATCGCTCTATGGATTGCGTCCGTCCAGAATTTTTTTGTCGCGAGACATGCAATCCTGGGCGCAATTGGGTAGTGGGTCAATTTGATGTAGAGGCGGCTTTACGCCGCCATTTGGCGAGATAAACTCGCCGCTACAGCATCAAATTGACCCACTACCCGGAGTTGTAATATGTTGAGAAACCTACCCTGAGAATGCTAGCCTTTCAACGGCTCGAGTTGGAATGATGAACCGCGAAAAATATTCCCGTCAGATTCTATTTCCTCCGATCGGTGCCGATGGGCAGGAGAAGCTCCTCGAAAGCAAGGCGGTGATACTGGGTTGCGGGGCGCTTGGGACTGCCCAGGCTAACGCACTCGCCCGCGCGGGCGTGGGAACGCTGCGCATGGTGGACCGCGACTTTGTGGAGGAATCGAACCTCCAGCGTCAGATCCTCTACGACGAGGCGGACGCCCGCGAGCGCCTGCCGAAAGCCATCGCTGCGGCGCGCAAGTTGCAACAGATCAATTCCGACGTCCAAGTCGAGGGCGTGGTTGAAGATGTGGACAACCGGAATATCGAAAAACTCGTTGCCGGTTTCCAGGTGGTCCTGGACGCAACGGATAACTTCGAGGCGCGCTACCTGTTGAACGATGTCTCCGTGAAACTCGCCCTTCCCTGGATTTACGGCGCCGTGGTGGCCAGCTACGCCACCACCATGACCATCCTACCAGGCAGCACGGCCTGCTTGGCGTGCGTTTTCCCCAGTCCGCCCGAGGGCACCTATGACACGTGTGACACGGTGGGCGTGATCAGCCCGGCGGTTTCGTGGGCGGCGGCCATCCAGGTGACGGAGGCGCTCAAAATCCTTTTGGGCCGCCAACAGGAACTGCACGGGGCAATGCTCGCTTATGACATCTGGACGAACCAGCTCCAGGAGGTCCGGCCTCGCAGAGACCCTCAGTGCCGAGTTTGCGGCGCCAGAGAGTTCGCCTACCTCAACCGCACTGGGCCCATACATACCGGCCTTTGCGGGCGCGATTCCGTGCAGATCCACCCAGCCACGTCGCGCCAATTGGACCTGGCGGAGTTGAAAACTCGCCTGGAGAAGTTTGGCCGCGTGCGCTCCAATGAATTCCTGCTGATTTTCTCAGTGGACGCCTACGAATTGACGATTTTCCCCGATGGCCGGGCAATCGTGAAAGGCACGCACGACCCCGCCGTGGCTCGAAGCGTTTATGCGAAATACATCGGGGCGTAATGCCTCGTGAGCCTGCACAACGGGCCTCCCGCAAGGCGGGACCGCACTCCAAAGCTTACTGCTTGGGCGTGCTGAAATCAACCTTGGGAGCCTCGCGCGCAGCTACTGAAGCCGCGAAATAATCATTGTTCCTCTGGAACCCAGCCCATCGGGCAAAGATGCTATTTGGAAACAAGCCGATGTAGGTGTTGTAATCCTGGACGGCCTCGTTATACCGGCGGCGTTCGACGGCGATGCGGTTTTCAGTTCCGGCCAGCTCGTCCTGCAGGGCCAGGAAGTTCTGATTGGATTTGAGATTGGGGTAATTCTCGACGATTGCCAGCAGCCTACCGATGGCGCCATCCAGTTGGCCATTCGCAGCGATCTTTTCTCCCGGCGTCCGGGCATTCAGCAAACCGGCGCGGGCATTGGCGACATCTCCGAACACTTTCACCTCCTGCTGCGCATAACCTTTCACGGTTGCCACGAGGTTCGGAATCAGGTCGGCGCGCCGCTCGAGCACCACATCCACCTGCGCCCAAGCTTGTTTGAGGGTTTCGTTCTTACGGACCATTTCGTTCCGGCTGCTGACGTAAGTTCCTCCCACGATGAGGCCGATCAGCACCAATACTCCTACCACAGCCAGCAGTATCTTCATGTTGTTCCTCCTCTATTTTCAGGGGCCAGAATATTTGGGCGCCTGCCAGAATTGTCTTTTTATTCATTTGCCGGTGGAACTGCCAGCCGGCGGTCAACCTCTTCCGTGGCCTTGGCGATCCCGGTCAGGTATTTGTCGAACGTTGCTTGGGCATCAACATCACGTTCACGTTTGTGCCCTTCACGAATGTCGAGCACGGTGTGAAAGGGAGAGGGATCGAATCCCAGCACAGACCCCAGGCGGTCTACCGTAGCCCTCTTAGTTGGCGGTGGATCCTCTCCCAGAGCGATCAACGCGTGCCGGAAGAGCGCGACAAACGTGGAGATGGATGAGACCATCAGTTCCAGGGTTCTGCGGGAATCCGCGGGATGCATCACGTAGTGTTGGCGCAAGCGCAAGGTATTGTTTCGCAACTCCCTTTCCACGTGCAGGCGGTGAAGATCCATGGGAACGTGGAGCGAGGCAATTACATCCTCGCCATAAAGAATTCGGCGCGCCGCTTTGATGTCCAACAGTTCGATAGCGAAAACATCAGCGGAATGGTGAAGCTCGTCGAGTGTGAAGAATAGCGGCGCGGGGTGTCCCTTCTTGGCCCACCAGGTGGAAGCGGCGTGCAACTTGCTTAATTCCTCCTTGCCAAGCTCCCGCATAATGCAAAGAACATTCAAGTCGGAATGCTTGGGGTGGAACTCTTCCGTTGCTGCGGACCCGTACAGTATTACGGAAAGAAGGTTGTTTTCCGAGGCCTTCTTCAATCTGCTTACCAGTTCTGTCAGGTGCTCTTCGACCTTCATGATTCTCTCTCCCGCCTGGCGACGATTGCCGATGGAAGATTGCCGATTGACAGCGGAGAAATTTGCCACACTGCTTCTGCAATGGACAATCAGCAATCGACAATCAGCAATCGACAATCGGCAATTCCAGTTGTTACCAGCCTCCGCCGGCCCCACCGCCGCCCGAGGAACCTCCACCAAAACCCCCGAAACCTCCGCCGCCTCCGCCAAACCCGCCACCACCCCAGCCGCCCGATCGTCCACGCCCTAAGCCTCCAGATAACAAGGACAATAAGAACCAAGGGCCTAGCAGCTTGAGTAGGATGGGCGCCGCGACAATCAAAATGATGAGAAGAACAATAATCTCCCCAGCCGAGGGGTGCAATTGTTGCCCTTGGCCTTCGCGGCCAGGAGGAGCCGCGGCACGGGATTGGGCCAGACTACCCAGGGAAACGTGACTGTCCTGCGCAATCACCTCGGCGATCTGGCTCGCCATTTGCAGGACGGCGCTGTTGTAGTCGCCCTTGCGCAAAAGCGGAACCATATCGCGTCCGAAACCACCCACCTTGCCGTCAGGAAGGATGGGTTCGAGGCCGTAACCGACTTCCGTCCAGTACTTGTGATCACCGACGGCAAGCAGGACCATCACGCCACGGTCCGTCCCCTTGTACCCGACGCCCCACTTCTTAAAAAGGTGATTGGCGAAGTCTTCCACCGCGTCGCCATCCAAGGACTTGATGGTGACCAGTGCGATCTGGGCCTTGGCTTTTTGATCGACTTCCGTACACAGGCGCGTAAGTCCTTCCACCGTCGCCGGGTCGAGCACGCCGGCAAAATCGTTGACGTATCCCTGTACGTTGAGCTTTTGCCACTGTTCCCCGTGGGCTGGCGCAGCGGGAATGACAGTGAGGAATAAAAGGATGAATATCGCAAAGGGACTGAAACCGGAATGAAGTCTGAAGTGGGTGAGTAAGGGGCGCATTAATCCTCAAGGCGTTGAGGCCGTCGGACGATTTGTCGAGGCCCCATCATTGTGCCAGTAACTCAAAGTCCCGGGCACAGATAGTTTAAGCTCAATCCCGCGCGGCGTCGAAGGTAAAGTAGACTTATGGGTTTGCCGGTTCATCGCACATTGCATGGGCGGCCCACCCTGGCCCATATTATTCGCGCCATCGCATGCTTCACACGATCTCGAAGGTTCGGAGCTTCCAAGGCTGAAGTTGGAAGTTCAGCTTACCGGCGCTTGACGAGACCTCTGCCACCTTCTTACCCAGAAGGTTGGTTTCGGACGCTCCGGTCATGGGAACGCCCAGTTCGACGGCAGCCTCCCCTTTCTTGCCTTCTATCTCCACGAATCGGAGCTCGAACCCTTGGCGCTCCTTCTTGCGAAAAACCATCAGATGGGCGCTCGCTGGGCGCACGGTGATGAAGGCCTTCCGCTGCGGTAGGCTTCCGCTTTGCGGCTTGCCGACCACCGTGATGAGCCTCTGGCTGAACTCCTCCGCCGCCCGCACGCGCTCGGCATTCGTGATGTTTGCGCCGTGGGGCAGCAAGGCGTGGTGGTACTCCGAATAGCGTGGCCAGCCGTACTCGCCTGTAAAGTACGACTCCCACTCCCGCATGACCAGGTTTGAAAACACCCCGTCGCTGTCGCGCTTGAAGTATTGGGTTCCGGGGTGCAGCACCAGCAGCCCGGCGTCCTTTCCCGCCAGATCAACGAAGGTGCGGGCTTGGAAGGTCTGACGCTCCGTGGGTTCAATGCCCAGGGGAAAATCGCGCACCACCGAGGCCGGTTGAAAGCCCGGCGCGAAGGTCAGCCAGTAACCCTGCTTGATTTCGGCGGGGAAGCGATTATCGGGGCCCAGCGCGTCGGGAGCGGGCGGGATTTCCGCCAGCACCCGGCTGACGACCTCCACCCAGGGCAATCCTGCGCAAAGGGTGACGTAGGTCTCGAATTTCAGCAGTGGCCACTGGTGGGCCGTCTTGACCGTGGCGCGCAGAGGACCTTTCTCGATCCAGCGAATCGCGGATTTCGATATGGTACGCCAATCCCCTTCCCCAGACGGGGCTGTTAACTTCTCCGTGCCCTCATAAACCGCTTCCGACGTTGAGCTGTCAAACAGCGCCGGGATCGCTAACCCTTGCCGGTGATACTTCTCCTGGATGAAAACGCTCCGCAGGCAGTAGTCCTGATTAGGCGTGCCCTTAAACACCGGGAAGGCGCCCTTCGCCGTGTCCAGCATTTCCCGCCCCGTCCGCTTTTCAACCAGGCTGACGATGGCCCCGTGCTTCGAGCTCAGTTTGACTTTCAGGTATTCGTTCTCCAACTCCAGTTGCGGCTCATTAATCCGCAAATCCGTGGCGGCGGGATTGGCGGTTCCGGGTGTGAGTTCCAGGTAGTAGGTGTCGTACCCCACGCTCGGCACGTTCTCGGCTAGGAAGGCCAGGTCGGCAACGATCAAGGTTCCCTGCTTGTCCTTGTCACTCTTGATGATCTGGGAAGGCACCACGCGACCCGAACGGTCCTTCACCACGATGTCTCTGGCCTTCTCGCGAATCGGGTAGATGCGCCCCGTGGTGGCTACGTCGGTCCGCTCCCAGGCGCAGGGATTAAACACCGTAACCGCCCATTGGCCGTGCTTTCCCACCTCCGAACCGATGTGGCTAACCACCTGGCCGAGTGAGGAGTCCAGCGCCTCCTGGCCTTGCTTCTCGGCGGCCTCCAGATGGCTGTAGCCGATCGCGCCCCAGGTGAAATTGTGGTAGTCCTCGAGGCGATCCAGCGGCGCCATCCGGTCCCCTTGCCAGCGCGAGTATTCGCAGAGCGAAACATCGTGGCTCTGCGATGTGAGCAAGTGTTTCCAGGCCTGCTCCAACGGCCGCGCCTTGTCCTTCGCACCCAAGCTGGCGGCAATGGCATCGAAGCGCTCCGCCGCCAACAGCGTTCCCTCCACCTTGCGGTCCATGACTCGCAATTGGTCGCCGCCCAATCCCCAGGTCAGCAGCTTGGTCCAGGCGTCCATCTTCAGGTAAATGGACTCCTTGGCACTACTCCCGTATTCGTCGAGATAATCTTTCAAGGTGACGAACTCGACCGGAGATTCCTCGGCAAACTTCTGGTATTTCTCGGGAGTCTTCAGGTAGGCGGGCTCATCGGGTGGTTCCCATCCGAACTCTTCCCAGGTGAAAATGAGGGGCTTGCCCAGCGCCTTTAGTTTTTTGAAGGCCTCCGAGGTTGCCAGTTGCTTCAGGTTGGGAGAGTAACCGAAGAGCGAGTTCTTGGGGGTGCTCAGAATCTCGCTGCCGTCCATCCCTTGCCACTTGAACGCGTTGACTTCCAAGTACGGTATTCCGGTGCGGCCCCAAGTGTCCACCTGCGCCAGGCTGCCATAGCGGTAGCCCGCCCCCAGCGCGATCTGCGGGATCTGGGGATGAGAGAAGTCTTCCTCATCGAGAAAGGTCGCCACCTCATAATCCAGCGCCTTGCGAATGGTTTCCCGCCCGTACGCAAGCTGACGGATGTTCGATTCCCCGCTGAACATCGCCCCTAACGGCTGACCATAAGTGCCGCCGATCACCTCGACTTTATCGGCGGCAAGATACTTCTTCAGCCTTGCAGCGACCTCCGGGAACTTTTCGGCCATGAACTTATAGGCGAGTGCGTCCAGTTCGAGGCAGGTCTTGACGTGCGGCGCTCGATCGGCCATTTCCATCGCGTCGGTCGCCGACAGCACGCACGACTCGATGCCCAACTGCCAGCCAATCCCAGTGTAGCTCCAATGGTTACAGAGCGTGACACATATGCCTTCACGACTCTCAGTCGCCTTGGCTGGAAACCCTCCGGCGGAGAAGAAAAATGATGCGCCAGCCCCACCCAGCAGGCTGGCCTCGAGAAATCTTCGGCGTGAAATGCTTTCCTTCATGGGGATGACTCCTGTTCGGTGGATAGTATAAGTAAGCGCAAATTTCTGATTTCAACCTTACCTGGGCGCAGAATCATACGCGCACTGCCCCCTCCCTTCAAGCTCAGATCGAATTGGGGGGCTTGGGCGGCGTGGTGGGCTCCTCTTATCCTCCCTGACACGCGAAACCAGCCTTGTTGCGGCTCTGCCGCCTGCTGCGGAAAGGCTCCGCCTTTCCGGACGCTTGGCCCCTTTAATTTCATTCCACTTCAAGAGGAAGGCTACGCCTTCCGTCATTCTGACCGCGGCTTCCTCTAGGAAATCTGGCGCAGGTCCATTAACAGCGGCTCATCATGCAGCTCAATGAGTGAGGCGTCGAGGTTCACACCTTCGGCGCACCCCTTAATCCATAACGGGGAATTCGGGAAGAACGCTTACGGAGGAGGTGATGGAGTTTGAGACAAAGCAGTTGGCGTGAGCGCTCTCCATGATTTGGCGGGCGCGCTCGACGTCATCCTGCGATTTCAGGGACACCTGAGGGTGGACGGTGATTTCTGTGAAGCGGTATTTGCCGTCCTTGTACTCGAGCAGCGCATCGGCGGAGCTATCGTAAGCCGCCAGCCCCAATCCCTTCTGCTCTGCGAAGGCCAGGAAGGTTTCCATGATGCAAATGTTCAGGGCGGTCACAAACAAATCCTCAGGCGTCCAAATGCCCTGGTCGCCTTTGAACTCCGGCGGGCTGGAGATTTCCAGGTCGGGCTTGCCCGCCGCCGAAACCTTTATTCTGCGGGCTTGTTTCCACACGGCGTGGGTTTGGAAGCGGAAAGATTTCCAGGATTTCTTGGTTTCCATTTACTCCCCCTAGCACGATTCTTATTAGATCCTTGCGGCGTGGCGAGTCCCCACCCCCGCCCCTCCCCAGGTGGGGAGGGGAGTCCATCTTCGGCGCGAATCCGCTTCAGTGCCGCCGCCACTTCCTTTTTGCCAGGAAGCGAAATGCCCTTAGCTTTGCACTTCTCGGCGCAACTGCGACAGCCTGGGATACAGTCAAAGGGGCGCGCAACCACGGGATTGCCGGTGGCCGGGTCCCAATCAAAAACAGCAGCGGGGCAGAAGTTAAGGCACTCCAGGTCGGAGAGGCATACGTCGCCGTTGATGGTGGGAAACCAGGGAAACCGCTCTCTCCGACTGCGAGGTATCGAAACCAAATTCTCTCCTAACCTGACGAGGAACCGGACCGGTTGCCCGAGCGAAGCGCTCAGTGGTGCTTTTCTTTGGCATGGACCCGTTCTGCTATTTTTTCACGCAGCCGGTCGAGGATTCCGTCATTCGTCGTATTGCGAATATCCATCGCCACGAAATGGTCTTGATCGAAACCTGTCTTGCGGAACAGTTTCTGAAATAGCTTTTGTTGTGCTTCCACCTCGCACGCGCCGACGATGACGAGAGTATCGGGGTCGTCTTCAGCGGAGCGGAGGACATCCTCCATGACCCTGCTTCCTCCCGCCCCGCAAAGTTGCGGATGCACAATGGCGTAATCCACATCGAGGTCGGATTCGATTTCGAAGGGAAGCGTATTCATGTCCGAGTTTCTGAAAGACGGGGACAAGCCTTTGCAGTTGCAGATGAGCGTCTTGATTTTCACCGGACTCCTCCGGGGGATTCCTCGCCTTCGGCTTAGTGCGCGATACCCGGGACTGGACCAGATTCCTCACCTTCGTTGCCGTCGTTGCGGAGGCCCGCTGCAGGGCGCTCCGAATCAGAGAGGCGCGACGATCCTTCTGATTTCAACCTGCTATTTCCTTTGAGTTCTTCCAAGTTTTGCACATCCGCCTGAAGCTCCGGGAAGAAAGGAACAATCTCGCTCAGGAACTTACGCAGAGGGTAGTTAAGGAACGGCGCACGAGACAGGGAATAACAGACTCTGGCCCCCTGCCGCTGGGTACGGACCAAATTCGCGGCGCGCAAGATGGCGAGATGACGGGAAACGAGAGGTTGCGAAAGGCTCAGCACCTCTTGTAGGTCGCGAACGCAGAGGCTTTGAGCGTCCAAAAGGTTAACAATCCGCAGACGCGTGGGATCGGACAGGGCCTTGAATAGATAAGTCAATTGTTTCAAAGGAAACAGCACACCCATTTTGTAGCATATGTGTTGCCATATACACCATCCCACAAGGCAACAGTGGCAGGTCATTCTTCCCCAGGTCGGACTTTGTGTCGTGGGTGAGTCGGGCCTCCCATCCTTTCCCCCTACATCTCAGAGTCATTTGCCGCAGCACCTGGGTTGATGGCCGCAACCTCCCCCAACTACGCCCGCCCGGTGCCTCTACGAAAAGGGCCATTTTTCAGCAGCCTGCCGGGAAGCTTTTGCCTTATACTGCTTCACTCCGCAGGGGTCGCGGAGCCGGGGGCTACGCATCGCGATGACGGAGAAGTCCACGCGCGCCGGCACAATTCGAACCGAGGCGGTCTGCCGGCACTATCAGATGGGCGACTCGGTGATCCGCGCTGTTGACGGAATCTCGCTCGAGGTAGGGGCAGGCGAATTCGTGGCGCTGCTCGGCAGTTCGGGCTCGGGGAAGTCGTCTTTGCTGAACTTGATTGCCGGACTTGACCGCCCGACCTCGGGGGCCGTCATCGTCAACGGGGACAACCTGGCGGAGATGTCGAGCGAAGAACTCTCCCGCTACCGGCGGCACAGTGTAGGAATGGTTTTCCAGGCTTTTAACCTGGTCGGCACCATGACGCTCCTCGAGAATGTCGAGTTGCCCATGCGGTTTGCAGAAACGGAGCGTGGCCAGCGGCTGGCACTGGCGCGCGAAGCCTTGCAGCGCGTGGGCCTGGGAGGGCGTCTGACGCATCGCCCTAGCCAACTCTCCGGCGGTGAGCAGCAACGCGCGGCGCTCGCCCGGGCGCTGGCGAATCGCCCCAGCCTGCTCCTGGCCGACGAGCCCACCGGCAATCTGGACAGCCACACAGGAAACGAGATCCTGGACCTGCTCCATGAGTGCAACGAACGGCTCGGCATGACGCTGCTGCTGGTGACCCACGAGCGCGCGCTCGCGGAGCGCCACGCCGAACGCCTGGTCTTCCTGGCCGATGGCAAAGTCGTCGACGAGCAAGCCAATGTTCCCGTTTCATGGCAGGAAGGAGAGCGGCGGTGAAGGCAAACGACCTGGTTGATCTGGCGGCGCGCAACCTTCGCGAATCCATGTTCCGGAACTCGCTCACCACACTTGGCATCGGAGTGGGTGTAGCGTCCCTGGTTGCGATGCTCTCGCTCGGCATCGGGCTCCA
>JBEKUR010000092.1:0-20087 GCA_049514855.1 Terriglobia bacterium
TGTCACAATCTTGCTCATCTCGGGCACGGCCAGCGTGGATGAAAACGGCAACACGGTCCACGCGGGCGACTTCCGTGCCCAATGCTGGAGGACCTACCAGAACATCACCGGACTGCTGGAGGCAGAACGGGCGACGTGGAAGGACATTGTGCGCACCACGTGCTATCTGCGCGACATCGAGCGGGACTACGAGGCTTTCAACGAAATTCGCGCCCAGTTCTTCAAGGAACAGGGACTGAATCCTCTGCCTGCATCCACGGGCATCCAGGCCATTCTGTGCCGGCCGGATTTGCTCGTCGAAATCGAGGCGATTGCGATCTTCGAGTCGGATCGTAGCGCCGGCAACAACGGCCAATAGCCGGGGAGTTAGGTGGCACAGGCACTCTTGCCTGTGCCACCTCTCCCGGGGCATGACCCGTGCACAGGCAAGAGTGCCTGTGCCACATAGTCGTCTGAGGAAGGAAGGCAATGAAAATCGCTGGACAAATCAGCATTGATGACATCCCGCAGATTTACCCGCTCCTGAGCCGGGTGGTGAACCCCCAGTACGGAGAAAGTGGAACCCGCGTAGTGGAAGTGGCGGGCGTGCGGTTTGGCGGGGAGCGACCCGTGGTGATCGCCGGGCCATGTGCGGTGGAGAGCCACGAGCAGACGGTGGGATTGGCACACGCAGTGAAGCGCGCCGGCGCGGACATGCTGCGCGGCGGAGCCTACAAGCCCCGCACCTCACCGCATGATTTTCAGGGCTCCGGACTCGAGGGACTGTGCATTCTGAGCGTCGCCCGTGAGCAGACCGGCCTGCCGATTGTGACGGAGGTGATGGACCCGCGCCTGGTGGGAGAAGTAGCCCAGGTGGCGGACATGCTCCAGGTGGGTTCGCGCAACATGCACAACTATACCCTGCTGGCCGAGGTGGGTCGGGCCGGCAAACCCATTTTGCTGAAACGAGGCATGTCCGCAAGTCTTTGTGAATGGCTGGGCGCTGCGGAGTACATCGCCAAGCAAGGCAACCTGGATATCGTGCTGTGCGAGCGTGGCATCCGGGGATTCCCTTCCGGCGAATACTCACGATACGTGCTGGACCTCAACGTTATCCCAGCGGCAAGGATGCTCACTTTCCTACCCATCATCGTGGACCCAAGCCACGCCACAGGCGTGTCGGCAATGGTCGAGCCGGCGAGCCGGGCAGCGCTGGAAATGGGAAGTCATGGGCTGCTCATCGAAGTCGCGGACTTCTCATTGGGCGAGCCCAAGTGCGACGGGTTGCAGGCCATCGACGCCACGACTCTCGCGAGGATTGTCGAGTTTGCTTACGCGCATGGCGTCCATGTTCGGGAACATGCGCACGTCGCATGAAAAAGCGAAGGAGTCTGAAGTCAGGAGTCAGGAGTCAGAAGACAGAAGGAAGCGTGGCGCGGGTGCCGCTCCGGGGACGTGTGGCTTTTCAAAGACAGAAACCCGTCGCTGGCATCCCCGGCACGGTGGCTAATGCTTCTCCAGATTGACAGCGCCGGACAGGTCAGTGTCTTTATTCTGACTCCTGACTTCTGACTTCTGTCCGTAAGGGGAGCCACGGAGAAACCATGATTCGAAGAATCATCTTTGCTTTCACGCTCTTGATGCTGGCCAGCCCGGCTTGGGCGCAGTCCGGCGGGTATAAAGAGCCGGACGATGACAAGCCTCCGCAACGCTACGCTAACATGCCGGACGAAGCGGTGCCGTACCGGCGCTTTACGAAGCCTTATTACGACTGGTTCGTCCAAACCGATACGCTTGCCTATAATGGCGCGGCGGAGAAGCGGCCTGATGGTGACGCGTCGAAGCTGAGTGAAATTGCTATCGGCTTCATGGCCCCCATTGAGAACAATCCCGAATCCATCTTCGGCCTTCCCATGCTGCACGGCGCGCAACTCGCCATCGAAGCGGCGAACGCCCGCGGTGGATATCACGGCAAACCCTATTCACTTAAGGTGCACAACGAGTCAGCTCTCTGGGGCGCCTCCTCGACCGAACTCGTGAAGATGCTCTTCAATGAAAACTGCTGGGCCATGCTGGGCTGCGTCGATGGTCAGAACTGCCACATCGCGCTGCGCGTAACTCTTAAACTCGAAGTCCCTATCGTGAACGTCGGCACCACTGACCCCACGGTGACCGAGACTCGCATCCAGTGGTTGATGCACGATTTTCTTGACGACCGGCAGCAGGGTTACACCTTGGCGGACTACGTCTTCAAGAACCTCAAGCTGAAGCGCATCGGGATAATCCGCACCCAGACCCGCTATGCCCGGCTCGGCGTGCAGAAATTCAACGATGAGGCACGGCGCATGGGCCGCCAGCCTATCCTGGAGGTGAAGTTCGAGCGCGGCGATAAGGACTTCACCAAACAACTGAACATGCTCAAAAACGCAAAGATTGAAGGAGTCGTCATCTGGGGTGAGGCCGCCGAAGCAGGGTTGATCCTGAAACAGATGCGCGCCCTGGGAATGAAGCAGCCGGCCTTCGGCGGAAGCCGCCTGGCCTACCCCCAGTTGCTTGAAATCGCCGGCCCCGCCGCCGAGGGAATGGTCATGACCACCACGCTCGATCCCACCCGCCAGGACCCCAAATGGCTGGCATTCCGCGAAGCTTACCGGAAACGCTTCAACGAGGAGCCCATCGACTACGCCGCCTACGCGTATGACGGAATGAATATCCTCACCTCGGCCATTGAAAAAGCAGGGCTCAACCGCGGGAGGATCATGGCCGCTCTGCGCGATTACCAGATGAAGACCTATGAAGGAGTGACCGGAAAAGCCTTCTTCGATCACACACTGAATAACATTTCGCCGGTGACTATGGCGCGCGTGAAAGAGGGCAAGTTTGAATACTGGCTGGCCCCGCGCCAGGGCGGCCACGAAGGCGCTGATAGCACTTTAGGCGGTCGTGCCGGGCAGTAGCACAGCGCAGCATAGCCGCAACCAAAAGCAGATTCTTCGCTATGCTGCGCTCCGCTCAGAATGACATGTCATCCTGATCCCGCCTTGCGGGAGAAGGATCTGCTCTTCTTCGCGCCGCGCGATGAAGTTGGCGCCTGGTGCTACAGGCTCCGTGGTCTGACCTTGCGGCTTTTCGATATGGGCGACGTTGTCACGCAATTGATGTCCGGACAGCATCCAAGGAACGCAGGACACCGCAAGAGACTGTGTCCCCCAAGAGGGTCAGCGCGTTACGTGTATCAGCCTTCACCAAGTTTTGGAACTCCAGTTTCGAGTTTCGAGTTTCCAATTTCCAATCTCCAGTTTCCAGTTTCCAATTTCCGATTTCCAGTTTCCAGTCTCCAATTTCCAATTTCTAATTTCCAGTTTCCAATTTCCAGTTTCCAGTTTCGCCTTGCCAGCCTGCTTCTTGCAGCTCTCCTCGTGCCAACCCTGCATGGTTTCGCACAGGCTCCTCCCGCGCCTTACGCAGTCATTCCACGAGACGCAGTGAATTATTCGGGGCCTGGGCGAGATGCCAAACATGATCTGCCGGGTTTAGAAATCAAGATCGGGTTCCTGGCGCCGCTCACCGGGCCGCATCTGAACGAAGGTAAAGCGCTGCTTCAGGCTGCGCAGTTGGCGATTGAAGACGAAGCTGCGAGTCCGTTGCCCGAGGGGCGTCGGCTCTCGATTGTCCCGCGCGACCAGAGCGGGCTCTGGGGACGCACTTCGAATGAAGTCGTGCATCTTGTTTATGAAGATCAGGCGGTGGCGATCGTCACGTCTCTCGACGGCGGGTCAGCTCATCTTGCCGAACAGGTTGGAAACAAGGCCGGAATCCCGGTGGTCACGCTCTCCACCGATCCGACCACGACGCAGATTAACCTTCCCTGGATTTTCCGCCTGGGCCCCACGGACACCCAACAGGCGCGCGCCTTTGCGCGGGACATCTACGTTGCACGCAAACTGAAGCAGGTCATCCTTATCACGGAAAACGGTCATGACGGGCGAGTGGGTGGGGAGCAATTTGAAAAGGCGGAGCGCGAATTGAACGCTCCCCCTGTTATCCAATTGGCGATTGATCCGGCCGATTGGAACCCGGACTCTGTTGCCGAACAAATCGCCGCGCAGAAACCTGACGCTGTAGTTTTTTGGACGGGACATGAATCGGCGGCGAGATTGGTGCCGCGATTTGGCAGCAAATTCCCGACCGCGCCGGTCTATCTCTGCCAAGAAGCAGCTCAGGGAAGGTTCGAAGAATCAGCGCCCAAGCACTGTAAATGCCAGGAGCGGGCTTCGACGATGTCCAACGAAGCCGCCAGTAGCTATCCCGGAACGGCCTCTGATGCAAGCACGGAAACCAGCAGTTCGCCAAGACTTGCAAGTTCTCCGAACGCAGACGAAAACAACATTTGGATTGTCACCTCGCGTCTTTCGGCAAGCCCGCTGCGTGAGAGCTTCGAGAAACGCTGTCGCGAGCGTACCGGAGCCCTTCCCACTCCGGCTGCCGCTCAAGCCTACGACGCCGTTCGGCTTCTCGCTGCCGCTCTGCGCCGCTCCGGCCCCAATCGCGCCCGCCTGCGAGATGCTCTGGCAGAACTCTCCAGCTACACCGGCGCCTCCGGCGTCATCTCTTTCGATCATGCAGGCAATGACCTGAGCGATGTCACCCTCGTCAGGCTCCCTTGAGAAGTAGGTGGTAGGTGGGGGCAGGTGGCATATGGCTATGTCTTCCGGCGTGGGGGCTTTGCCGTGTGAAGGGCGGGCAGGAGTAACGCGGGGCTGCCTTGTAAGTCCTCGGCTTTCTGCCAGCCCTCGCGGACTTCTAATGAGATAAGGATGGGGACATTTCTAGGTAGTGGGTCAATTTGATGTAGAGGCGGCTTTACGCCGCCACTTGGCGAGGTAAACTCGCCGCTACAGCACCAAATTGACCCACTACCCATT
This sequence comes from Terriglobia bacterium, assembly GCA_049514855.1. Classification (GTDB taxonomy): domain Bacteria; phylum Acidobacteriota; class Terriglobia; order UBA7540; family UBA7540; genus CAVROP01. Next base: position 4,905 of record JBEKUR010000092.1, read on the forward strand.
TCTAATGGGGCTTGATAGTCCCGGCGTCGATGTGTTGACACCGCCGACGGCACAATCTAAGATGGCACTGCTGCGCTTCACACGTGCCGGGGCGCGTCAATCTGTTTCCAGGAGGCTCAAGCGGTGGAGTGGCACTTTATGCAGACCAACCCTTCCGAGGAACTGGCTCAACTCCGTTTTTTCACGATGAAGAAGCGCCAGCCGGATGGTGACGTGAATTTTCGGATCACGGTGAAAGAGTACGCCGCACCTCCTGCGGGCCAGCGCCTGCGTTTCTTTGCCGAGGCCGATAAGCTGGTGAATCAGAAAACTGCGGCGTTGCTGCCCTCCGGCTGGGGTGATTCTGTGTGGGAAGCCCTGGAGGGCTGCCTGCGGCTGATCCGCCAGTTCCCCTACGAGGGAGAGGAGTGGACCTGAAACAGCCGCGCCAGGGGTGCAGCGCTTGTTCCTGCTGAAGGCGGCACAATTCGCGAGGTGAGGCGCAAGAATCCATGGAATTCACCAAGAAACAAATCCGGCCTGGCGTCGTGGTCCTCGAGATGACCGGCAGCATCCGCATTGGACCGAACTGCCAGCAGATTGAACAGGCGGTGGACGAGATCATTCGCCGGCACGAAACGTGCGCCATCTTCGACTTTTCTGGGGTTTCCTTCATCGATAGCTCCGGCGTGGGAACCATCGTCAGAAGCCTGACCAAACTGAAGAAGTTGGGTGGAACGTTGCGTCTGACCGGAGTGAAGGGCATGGTCGAAGGTGTACTGAAACTGACGCAAATCGACAGAATCATCGAGATTTACCCCACAGCGTCGGAGGCTTCACAAGATCTTCCTCCGGTTTCCAATCCCTGAACAATCAACGGACCGCCAATGCTGAGCGTCTGACGCAGACCCTGCGCCTTCGCTTAGGGTGACTGCGGCTGGTGCTGCCCACGAGGATCGATGGTTGATCGTTGACCAGCTTGCAGGAGTAGCGCGGACGTGCGTGCAACCGGAGGTGGACAAGATAGTCCGTCGGCGCAGCGAGCAGGCGTAGCGTAGGGCCGTCTTGGCGGAGTCGAAGGACACTGAATTCAGCTAACCCACGGGTTGATGACAGGGACGGAGAGATCCTCAAAATGCGATGTATGGCGGGTGGCGAGCGTAGCATGACAGGCGAGCACTATGCCTGCGATCATCGCGTCCCTCAGCTCACCGGGGCGTCCCTGCTTGTACCGAACCGCCATCAGATCGCCGGCTTGTTGGGCCGCAGGCGTGTCGAAAGGAGCAATCCGCCGCCCAATCTTGTCGGCTAGGACAGTTTCGAAGGCCCGCATCAAGGGAGCGCGTCGCTTCCCGACAGGCATAGTCTGCAATCCAAACCGGATCTCAAGGATCGTAACGGAAGTTGTCCAGATGGATGTCCGGGACTGCTTGTCCAGCCAAGCGATCACATCTTTGTCGGGTATTCGGCGCATAAGCGCCGAAAGCACATTGGTGTCGAGGATAATCATCAATCAAAGGAGGTGCGCTTAATCTCATGTCCGCGAAGTTCAGGAATATCCGCTTCCAGACCGATCTTCGTAAACAAGGATGCGATTTCAGTCCCCAGCCCGCCAACAGGGGTATCTTGTTCCTTGGCGGCGTTGCGCAGAACATCTCGCACTTCTTCCTCCATGCTCCGGCCATGCCGCTTGGCACGGCGCTGTATCCGTGACTTAACCACTGATTGAAAAGGCGACCAGTGCAGGTGTTCAGGACCCGTCATTGTAGAGCCGAACGGCGTTCAGCTTTAAGGACTATCCCAGAGAGGAAAGATGCACTGGAACAGCCCGGTTGGAGACAAACGGAGGTATAATCACCGGTGCGGGAAGGCCAAAATGGAAATTTCTAAGATTAGACTCTGCGGAGTCAGGAGGACATGCCAGTGAAAGTGCAGACCTTCACGGCGGTCATTCATCGGGAAGACGACTTGTACGTCGCTACCTGCCCTGAGCTGGGAACTGTGAGTCAGGGCACGACGATCGAGAATGCTCTCGCCAATCTTAAAGAAGCCACGGAGCTCTACCTGGAAGAGTTTCCCCTCCCCAATGTCGGTCGGCCGTTGCTGACAACGTTCGAGGCAACTTATGCCTAAGCTCCGCCGGGTGTCGGGAGAGGAGGCGATTCGGGCACTGGAGCGATTAGGGTTCCGATGAGTTCGGCAGCGTGGGAGTCACGTGATTCTCAAGAAGGAAACAGCTCAAGGATCCGTCGGCTGTGTTGTGCCGCTCCACCGCGAGCTAGCTATTGGTACCCTACAGGGAATTCTTCAACAGGCCAAGGTCCCGCCCGAGGAGTTTATGGAGAAGCTATAGAGCTGAGTAATGAGTGACTTTTCTCTCCAATTGTTCGCCGCAACCGGGCTGGGCCACACCGAATGCGTACGTGAAGCGAGCTATGCCGCGGGTCCGCCACTGACTCGTCGGGTGGCGCATGCGTCTACGTGATGCCTTCGACCGCGTAAGGCGCGAGCCCTTTGGCCAAGATCTCCGCCCTTCCGGTGAAAAGGGTAGCCATGAGCCACCTGCCCCTGCCTACTGCCTACTCCTCTCCGCTTGCCTTTCCCAAGTCCGAAGTCCGTAGCGACTGAGATAAACCGGGATGTTCTTGAATGCGGGATTCTCTGTTTCAATATCGCGGATCATCGCCCGTTTCACATGGGAGAGTGTGCCCGTGACGATGGTGAGAGAGCCACCATCACCTCCCGCGCCGTTCACCTTCCAGCCCAGGGCGCCGTGGCCTTTCGCGATCTCGATCACCCGCCGCGCGTCGCGGCTCACCAGGTCGGGATGAAGCCGCTCCTGGGCTTCGGTGTTCTCGATCATGGCCCTTCCCAGCGCTACAAAATCTCCCGCGTGGACGGCATCCCGGCTTTTTTCGGCCGTCATGCGCAAGTCCTGAAGCTTGCGGCAGTCCGGCCCCGCGCCCTCGAGTTCCCGGATAACCTTTTCATGAACCGCCGATGAGCTGTGGGATCTCCCAAAGTAGATCAACACCAGGCGCCGCTCCAGCTCCCACCAAATCGAGTTGGGAACTTGTATCTGCGAAACTGTGGCGCGCGGATAGTCGAACATCTCAATGTAATTGATGCCGCCGTAAGCCGAACACAACTGGTCCTGGATGCCGCATTGAAGATGGAGCATTTCGGTCTCGATCGCCTGTGCCGTGTACGCCACCTCGTGAGCCGTCAGGTGTCCCTGGGTGAGGCGGTCAAGCGCTCCCACCAACGCCACAGCCACCGCCGCCGAAGTGCCGGTGGAGGCGCCAGTCGGGGCCTCGGAAAAAACCGTGACCACCAAAGCCACGTTGGAAGGAACCTTCATCCGAGCAATGGCCGCCTGAAGCAGCGGATGTTGGTCCCAACCGGATTGCGCGTCTGTGACCACAAAACGTTGCCCATAGTTCTCCGCGAAGACCACAATTTGCTGAGTCGGAGCGTCATTCTGAAATACTTCCACTTGGACTTCAACGTAGGGATAGACACCGATATTGAAGATCTTTCCGGTCTTGGCAAACCAGGTGTCCGTCCAGCCGCCGTTGTCGCAAATGCGAATAGGGGCCACGCAGTTGATAATGCGCAGCGCTTGCCTGCCAGTGCGATCGTTCATTGATCACCTCACACGAAGTAGGCAGTAAGCAGAGGGCAGTAGGCAGTAGGCAGTGAACGAAGGAGAAATAGGGAAACCTAGGCACGGTCACGTAATAGGCGTTCTTGCGCAACCCCCTCACCCGGCCCGCTCCGGCTGGTAAAAACGCCGGCAGCGGGCCACCCTCTCCCCCAAGGGAGAGAGGGAAAAGCAGTAGATTCATTGCCGTCTGCTTTCTGCCTTCTGCCTTTTCCTTACTTCGCTTCCTTCCAGTTTTGGCCCACGCCGATATCTACCCGCAAGGGAACCTTCAGCGGATAGGCGCTTTCCATTTCGGACTCAACAATCTTGCGGGCTTGCTCCAACTCTGCCTCCGGCGACTCGAACACCAGCTCGTCATGGACGGTCAAGATCATCCGGGTCCGCATCTTCTCCTCGTGCAGGCGGGTATGGACTTTGATCATGGCCAGCTTCATCAGGTCTGCGGCAGTTCCCTGCACCGGCGTGTTCATGGCTTCGCGCTCGGCGCGGTTACGGGAGGGCGCATCCTGGCTATTGATCTCGGGGATCGGACGCAGGCGTCCGAAAAGGGTCCGGACGCGGCCGGTGGTTCGCGCTTCCTCGACCAGGTGGTCAAGCAACTCCTTCACCTTACTGTAGCGGCGGAAATACGCGTCAATGTATTGCTGCGCCTCGGTTTTGCTGGAGCCGGTGCGGCCAGCCAAGCCGAAGGAACTGAGTCCGTAAACCACGCCGTAGTTGATGGCCTTCGCCATTCTGCGATGCTCGTGGCTCTGGAGGGCGGGAACCACTCCAAAGATTTCCCATGCCGTGCGCGCGTGAATGTCCTCGCCGCGCGTGAAAGCCTCGATCAGCACCGGATCGTTGGCCAGATGCGCAAGCACCCGGAGCTCCACTTGCGAATAGTCGGCAGAGATCAGGCGACAACCGGGATCGGCAACAAAGGCCGAGCAGATACGCAGCCCGAATTCGTCCCCGATGGGAATGTTTTGCAGGTTCGGGTTGGACGAGGAAAGGCGTCCGGTGCGCGCCACGGTTTGGTTGAAGGTGGTATGGAGACGGCCCGTTTCAGGGTTAATGAACTTAGGCAGCGCGTCAAGGTATGTGGATTTCAGCTTTGTTCGGGTCCGGTAATCAATGATTCTCCGCGGCAATTCGTGCTTCTCAGCAAGAGATTCCAGAACCGACGCTTCGGTGGAATATTGCCCGCTTTTCTTCAGTCTCTTGCCGCCCGGCAGCTTCAGCTTTTCAAACAGAATCTCGCCAAGCTGTTTCGGCGAGTCAATGTCAAATGGCTGTCCGGCGCGGTCGTAGATATCGAGCGTGAGGTCCGTGAGCTCCTTATCGAATTCGCCCGACATGCGCGCCAGAACCTTTGCGTCCAATCGGACACCAAACGCTTCCACGTCCGCCAGGACTCCCGATAGCGGCAACTCGATCTCCTCATAGAGCCGTTTCAATTCTTCCCGCGCAATCTCGGGCACCAACAGCGCCGCAAGCTGGCGCGTGGCGTCTGCCCATTCTGCAACGGAATTGGAGAGCCTGCGGCCCTGCCGGCGGAGCACTACCTCCTCGAGCGCCTGGCTCGAGGCCAGCGGGTCAAGCAAGTAGGAATACAGCATGGTATCGTCTGTGACACCCGCCAACCCGACGCCACTCTTCCCGAGCAGCAAGCGAAGAAGCTTCGAGTTGTGAACCGCCTTGGGATGCGATGCGGCGGAGAGAAAGGACTTCATAGCATCGAAAAGGCTGGGCGTCGCGGAAACACTGGCCAGCCGCCTGCCGTCGGAAAGACCAAGACTTTCAAGCCGGCCTGAGAAACTTTCCTCGCCTTCCACCGCGAGCCCTAACGCCACGGGAGCACGCTCTTCCAGGCCGCTCAGCCATTTGCTGAGCGATTCCGGTGTCCGCAGTTCCTCAACCTCTGCCGCTGCATGCACCGGCGCCGGCGCTTCTTCCAGGAACTCGCGCAGCAGCGAAGTGAACCCAAGCTCCTGGCACAACGCCCGCAGTTCGGAAAGGTCGAGCGGGACAAGCTTGAGGTCAGCAGGGCCGACCTCCAATGAAACGTCCGTGCGGATAGTTGCCAACTTGCGGCTGAGCAATGCCTCATTGCGGAAATCGCGCAGGGCCTCGCGGTAGCTCTGCTTTTCCTCTTGCGCGTAATTCTCAAGCGCCTTGTCGAGCGTTTCGAATTTCCGGATTAGTTCTGTGGCGCCCTTCGGCCCGATATAACTTCGCTTCTTGATGCCCGGCGTGGCGGGAGGTTCTTGGCCAGGAAAGGGTCGCGCGCCTGGGATGTTGTCGCTGGGATCCCCCGTCAACGCCAGCCAATCCACTACCTGAGACGGTTCGACGCCTAGAACCCCCCGAACACTCTGAAGCTGGAGATCTGACAGCTTTACATTCTGAAGAACGCCTTGAAGTTTAGCTTCCTCGGACGTCTTGATCATTCGCCGTTCGTCTTTGGGAAGGTCCTCTTCAATTCCAGTCTTAGCCTTATGTTTCTTGTTTGCTTCCTCCACGATTTCGTCTGGTGTCATCCGAACAGTGAGCGACTCCCCGTCTGCAGATCCACGCGAAGGCTTCAGCACGAAGCTATGTTCGTCTACAAGCTGAAAGAGGTCCTGGTCCCCCGACACAATAAACGCATTCAAGCCCCGATCACATCCTTGCTTTGCCAGCGTCCCCATCACATCGTCGGCTTCGTACCCTTCCTTCTCAACCAACGCAAGCCCCAGCGCCCGGCAAAACCGGCGCACATAGGGAAGCTGGAGCGCGAGCTCCTCAGGGAAAGCCGGACGGTTTGCCTTGTATTCTTCAAACAGCTTGTCCCGAAAGGTCGGAGCGGCAAGGTCAAAGGCCACGCCCACGTAATCGGGCCGGTGGTCTTTGAGGATCTTCCGTAGGGTTCGAACGAATATGTAAATCGCCTTGGTAGGCATGCCGCCGGGCGAGCGGAGCTCCATCTGCATTGGCGCATGGAACGCTCGGAAGACGATTGACATGGCATCAATCAAGACCAGCTTCTTAGCTTGCTGGGATTCGGCCAAGGTTTTCCTCCCGGATGAAACGTAGAAGGTCATTCTACCCTATCCTCGTAAACCGGCGCGACATCCTCCGAATGAGCGATTGATTCATTGAGTCATTGAATCATTGAGAAGCAGCTGCGAGGGGGTGAGGCGATCTTGAAGCCCCGACTTGCCCTCGACGTCTCGGCTGCCTTCTGACAAGCCATGACGGCGCCGCAAAGCCGTAACAAGTTCGCCAAAGGCACATAAACCTGAGGATGTGTTGTAAAATCAACACGCCTGATGTTTCATTGCAGAAGCCGGATAAGCCTTACCTTGTTGAAAAGAAAAGGCATACACTAGGGCGACGCAAATGGCCAAATAAGTGCTGGTATTTTCCTCTGGGGGAGAATTTGATCAACCAACACACTATTGCAGCGCCCGTTTCGGTCTCCGGGATCGGACTCCACACGGGCGTCAAGGTCAGCCTGCGTCTTTGTCCTGCCCCTGCCAACACGGGCATCTTGTTCCGGCGCACCGATCTCGAAGGATTCACAATTGAGGCCCAGTCCCGGAATGTGGCCAGGGTGAGCTACGCCACCAGCTTGATGAAGAAAGGCGTATTGATCTCCACCACTGAGCATCTTCTCTCAGCCCTTGCGGGACGGGACGTGGATAACGTCCTGGTGGAGATTGACAACCTGGAGCTGCCCATACTGGACGGCAGCGCGCGGCCCTTCGTCGAACTCATCACGAAAGCCGGGATTCGCCGCCAGCGGGCGAGGAGAAGCTTTATCAGAATCCTGAAACCCGTGGAGGTGGTTGATGGAATGAGGCGCATCGCCGTCTACCCGGCGGATGTTTTCCGCGTCACCTATCGCATAGCTTTCCCTCACCCCTCGATCGGGATACAATCCATCGAGTTCGCGTCAGGCTCGTCCAACTACGCCACTGAAATCGCCCCCGCTCGGACCTTCGGCTTCTTGGAAGAACTCGAGATGCTTCGCAAGAACGGTCTGATCCGTGGCGGCTCCCTGGAGAATGCCGTGGTGCTGGACCGCAAGGGCGTGATTAATCCTGAGGGGTTACGCTTCCCTGACGAGTTTTGTCGGCACAAACTTCTGGACCTGATTGGGGACTTTTCCCTGCTCGGCCACCCTCTGATCGGTCACGTGGTTGCGGAACGTGCCGGTCACGCCATGCACGCCCAACTGGTGTCCCGCCTGTTGCGCGAGAAGAACTCCTGGAAGCTTGTCTCGAGCCCTGAAGTAGCTGCGAAAGCCATCCCCCAGCCTGCCCCAGTCTTGGCCACAAGTGGGTCGCGTGAATTAATAACAGTGGTAAATAGTGAATAGTAAAGTGTAAAGTATAAACTCCAAGATGGATTCACAATCAGCAGTCTGCAATTCGCTACTCGCAACTCACTCTTCATAATTTGGCCTTCATAATTCACAATTTACTATTCACTATTCATTCCGCCGCCGTAAGCCGATGTAGAATGTAAGGGGCAGATTGAGCGCACGAAATTACACTACGCGCTATACTTCTTTTCCTGTGCCATGAAAAGCCGGCAGCGGTTGACTGAACAGCCATCCGGAAACCCGGAGCCTGGAACGATTTCGTCCGCTAATTCCTTGATTCCTTGTAGGCCAGATCGGGCATTTCCCACCTTTCGGATGGCTTTCTAGACACCACGTGAGCGGCATCATTGCGTGCGCGAGGCAGCAGAGCAAGTTGACATGAACGATCAGACTTCCAATACCGCCGGCATCTCTCCTCAACAGGGCGAATTACTTGCCGGGCTGCTGAAAAAAGCATTCGGCTTCTCTTCATTTCGCCCCAACCAGGAAGCCGTCTGTCGTGCCGCGATCGCCGGCCGGGACATACTCCTGGTCATGCCTACGGGGTCCGGGAAATCTCTCTGCTATCAACTTCCAGCCATCGCGCGCGGCGGCACGGCACTGGTCATCAGCCCCTTGATCGCCCTGATGGACGACCAGGCATCCAAGCTCGCCGCACTCGGTTTCAAAGTCGCACGCGTTCATTCCGGGCTGGACCGCATGACCTCCCGCCAGTCCTGCCGAGACTATCTGAGGGGCGGGCTGCAATTTATGTTCATTGCCCCTGAGCGGTTGCGGGTCACGGGGTTCGCCGAGATGCTCGCCAAGCGGAAGCCCACGCTGATCGCCATTGACGAAGCGCATTGCATTTCGCAATGGGGGCACGACTTCCGCCCGGATTACCGCATGCTGGGCCAATACCTCCCGGCTTTGCGCCCCGCTCCGGTCGTGGCGCTCACCGCTACGGCAACACCCGTCGTGCAGAACGATATCATCAACCAGCTTCGCCTGCTCGAGCCGGCTCGATTCATCCACGGTTTTCGCCGCGAGAATCTCGCCATCGAGGTAGTGGAGGTGCCGCGACCCATGCGCCCTCAACTCACTTGCGAGCTTCTCAATGACCCCGCGCGGCGTTCGGCAATCGTTTATACGCCAACCCGCAAGGAAGCCGAGGCGCTCGCCATCGATCTGTCACGATTTTTCCCGGTCGCCGCCTACCACGCCGGCCTGGAATCCGAACAAAGGGAGCGCGTGCAGAGGGCCTTTGTGGACAGCAAGCTCGAGGCGGTTGTCGCCACCATCGCTTTCGGCATGGGCATTGACAAGCCGGACGTGCGCACCATCATCCGCACCGCGCTGCCAGGAAGCATCGAAGCCTACTACCAAGAGATCGGACGCGCCGGTCGTGATGGGAAGCCAAGCCGGACCATTCTCATGCATTCCTACGCAGACCTGCGCATTCACGAGTATTTCTTCGCCCACGATTACCCACCCGTGGAAGAGCTGAACGCGATCTTTCAGCGACTCCGCCGGGAACCCCAACCGAAAGAGGCCCTCCGAAACGCGCTGCTCATGGATCCCGAACCCTTCAACACAGCCCTCGAGAAGCTCACCATTCATGGCGGCGCGGCAATCGACTTCGCGGAAAACGTGACCGTGGACGGCAAGGACTGGAAGCATTCCTACATCACGCAGTTGGAACAGAAACGTGCGCAACTTGGCCTGGTGAAGCGCTACGCAGAAACGCATCAATGCCGTATGCAGGCCTTAGTGCGCCATTTCGGAGATCTCGCCGACAGCAAGCGGGCGTGTGGCCAGTGCGATTTCTGCGCTCCCAGACGATGCATCGCTCAGCACTTCCGGACCATCACCAAGGCCGAACGACAGACGGTGCACACGCTCCTCGAGACGCTCCGCCATGCCAAGAGCCAACCCATCGGCAGATTGCACCGAGTATTGTTTCCGACCGAGGCCATGAGCAGAAATGACTTCGAGGACCTCGTCGGAGCGATGGCGGGAGCCGGCTTGCTGCTGCTCGAGGACGCCACATTTGAAAAGCAAGACAAAATCATATCCTACCGGAAAGTAACCCTGACCCGAGAAGGTTACAAACTGAGTGAACACACGCCGGTGGAACTTCTTCTAACGGATAGGACAAGAGATCAAGAGCCCGTCAAGCCGAAACGGCGAAGCTCTGCGGGAAGCAAGCAACCGGACCCGGCTACCTTTTCGCCGCAGGAAGCCGCACTCGAAGAGAAGCTGCGCGCTTGGCGGCTCGCGGAAGCGAGGAAGCTCCGACGTCCGGTCTTCTTCGTCTTCACTGATCGGACATTACGCGCCATCGTGCAGGCGCGGCCGACCACTCCCGACGACTTGCTCGCAGTCGAGGGGATCGGACCCGCGAAAGCTGAGATGTTTGGGCAGAGCATCCTCCAAATCTGCCGCTCAAGCTCCCACACCCAAGGGAAATCATGACTCCCGAAAAGTGACGAGGGCGCATTGAATAGTGAATGGTGAATAGTGAATAGTAAATTGTGAGTGCCTAGTGCCAGCCGCGATGATCATTTCACCATTCACGACTCACTAGCCAGTGTCCAGCATTTATAATTCACCATTCACCATTCACTATTCAGACTGACACTTTGCCCCTTGCAGGTGGAGAGCGCCGGGAGTATCTTCAATGATGGGGGATAAGTGCTAGACCTCAAGGCAATCAAATCAAATGAAGTGAAGAAGAGGAGGCGTACTATATGCCAATCACGGCTGTAGTCGAGAAGAACGCATATGACGCAGCGATGGAGAACTTTGACCTCGCGGCAGATGCGCTGGAACTCGACGATGATGTGCGAAGTATGATCAAGTATCCCGAAAGGGTACTAACCGTCGTCCTGCCGGTGCGGATGGACAACGGGAAGATTCACTGTTTTCAGGGGTTTCGCGTCCAACACAGCACGTCCCGCGGCCCTGCCAAAGGGGGAATCCGCTATCATCCCAATGTAACAGTGGACGAAGTGAAGGCCCTCGCAACCTGGATGACGTGGAAGTGCGCTGTGGTAAACATCCCGTTTGGGGGCGGGAAGGGCGGCGTGACTTGTAATCCAAAGGAGATGTCGCAAATTGAGATCGAGCGACTCACTCGCCGATACGCCAGTGCGATTCTTCCCCTTATCGGGCCAGCCCAGGACATTCCCGCGCCGGACGTCTATACCAACTCTCAGGTCATGGCCTGGATCATGGATACCTACAGCATGACCAAGGGGTATCCGATTCCAGGGGTGGTCACGGGCAAACCGATCGCCCTGGGAGGCTCGCTGGGCCGCAACGAAGCGACTGGGCGCGGCGTCTTCAACACGCTCGAGTTAGCGTGTGAGCACCTGCAGATTCCCATGAAAGGCGCGACGGTGGTTGTCCAAGGGTTCGGCAATGCAGGTTCAATCGCGGCGCACTTGCTGGACAGCAATCAGGCTTACGTGATCGCGGTCAGCGATTCGAAGGGTTGCATTTGTAACCGGGATGGCATTGACATTCCGAAATTGATGTTGCACAAGGAGAAGACCGGCTCGGTTGTCGGGTTCCCGGCTTCTGAGTCCATAACTCCAGAGCAATTGCTGTCCTTGGAGTGCGACATCCTGGTTCCTGCCGCGCTGGAAAACGTGGTCCACGGCGAGAACGCCCCAAGCGTCCAAGCGAAGATTATCGCGGAGGCGGCCAACGGCCCGTTGACCCCCGAGGCGGACAGAATCTTGGAGGCCAAGGGCGTTTTCATCATTCCGGACATCCTTTGCAACGCCGGTGGCGTGACCGTCTCCTACTTCGAATGGGTCCAGGACGAACAGCACCTGTTCTGGGAAGCCCAGGACGTCTACAACCGCCTGGAACGCGTCATGAAGACCAGCTTCAATGACGTGCTGAAGATTCATTTGGTGCGCAAAGTGGGAATGCGGACCGCCGCCAATATGCTGGGCATCAGCCGCGTTGCCGAGGCCACCAAACTGCGTGGCCTCTATCCGTAAGGCAAGAGTCCTTTTATCTGGAGCCGGGAGCTGGACGGCAGCTCCCGGTTTTTTTATGCCCGCACACATGCAGCCGGCCGAGGTAGGTTGTCGCGCCAGGGCGGGTCAGTGGCCAGTTGTCGCGAACCCGCGACCGTTGCGCTCTAGCACTCGCTCTCCTGTCTTCTGAGTTCAGAGGGCTGACTTCTGCTTGCCACCCGTGGCTCAGGGTACCTTGTCGTGCTTCGTCCGCAAGCCCGTAATCCGGCCCTGTGTGGCACCCCTGACGGCCTTTTGTTATACTTCCGCCAGGGAGCGAAGATCTAATGAAGTTTCTGGGGGCGATATGAAGCTTGGTGAAACAGAAAAGGAACTTAGCGTTTATGAATCCATGGCGGCGCATTTCGACGTGGCAGCCAGCAAGCTACAATTGGACGAGGGTCTGAAGAAGTACCTGCGTAGCCCAAATCGGGAAATCATCGTGCACATTCCTGTGGCGATGGACAATGGACAGCTCAAAGTTTTTGACGGCTACCGCGTGCAGCACAGTATTGCGCGCGGGCCTTGCAAGGGTGGCGTTCGTTACTCGCCGGATGTGACGCTGGACGAAATTCGGGGCTTGGCCGCCGAAATGACCTGGAAGTGCGCGGTCGTCAACATTCCCTTTGGAGGAGCCAAGGGCGGTGTCGTCTGTGATCCCTCCCAGCTCTCGATGGGGGAACTGGAGCGCATTACACGGCGCTACACGGCGGAAATCCTGGATTACATCGGCCCGGAGCGCGACGTGCCCGCGCCGGACATGAACACCAATGAGCAAACCATGGCCTGGATCATGGACACCTACTCGATGCACGTCCGCCATACGGTGACGGCGAGCGTCACGGGCAAGCCGCTCGATCTTGGCGGCTCGCAGGGGCGGCGCGAAGCTACGGGCCGTGGCTGCATGATCGTTGCGGACGAGGCTCTAAAGCACTTTGGGTGGAAACCGGAATCCACTCGGGTGATCGTCCAGGGATTCGGCAACGTCGGCTCGCAGGCTGCCCGCTTGATGCACGAGGAAGGTTACAAGATCATCGGCATCGCCGACATCGCGGGCGGAGTTTTCAATGCCCACGGGCTGGATATCCCTGCCCTGGTCGACTACGTTAGCGAGAACAAAACCGTGAAGGACTTCCCTGGGAGCGAAAGCATTGGGGCGCAGGAAATCCTGGAAGAGGATTGCGAAATGCTGCTGCCCGCCGCGACCGAGAGCGTCATTACAAGTAAGAACGCTCATAGGATCAAGGCCCGAATCCTGGTGGAAGGCGCCAACAGCCCAACCACGCCTCCCGCCGACGATCTCCTGTTTGACCGCGGTGTCTTCGTCATCCCCGATATTTTGGCGAACGCCGGTGGCGTGACGGTCTCCTATTTCGAGTGGGTGCAGGACCGGCAGGGATACTTTTGGCAAGAAAACCTGGTGAATGAACGCCTGAAATCCATTATGGTTGCAGCATTCAACGATGTGGTGCATTACGGAGAAAAGCACCACGTCAACAACCGCATCGCCGCTTACATGTTGGCCATCGACCGCGTCGCCTTCACCCTCAAACTGCGCGGAATTTATGCCTAAGTTCTCCTAAAGCACCCTGGGCGAAGGCGATTTGCCGGGCGACTTGCTGAGGAGCGGTGCCACCGAATACATTTCTCCGCTTTACCGCGTTTTCAGGGGAAACTGCGACACGGCGCAGTTTCGAGTCCCAAGAGGGTATAAAGCGTTGTGCTTCGGCAGCGCCCAAGTCGGCAAACGTTCGCTCGTGGCTGGAGCAGAAGCGCACGAGCTTTCCCACCTGTTCATGCGCCTCCGCGAACGGCACGCCGCGGCGCACGATTTCGTCGGCTAAATCCGTCGCGGTCAGAAAACCCTGAGCGGTTGCAGCTTTCATTCTTTCAGGGTAAATGCGCAGCGTCTCGGCGACGCGGGATGCAATGGTGAGCGCTTCGCGGGTGGTATCTACACTGGAAAACAAGGCGCCCTTATCCTCCTGCAAATCGCGGTCATAGGCGAGAGGAAGTCCCTTAACCAGCGCCAGCATTCCCGTAAGCCGGCCGAGGACGGTCGCGGCTTTTCCCCGGATCAGTTCCAACGCATCCGGGTTCTTTTTCTGCGGCATCAAGCTGCTGCCTGTGGCGTAGGCATCCGCCAGCTCTACAAAGCCGAATCCCGGAGAGGAGTAGATGATCAGGTCCTCAGCCCAGCGGCTAAGGTGAACCATCATGAGGGAGCAAGCAAAGAGAAGCTCCGCGACGAAGTCCCGGTCTGAGGTAACGTCCAGGCTGTTCGATGCGGCCCGCGCGAATCCGAGCGCGCGAGCCAGCCGCTCCCGGTCCAGCCGGTAGCCAGTCCCGGCCAGCGCTCCCGCCCCCATCGGCAGCTCGTCGGCCCGCTCCCGGCAGTCCTCGAGCCGGCCCGCATCGCGCCAGAACATTTGGAAATAGGCCAGCGCGTAATGAGCAAAAAGAATCGGCTGGGCAGGCTGAAGATGCGTGTAGCCCGGCATGACAACTCGGGCGTTGCCGCGAGCCTGTCCGAGCAAGGCTTCGAGCATATCCGCAAGAGCCCGCTCGAGGTCTCCGATCGCATCCTTCACATACAGGCGAGCTTCCGTCGCCACCAGGTCGTTGCGGCTGCGGCCCGTGCGGAGTTTGCCGGCCAGGGGGCCGATACGCCGCTCGAGCTGCGCCTCGACCCAGGTGTGGACGTCCTCGCTCGATTGTCCTCGAGCCCAATGGGGATTGCGCTCGACGCTGCGCCGGATTGCCTCCAGGCCCCGCGCCAGCCGGCGCGTTTCAGCGGGCTTGAACACACCCAGCCGGCCCAACTCCTTCACGCAGGCAAGGTTGACGCGCAGATCGTAGAGAATGAAGCGCTGGTCCAGAGAGAAAGATTCGGAGAATTTCTCGAAGAGCGGGTCGCGGCGGCCGGTGAAGCGTCCTCCCCAAAGCTTCATCCCGCTCTCCGTGCAGCGCGCTTCGCCTTCCGCGCCGCGTTCTTGGCGGCAAGGCGGAGCGGCAAGCCAAGGATGTTGATGAATCCCTCGGCATCTTTTTGGTTATAATCCGGATTCATAACAAAGCTGCCGATGCTGGTGTCGTAAAGGGAATTCGGCGAATGGCGGTCAAGGATGCGCAGGTTCCCTTTGCAGAGCCCCATCTTGACCGTCCCCGAAACATTC
>JBEKUR010000093.1:0-20042 GCA_049514855.1 Terriglobia bacterium
GTCAATCTTGTTGAGCACGACAATGGGAGGCAGCTTGGCCGCCAGAGCTTTCTGGAGAACATAGCGGGTCTGTGGCAGTGGGCCTTCGCTCGCGTCCACCAGAAGGAGCACCCCATCCACCATCATGAGCGCCCGCTCAACTTCGCCCCCGAAGTCGCTGTGGCCCGGCGTATCCACAATGTTGATCTTGATGCCTTGGAAAAAGAGCGCCGTGTTCTTGGCAAGAATTGTAATGCCGCGCTCGCGCTCGAGATCGCCCGAGTCCATGACGCGCTCCACCACGGCCTGGTTGGAGCGGAAGATGCCGCTCTGGTGCAGCATGGTGTCCACGAGCGTGGTCTTCCCATGGTCAACGTGGGCAATGATGGCGATGTTGCGAATCTGTTGGATCAAGACGAAGACGGCCTAACTGGATTTTTTCCAAATCAAGGAATCCAAGCTGAGGGGCCCGGCCCCAGCAATGCACAGGTAAAGGAAGACGAAGCAGTAGACCACAGCCAACTCTCCGTGGTTAAGAAGGGGGATGAACCCGTGGGGAAAATGGACCTTGAAGTAGGCCACGGCCATCTCCCCGCACAGAATAAACGCCACCGGAGAGGTGAAGAGCCCCAAGATGATCAGCAGCCCGCCGATCAGTTCCAGGCCGCCGCCAAACCAAAAAAAGGAGCCGAATGGAACCGTCGCGCCTTTTCCATCCAAGCCGCCAAAGAAGCCGAGCAGTTTTTGCATTCCGTGAAGAGAGAAAGTGAATCCCACAACCACGCGGAGCACGGAGCGCGCATAAGGCTCGAGGGTACGAATCGTTGACATGTGTTCCTCCAATGTGACGAAGCGCTCTGGAGTGCGGCAGCTTGCTGCCGCTTTTTCCCGCATCGCGGGACAGCTTGCTGGCCCTGCACAGGAGCGCGCTACTCAGACCGGTGAAGCGCGAGCAAGCTCGCAGGAGAAAAGCGGCAGCAAGCTGCCGCACTCCAAAGACGGCGACCCGTCAAGAAGCGACGCAGTGCCCTGCCTCTACTTGATGTGGCATTGGGCGAGGCCGCGCTTTTCCAGATATTGCTGGTGATATTCCTCTGCTCGCCAGAAGGCAGAAGCGGGAACGATCTCCGTTACGATGGGTCTTTTGAACGCTCCGCCGCGCTCCAGGCCTTCCTTAGATGCTCTGGCGACCGCCTCCTGCTCCGGAGTGTGATAGAAAATCACCGACCGGTATTGAGTCCCCAGGTCGGGACCTTGGCGGTTCATCGTCGTCGGATCATGGTTCTGCCAAAAGACGCTCAAGAGGTCGTCGTAGGATGTCTTTAAAGGGTCATAGATGATTTGCACGACCTCGGCGTGTCCAGTCTTATCAGTGCAGACGTCCTGGTAAGTTGGGCTGTTGAGTGTTCCTCCCATATAGCCGACGGAGGTTGAGGCGACTCCCGGCGCCTGCCGAAACGTTGCCTCCACTCCCCAGAAGCACCCCGCGCCAAAAGTGGCTGTCTCCATGACCTGCTCTCCACGTCAGGATTTCAAATTTGATGCCGGCCCCAGCCGCAGAAATATTGTGGCGCGCCGCCCACAAGAATGCAAGACGCAAATATCCTTGGCCGCTACGTTGAGAGCCGGGCGAGCAGGGCGTCCATCATTGCATGCAGCCGCTCGTGGGTTCCGGCGCCCATTTTTTCGACCTCCAGCTTTTCGAACTTTTCTGCCAGGTCGGCTTGCTCCGCGGGCGTAAGGACTCTTTCCGCCATTGCGAACAGGATGTTGTTTTCTTTATCGATGTGGCCGCGCAGCAGTGCGGCATAACCTAAGCCAGCCTCCGCCCAACGTTTCCCGGCGCTCTTGTCGCCGGACTTGTAGGCCGCCGTTGCCTCCGCCATTTGCCGGATTAACGACCGGCCGCGCTCGTGCTCGAAAAGCATCACACCGATGGGTCCGCCATCACGTGGAAAGCCCTTCTTTTCGAGGAGCGGGAAGAGCAAGTCTTCCTCTTTGCCGTGATGACAACGGTCGGCAAAGAGTTGGAAGAATTCCAGCAGGCCGTCGAGCGTTTGCTGCTCCACTTGTTCACCCCGCTCCAGCCGGCGGGCTACCTCTTCACTTGCCCCAAGCATTTTTAGAATAGCTTCATGTTCGTGCCGCAATACTTTGGTTGCTGTTGCCATGTGTCCTCCTCTGCAATTCACGCGTTCTGGTGCTGGTGTCATTTGCGAGACATGGGCGCTCGAAGTCGCAGTCATTCCCGCGAAAGCGGGAATCCACTCCGCAAGCCTTCGGAAGCGCGCTGTCGACAGACTGGATTCCCGCTTTCGCGGGAATGATCGCCGTTTCGAAGGGTATGCCATCCCAAATAACACCAACACCCACTTCCCATAATAACAGTCGTTTTACACCTTGCATGTGACCAAAGTCGCAGGGCAAGAATGGCCGGCAAATGCCAGTCGAGGTTCGCAGTCGCCCGAGCTTACCAGTTCGTAATGGACCCGTCGGGCCTATGGAACATGGGGATGGGGCGCGAGCGTTCTGTAATCTCGGCCGCGAGTTGTAGCGGCTTGGTATCCAACGTTACGCCGAGGCCCAAGCGGCGATTCGGCCACATCTTGCCATTGTGGAAATCGTACCACTCCGGCAAATGAGGGTAAGAAACTTTCCCCTCGCCGGTCATTTCCATCAACACCGGTCCCGAGAACGCTCCGCAGGCATGGACCAATGCGGCTTCCGCAACCGGCCCGGTGAAGTGCGGGATCAGGCCGATATAGTGCGTCTCACAGAGGGCGAGGATCTTCATGTACTCGGTGATGCCTCCCACGTTCGGCAAAGTGACACGTGCGTAGTCAATGAGTTGCTGCTCGATCAACTGGTTGATGTCCCACCGGGTTCCGAACTGCTCGCCGACCGCAATGGGTACTTTGACGTGGGCGCGGAGTTCCTTATAAACCTCGGGATTTTCAGATCGGATCAGATCCTCGGCGAAGTAAGGCTCGAGCGGCTCGATCAGCGTGCTAAGCCGCACGGCATCCGGGAAGTCGAGGCGAGTGTGGTAATCCAGCGCCCAATCGCCGTCTTTTCCCACGCCGTCGCGTATCTCCACGCAGTCCTCGTATGTCTTCCGCACCATCTGATGTGAGTTGAAAGGCTGGCCGGCCCCCGGATCCGCAGTGGCATAGCGGAAAGCGCGGAACCCGGCCTCAAGGCAGGCGCGCGCGGTTTCCTTCAGGCTTCCCTGGCTCGGAAATCCGGTGGAGTAACATTCCAGGAAGTCGCGCGAGAGGCCTCCGAGTAATTCGTAGACCGGCACGCCCAGAGCCTTACCTTTGAGGTCCCAGAGCGCAAGGTCGATCGCACCGAGAGCGTCCAGTTTTTCGCGCCCGGCGGGATAGAAGTGACCGCGAAACATCATTTGCCACAGATGCTCGATGCGGAATGGGTCTTCGCCGATAATCATGGCCGCGCACTGCGAGATGGTTTCGCGCGAGCCGCCCTCGCCAATGCCCGTGATGCCCTGGTCCGTTTCGACGCTCACGATGTGGAAGCTCTGATTGAAATGAGCGGGAGACTTCGGGTTGTGGTAGAAACGAACGCGTGTAATCTTCATGGGAGGAGGCGCGGCAGTCGCCCTCGCCTTCGAAGTCGCCGCAAGAGCCGCAGCCCCTCCCAGACCGACCGATTGCAGGAAAAAACGCCGTTGCATGTGACCTCCTGAGGACAGGTTCCAAAGTTTGGGTTGTAGCGGCGAGTTTACCTCGCCACGTGGCGGCGTAAAGCCGCCTCTACATTAAACTGACCCGCTACCGGAAGCTCCTCCTCCCAGCGCACCAAGTTATTCCCACACGAGGAGGTTTGCAAGCGGATCATGCGTCCCTAAGCAGGCGGAGCACGGAGTGCGCGCGTGCCGGTCGCGTCGGCTGGTCCGGGATGGAGGATGTTTGATTGTCGTTTCGCAGAGGCGGGCTTCCCGATCAAAAGCATCCCGATCGAGATCATTGGGACAGGTTAGCCCGGCAGGTCAGATAAGGACTTGCCCCGGCTTGCGGCAGTCGCTACGAAAAGCCATAAAGCGGTTTTCAGCATCTTGGTACAAGTATAGAATGGCGTGGCCAGGGTGCGGCAGCGCGAATTCCTCGCCTGAGCGCACAAGACGCTGATGGAAGTTCACCCTTTCCATAAGCCCGAAACATTGATATGAGACCACACCAGAAAACACCGAGTTATTCGATTTGGTTACCGCCCAGCGGAGAAGTTCGTCACCGCTTGGCAGGAACGATCCTCGATTTGAGCCGGGAATATGCAGCGCCGACTTTTGAGCCTCACGTCACATTGGCCAGCGGCATCGTGGGGCCGGCACGGGAGGTCACGGCGAAGATGGCGGACCTCGCAAGGCGAATCCCACCTTTTACAGTTCGCCTTACCGAGGTCGATTGCTTTGACGAATACTTTCGCTGCCTGTTCGTGAGGGTGGCGACGACTCACCCCATCATGAAGGCGAACAAGCTTGCGCGGGCAGTCTTCAGCCTCGAGAAGCAGCCCGCCTTCACGCCCCACCTCAGCCTTTTGTACGCCAATTTGCCCCCAGGCGTGAAAGAAAGAATCGTCGCTTCCCTTGGCCGGCGGTTCGAGCTCGAGTTCAAGGTTAGTGGTTTTCACCTGTATCTCATCAAGAGTGCGCCAGCGGCTTGGCGGCGCGTGGCAAGGTTTGGACTGGGGTTGTGAGAGCCGGTGAAAGCCCCCAATTCCTGCTGATTTGGAACGATGGGCAGGGCGGCGCCGTGGGGTTCGTCGCCAGCTTGCGCTCCTGCTGCTCTTGACCGCCGCTCCACTGGCGCGACGCTACCCTGGACTCAGGGTGACTGCGTAGTCGGCCAGCTATTTTCCGGTGGGATTGAGGGAAGCAAGGACGGTGGCGAAAACCTTCTTGTACTTCTCGTACTTCTCCTCCACGCCCCAACCGGTGGTGATAAAGACGATGTCGCCGCGACGGAAGGCCATAACGCGACTAAGGAGGGGGCCCAGCGAATCGTCATTGGTCTTCATCAGGAGGTCCTCCACTTTGCGGCCCTGCAAGTCCAACTGTTGCCGCGCGACTGATGTGCCATTGGCCTTCTTGATGTACTCATCCATAAAGGCGCTCACAGGTTTTTCGCCTGGCACACGCATGTACTGGACGTTGACGCCAAGATCGTCCGCACCGCTGGGATAGAACTCGACCATGGGAACCGGGGCATCGGTATCGTGGGTGATCTGCCCGGGGTCCACCTCACTCAAGTGCGACTCCCAGCCGCTCGGAACCAGAATCTCCAGGCTGAACTTGGCATCGCCGAAGGGCGTGAATTGGTGGAGGTTGAAACCCTTGCTCAATTCCTCGGCCGAAAAAAGCGAGCCGGTGGGAAGCTGATTCTGTGCAGCGTTCTGAGCAGAGCCGGAGGAAACAGCGCAAGCAGCACATAGCAGCCATGTAACGGCGTGACTAGTCAGTTCGGTTTTCATGAAATCACTCCTCGACAGTGCCGGAATCGTACCACAAAAGACCGTCCGGGTGGGATGCGTTTGAGCCGCGGCTTCCCTGTGGCACCAGTCTTCATCTTCTTCTCGTGCGACGAAGATTTTCTACGATCATCACTTGGCCCAGGATGGCTAGAATTGCCGATTGGCGATTTGCGATTGTCGATTGCCGGTTGCTGATTGATGGCGGAGGACGTTGCAATACCAGTTTTTCAATCGGCAATCAGCCCGCCGCGGCGGGTCAATCACCAATCACCGATCACCAATCGGCAATCGGCAATGAAAACGTTGTGGCGGGCGGGTGATTGGAGTACAGTGTCCCCTGAGCTCTCTGGCGCGGTTTGCGCACGCTGCTTGGGCGCGGATGTCGAGCTGTCCGGGACACGAGAGCCCTGAAAGGAATACCTATGGTTCCCATATCAAGGCGCGATTTGCTGGCTTCCTTGCTGGTTCTGCCTACTACGCTCCGCGCGGACCCCGACTGGATACCACTCTTTGACGGCCGCACGCTCCGCGGCTGGAAGGCCGGCGAGAACAGCCGCTCCTTCCGGGTCGTGGACGGGCAGATCGCAGCCGGTGGACCGCGTTCGCACTTGTTTTACACCGGACGGACGCGGAATGCGAGTTTCAAGAACTTCGAGTTAAGGGCGGAAGTGATGCCGCGCGCGGGGGCCGAGTCCGGCATATACTTTCACACCAGCTTCCAGCCGAAAGGGTGGCCGGAAAAGGGATTCAAGGTTCAGATCAACAACACTTACCCGGGTGAGGGCGATTACCGCGAGCGCCGGAAGACCGGCTCGCTTTACGGCGTGCGCGACGTGTACAAGGCGTTCGCAAACGACAACGAATGGTCCCAGTTGCACATTCTGGTTCGGGGTAAGCAGGTGCAGGTCCGGCTGAACGACACGCTGCTGGTGGATTACCTCGAGCCTGACCCGCCGGTGGTGGAGGCTGATTACGCAGGACGTGTTCTCGGGCGCGGTACATTCGCGCTCGAATGCCACGACGCGAACTCGAAGGTCTTGTTCCGGAATATCCAGGTGAAGCCGCTGCCAGACGATCTCCCCGCAGAGACTGCGGAGCGGCCCGTCGTAGACGCCGTCTACCGAGAACTGCTGCGCATGAATGCCCAGAATTTCCCCGTAGTGGATTACCACGTTCACCTGAAAGGCGGGCTGACACTGGAAGAGGCGCTCAAGGAGTCGCGACGGCTCGGCATCCAGTACGGAATCGCCATCAACGGCGGGCTCGGCTTTCCCGTCACCAACGATGCCGCAGCCGAGGAGTTCCTCAGGAGTATGAAGGGCCAACCGATCTTCGTGGCGCTGCAAGGCGAAGGCCGGGAATGGGTGAAGCTATTCTCAAAGGAAACGGTGGCGAAATTCGATTACGTGTTTACTGACGCCATGACCTTCACCGACGACAGCGGCAAGCGAATGCGGATTTGGATCAAGGAAGAGGTGGGAGAGATTAAGGACAAGGAACGGTTCATGGACATGTACGTCAACCGCATCCTTGGCGTGCTCAATCACGAGTCGATCGACATCCACGCCAATCCGACGGTTCTACCGGATGTTATCGCAGCCGATTACGATCAACTTTGGACGCTCGAGCGAATGCAGACTGTGATCGACGCCGCGCACAGGAACGACGTGGCCATCGAAATAAACAATCGCTACCGCGTGCCCAGCCCGGCTTTCATCAAGGCGGCCAAGAAGGCCGGCGTCAAGTTCTCTTTTGGCACGAACAACGGCGACAAGAACTTGGGCCGTATGGAGTACGGCGTGGAAATGGTGAAGGAGTGCGGGCTAACGTGGCAGGATATCTTCCTTCCAAAGCCCGATGGAGAGAAGCCCGTCCAGAAACGGGGGCTTCTTAAGAGCAGTGACAAGTGATAAGTGACGAGTGACGAGCGGAGGATAGAAGCCAACCTTGCTCGTCGTCACTCATTACCCATCCGTCGCTCGCCACTCTTTTTTGCTCGTCACTCGTCACTCTGCTTCTTTTTGGGCGGTTCCCAGAGTTCAATACGGTTGCCTTCGGGATCCATGATCCAGGCGAAACGGCCGTAATCGTAGTCCTCGCGCCTTGGATCGACCTCCACGCCTTCTTCGCGGAGCGCGGCCAGCAACCCGTCCAAATCTTCCACAATAAAGTTCATCATGAACCCGGAGCGGCTGGGGTCGAAATACTTCGTATCCTTCGGGAAGATCGCCCAGACGGTCATGCCGGATTTTTCAGGATCGTGGGCTTGACGCCAATTGAAGACCACTGCTTCCTGCGCCTGGCGCTGCAAGCCAAGATGCTTCTCATACCAAGCATAAAGCTTCTCGGGATGGTCAGCTTTGAAGAATATTCCGCCAAGCCCATTAACCCTTTTCATAATGCGGCTCCTTCGAGAATGTGACGAAGACGAGACCCCAGCCTTCACATTTCCCTTTTAGCGTTCATAGCCGAAAGCGGTTATCCGTGACGTCAGGACGTCGCCGCGAGGCTGGCCCAATCGACCCCTTGGGAGCAAAGGGCCTACGCTACGACCTTCGCGAGTGCGCCGGCAGACTGTCATGCTGATCCCGCCCTGCGGGAGAAGCATCTCGCCCTGTTGTCTGTCGGCAGAAAAGTCCAGAGCGAGATTCTTCGCTCCGCTCCGCTGCGCTCAGAATGACAGCATGGCAGGCGGGTCTGCAAGGCCCAGTCAAAGGCAGCCGCATTTGTCGACAAAGTGTCCGTGTTGCGGCTTTCAGGAATCGATCATCTCCTTTGCTTTCTGTAATATTCCCGCTTTCTGGGTTTATCTCCTTTGTAATCAGTAACATTCCCGCTTCTTCGGCCTTTTTCCACAGCGGTCCTTTGTTTTCAATGACATTCCCGCGTTGCTCGTGCAAAAAAAGAATTCTTTTTCCTGCTTCCAGTCCACCCTACGATCGACAGCCAACCCGCCACGCCGAGGGAGTTTGCAGCGAAAGCCCACGAAAAGATTGTCTTTTCCGGCCCGCATGGACTTGTTGTCTCCAGGCTAGGGAAGGGTGCAGAGGTGGCCAAGGTTCCCTGGAATATCCGCTGCGAAAGCATACGCTACAACGATAGCCCATGGACGGGAGTTTGTCAAGCCTTAAATTGAATCCTATCGTAAGCAGCAGAGGGGTGTAAGAGGGGGAACATCCGAAAAGCCCACAGTCAGAAAAGTCCTGACGGTGGCTACCCCACTCAATTTAAGAAGGCGCCGCCCCAAATCAGGCCCGGGCCGACTGCTGCCATGAAGATCAAGGGTGGCTGTGAAGGATTTGGTCTTGTGCGAAGGTCGGTGAGCGCCTGACACAGACTGATGCCGCAGGTTGCGGAGCCGAGATTTCCGCCGGTCGCGGATGGCAGTGGTATTCTCTCCAAGGGGATCTTGGCTTTTTCGGCCAATATTTCGACAACGCGCGGGTTGGGCTGGTGGAATGCAAAATAATCGACTTCGGTTCGCGGCCGCCCGCTCTTGTTCTCCAGGATCTCGAGAATGCGGTCCATTTGCGTTACCGCGGCGTGGGCAAGCTGTTCCCCTTTGAATTGAACAGTCAGCCCGGCATTCTCACCCCATTTTGCGCTCAGTGAAGATGCGAATGTCGCGGAACAGCCCCACACGAAATCTCCGAGTCTTACGGCGGCACTCGCGCCTCTGTCTGCGGCGCGCGTGAGGACGAACGCGCAAGCCCCATCACCAAAGAGCCCACGAAATTCTCCCGGCACATGAGGCGCGTTGAGTCTGCGGCTGTGGACTTCCGAAGCCACGACGAGCGCCACCTCTTGAGGCGCCATGCGAAGAAGGCCCTTGGCCACTGCCAGCGAATAAATCAATCCCATGCAAGCTCCCCCCACGTCAAGAGCGCCGCTGGTTTCCCGCAGAAGCAGTCGTGAGTGCAAAGAAGCGGCGAAGGAAGGGAGATTCAGGAAGGTTGTACTGGTTGCCACCAGGAAGTCGATTCTTTCCGCTGGTATCTCAGCCATTTCCAGGGCGGCCTCGGCTGCTCTCTGCCCCAAAGTCAGTTCGTCTTCGGTGTCGGCAGCAACCTGCAAAGTTCGAATACCTGCTCCGTTGCGGATTTTGTGCGGTGGGAGCGCGCACTCGCTCTCGATCTGGTCTGCGCTGACGGTCACCGCGCCCAGAGCGTACCCCCAAGCTCTGATCGAGACTTCCGACCCACCCTCTGTCCCCGCGGCGGGGCCTTCTCCTGGCTTTTCTTCCGCAACTCGTCTTCGAGCCTCACGAACCGTGTCGGCCAGCGCTCGAATACTCTTTGCCCGGCCCTCGGGCCAGGTGTTGCCGAAATCTCGAATATCCGTGGCCGATTCGACGCCAATGAGTACGTCCACCCAACCCATCGAGTCGAGTAGACCTGTTTCTACAAGGTCATCATCATCTCCAGGGAGCGCCTGAAAAGGAAGCTTGCTTGCCACGCACTGGCGCGAAAGTTCGAGGGCGCGCGATTGGTCCAGGTCTTCCGGTGAGCTCATTGCAACCACCTTGTGGGTGGCGGCGACATCGTTTTGCCATGTCGCCGCCTCATGGGGCGTCCTGTTGCCCGTGTCCAAGCAGGGCGCATACATACAAAACGATGTATGCGCCACCCGCAATTGGTTCAGGGGCCGCTTAGCCACCCAGTCTCTGGCTGCGGAAACAAGGAGTCAAGCATCAGCCAACACTTGCCTTCCATCTGTTTGCCTCTTGCGAGACCTATGCGCGCAAAGCGGTGGGGAGCGCGCATGAGTTTTCCCCAAATTGATCGGTTAAAAAAACCCTCAGGGGCAGGGGAAACACCAGACTCTGAAGAGCGGTGAATAAGGTCGCTCAAGAAACGACGCCACTCGCGATCAACAACCGGCAGGCTATTCAGGGTTTCCCCGGATTCTAGCACCAGCCTGGCACGAAGGGTCACTTCGCCGGCGTCCTGGAAGACACGAAAGCGGATGTTCTTGAATTGACACCCACAGATTGACCTCGTTGCAGAGCCTGGGTCCACCCAGGCATTGCCTCCGTGGGTGTCAGTGTGCAATTCGCACCCGAAGAGTTTTTCCAGGTCGGCGGAGACCTCGGCCTTGTGAAGCATATCAACCAACTCAACCTCACCCACGCACCCACCTCCTGACACCAATCCGTGGGTATTCTGATCTTCAAAGTGGGGCGGCGAAGCAGAGGTCGGAGCCGGGATAAAGCGAACCATACTTCCCCGTCCGTAGGGAAATGTGGCGGGCCACGCGTTGCCTCTGCGCGGAACCGGGCGGACGGAGCGAATGGCATCCTGAGCAACTCGCTCTAATCCAATCACGCAGTACCCAGGCCCCATCACGGTGATGTCAGATAGAATCAGGTCCCTCATGGCCGCTACCGGTTCGTTTTTTGCGAGGCACTGGCTTGGGGGAGCGCAGATGCTTGACTTCGATCTGGTGGCCTTGCGAAGTCCAATGTTGTGCCAGCATTTCCGCCACCAAGCGACGATGACACTTCTCAGGTTCAGCCTCCGAGCATAGAAGCGTCACTCTTCCTTCAAACGAGGCGGGATCCACTGCCTCTAAAACTCTCCTTTGCACCATCAGTTCCAGAAAAGACTTCTCGAATTGCGCCCAATCGCGCGTCTTGCGGTAGGCAGTCCGAATCTCCGGGCTGGGAGCGAAGATAGGTTGATAGTCATAGGCGATTCCCAAGATTCGATCGAGGAAGAAGCCAAGGTCGGGATACTTCGCAAATCCTGCGAGTTGTCCGACGCGGTTCTCCCGGATGTCAATCAGCTTCTGCACTTGGGCCTCGCGAAGAAGCCGGAAGAATTCCTCCGCTGTCTTTTTGGTGAAGCCGATGGTGAAAATCGTTGAGGTCATTCGTAGCGCTACCAAGAGTCGAGCGCGAAAGGCTTGACGCGAAAGGCGAACCTTTCTGCTTGCAGTCGGTAGGCATCCTCCAAAGCATCGGTACGGGCCTGGGGGAAAAGCGTGTTGGCTGCAACGGCGGCAAAGCCGTTGGCAGCCAGCAGCCGGTTCTCAGCGGCTTCTTGCGTTTCAATATTCGAGTCCTTACGGATGTGCAGCGTATGGACTCCAAGCTTGACGAGTTCAGGGCAGACCATGAGAAAGCGGTGACACTCGAGCGGGTCTTCCTCCGCGCACATCATCGCCACCGAGCGGCCCTCCAACTCCTTCAAAAGACGTTCCAGTCCCCTCTGGAAGGCGTAGGATTTGCGGCGAACCTGATAGTCAACCAACCCGTCGGGACGATAGGCATCGACGTCGTCCGGGCGACCTCCCAGCTCCTCTCCAAGGAAGAGGTAGGAGATGTGTTCGGCGCCCAGCAGCTTCTCGAATGCCGGCTGGCTAAAATGGGGCAAGCGCGCGCTCTGCGGCACACTGCGCACATCGGCCACCAGCTCGACTCCGAAGTCCTTGAGCAGCCCGGCGAAATGCTCGAAGTCCAAGATCGAGTGACCTACCGTAAAAAGTGGGTTCAAGCCGCCGGAATTAGTTGGGCGAGAGTTCTCAAGCTGCACCCCGACACCTCCTTGTAGCGCATCTTACCAAAAACCGGCTGCGCGGGCACCCACTTTCCTGGCATTACTTTCGCGGGCAGCCCCGGATTCTACCTAATATCGACTATCGACGGTGGACTTTCTTTTTCGCCTTGATTCCAACCTTTGAAATCGCATAGAGTCCATAACGTGGCGCGTACGCGCCACCCGCGAAGGCTCCGCACGGCCCAAAATTGGTTCGGGCTTTCTTGCGCATGGACATCGAAGAGATCAAACGGAGAGTCAGAGAGAACCGCTACGTTTACAGCCATCACGCCGTCATTGAGCGGAGAGCCGAGTCACTTACCTTCATTCAGATCGAACAAGCCATACTCAATGGGCGAATCCTGGAGGAGTATCCTGACACCGGTCGCGGAGAGAGTTGTCTTGTGGTAGGCTTATCTGGGGACGTGCCGATCCACGTGGTCTGCGGGTGGCGCGGCGAAAGCGTCGCGGTGATAACGGTTTACATTCCACGACCACCCAAGTTTTCCGACCCTTGGACTCGCGGGGCGGGAGGAACCGAGTGACCGAATTAAGATGCAATTTCTGTGGCAGCGATCGGCATGAAGAACGTCGCATCGAATATCTCTACAGCCATCAGGGAGAGCACTTGCTTGTCCCCAACACTCCAGTAGACGTCTGCCTGAATTGTGGCATGGTCTATTACGATGCCGCAGTGCTCAAGGAAATCGAGCGCCGATTCTTCGCCATCCGGAATAAGTCCGAGCGACCCGACCGCTACATCAACATGCCGGAGAAATCGTTTGTGGGGTGATTCAGGTCGGGGCATGTGAGCAAGACGTAGCGCCGCGGTCCGCCCTCTGGCCACTTCACTTTACTCGGCAAGCTCTGCGGCACGTGCGTTTCGTCGGGGAAGGGCCGCGCACCTGACAGAGCGCAGGTCCGCACCTGAGAACAGGGTCTCGGTAGCGTTGAGTTCATCGCAGAGATCACGTACTGCCTCGGCAGCGCGCAGCAAGTCGCCGTTGGAGAGCGCGCTCCACCGTTGCTGCGCCGCCGTCTTGACGGTGTGTCCTTTAAGGAATGAGCGAAGGGGAACGGGCGTGCCTTGGTCGAGAAGAACGAGCATCAGCGGGTGTACGCCGGAGTCTCTAGACTGCGGGCGGCGAAGTCAATCACCGCCTTCACCTGTTCGCGGTTAAGGCCGTCGAACCAGCACAAAATGTCGTCGAGGCTGGCGCCCGCCTCGAGGTTTTCAAAAATCGTGGCGACCGGCATGCGCGTGCCACGCAGCACCCATGCGCCGCTCACCTTGCCGGGAACGCTTTCCACTGCCGGGCATTGTGACCAATCCAGTGTTGCCATGAGACCCTCCAATTGTCCCACGTTCTCGAGGCAAACTCAATGGCCACGCGCAATACGGAATCCGGCAAATGGACATAATCGATTTGCATCCGGCAGCATTTGATCTGTTTTTTGTCCAGGGAAAAGTTAGGGTAGCTTGACCACGGCCAGTCTCCCGGCCGTTGGACGAATGCCCTTCGCACCAGATTCAAGTGCATATACTCAAGCCCTTCACGGAACCCCTTGGCGTGGCGGGTGAAGCGCTCCCAGAACTGTTGCTGGCAAACCGGCCCCGCGGCGTGCCGCGCGCGATTCAGGGAGCGCCCCGAAATCCATCCTCCTAAGATAATCTTGTGCGTGCACAATCTCCGGACCTCTGGTATTCTCGTAGCCGATGCGCGAACTGGACATTCGCCGTGCCCTACGAAAACACCTTGGCTTCGTCTTCGAGGAGGATCCCACAGCGTTAATCTTAGAGGAGCTCGGCATCTGTCGCGGCACGGTCCGGGTGGACATGGCAGTGGTTACTGGAATGCTGAAGGGGTTCGAGATCAAAAGCGATCAAGACACGCTCAAACGCCTGCCCGCCCAGGCCTCTGCGTACAACAAAGTCTTCGATACGCTCACAGTTGTGGTTGGGGCCCGACACCTGCAGAGGATCGTAGATGTAGTGCCTCCGTGGTGGGGCATCTTGGTCCTTGATGAGAGGCCAGGTAATGAACCGAGTTTGAGATGCTTTCGCCCGGAAGCTTTGAACAGCAACCTCGACGCTTTCGCGCTAGTGCAGCTCCTGTGGCGCAACGAAGCTCTCGCGCTGCTTGGGGCCAACGGCATTGAAACCGGGCTCAGAAGCAAGCCTCGGCGGTATTTGTGGGAAGCGCTGGCGAAGAGCCTCGCCTTGTCTGACTTGCGGGAAATGGTTCGTACCCAACTTAAGGCTAGGCAAGGCTGGCGATCTGCCGCGTTACAACGGCCAGATGGTGTGACGTCCCTACCTTCCGCCAAGTTGTTAGATTACCGGTCCCCACGCGCTGATTCGCGCATTCGTCGATATACCAGTCGCCCCAACTGAACCCTGCGCCACTGTACTCGGGACGCCTTATCAGATCGCGACACACGTCATAGAACTCAGTGTAGCCGTAGTCGCGCAAGTTCCTCCCCTTCAAGATCAGCCAGGCATCGTCCGTCGTATAACGGATGCTTGCAGAAGGTCGCATAATGCGGGGATCAACTTCCGATGGTTGGGGGTGGGCGATTGCGTAGTCTCCGAATGCCGGTAGGCGTGGGACACGAGACCGGGTGATTAGAGTGCGCCAGACGATCCATCCGACCCTTGTAATCAATGAAATGCTCGAGGGCTGCAATCCCATCAGGTCCTCAGGAAAAGCTGTTGCAGCTAGCACGAAGGAGCGCCAGCGTTCAAGCTGAGGAATACTGCGCACGAGAACCGGCACGGCTGCCAGAAGGGTGTTTCCCTCGTTGACGCCCACTGCCCGCAGGTCCAACAGGAGGTCGGATTCACCCGGAGAAAGGCCGAGCATGTCCAATAGCGCGGCGACTTGGGCCGTCAGGTCATCGATGTCTTCGAAGTCTTCCCCCTGCAAACGTATGCATACTCCGCGCCGGTCTTGTTGGATGGCTTCTCTGCACGCCGATTGATAGTCCTCGTCGCGTACGAGTCCCGTTACCGGAATGGGTTGCAGATCATTCTGACGGGCGGTTCTGAAAACATACGTTAGGGGGTGCTCTCCGCCAGCCATTCTCTCGTCCGGTCCAATCCATAACAGATCAACGAACACCGGCCGTTCCACACCCCATGCCTGCGAAACCTTGGGGACCACCTTCTCCAGGTGTTGATCAATCGTCTTCGCCGGTTGATCATCGTCAAAATCCCAGGGAATCGGTGGAATCTCAATCAACGGGGTCAGCGCTGTTTTGACTTCTGCGGTCATAACCTGCAACGCTCCATATTCGCCTGCGCGTCCTTTCAGGCTAGGAACGTAGTGCGTGTGATTGAACCCCATGGCCTTTCTCTCCTATTCAGACGTGACTGCCCAACCGATCTTTTTCTTCAAGTCATTGCACTGGTTGTGTGCAAGTACACCATCGTGTTGCAACCGGCCCACGACTATCCCCGGCGCTATGCCCAGTTGATATGCGAACCGGCTGACCGCCGCACAACTGCGAGCCCCAAGACGTCTAAAAACGGTGTAATCCTTATGTGGAATGAGCCATTCAAGCGCAAACGAATCTGCCTCTGACTCCTTCGTGTCTCGTTCCTGGTCGTCGCCTTCCAGAAAGTACTCTCGCTTTCCATGCAGGAGAGTGTGGCCAGCTTCGTGAAAGAACGTGAACCACAAATGGTCATCAGTTTTGTACCGGAGGCTCAACTGGATAAGGGCGGTCGTGGAGGTGAGCCACCGGGTGGCACCCCAGGCTCGCGTTCCCGGTAACTCCGGCACGAACACCACTCGCACGCCAGCCGCGCAACACTCTCTGACCACAAGGGAAGCAAAATCTGGAGGCAAATCACGAGTGAGCCTGCGCACGTAGCGGAGAGCCTCCTTGAAACGAGCCGGGTTATACTCGGCGCTCTGAATCTTCTGCGCCTGAATTTCGCCTTTCCTTAGCCATGCGGCAACGGCGCCGGGGTCGCTCTCGAACGTGGGTGATCGCCGAAATGCAGCTTGTTGGCCCTCCCATAGCTGGTCCCAGCGCTCTGGTGACGCGACGCCGAAAAACATCAGGACTTGTTGGAGCTGTTTGGCTTTTTGAGGCTCTTCCCGCAGCCAGCCCATTTTCACCATCTCGCGGTATGGAATCCGTTGCAGCCATGAGACTTGTGTTTCTAGCGAGACGATCTCTTTCGACCTTGCCAGGGCTTCACGGTACTGCTGCTCCCTGCTTGTCCAAAACGCAGCAGGGACGCCCAGAACCAGTTCGAACTGGAGAGCGGTTTCAGGTGTAATAGCCGCCTTGCCTTTGACAATCTCATTGATCGTCTTCTTTGGTCTGCCGGTCCGTTCTGCCAGTTCTGCCTGAGACATGGCGCGCATTTCGAGGACTTCCTCCAGCGTCTCCCCAGGTGGCGATACGAAGTCGGGAGCGTACTCATTTCGGATTGTTTCACTCATGTGTGTCCACCACCTCAAGCACTACGACGGCTGTGACTTGCGCCCAGTCCAGTCCCCCGTCGTCTTTTGCCGGGATCGGATCGTGGCCCGGACGAAAAATCAGCCGGTATGGTCCGTCCAAGTCTAGCGAGAGTTGCCCGCTTCGATCGCCTTTCAATTCATGGCACCGGCCTGGCAGGTTGCGCATAGCTTCGAGATTCGGTGCGGCGCGAAGATCGTCGAGCCGTCTCCGAACGAGCTTGGCGCGTTGCGCGTTGTGTTTCCGTATGAGCCGTTTGAAATCATTGCAGTCATCCGCGAGGTTTCTGTTCTCAAAATCTATGTCCACAGTACACCAAGTAAAGATATATTAACGCCAAGGGTTAATGAATGTCAAGCATTTTTAAACAGATTTTTTGAACAGATGGTACCGCGGCAAAGCCACAGTCAAAGCAACTAGCGCGGACCTGTCCTGCAAGTCCTCGGGTTTTCGCGCCCGCCAGTGCTCGCGGACGGAATTCGGTCACCTTGCGCCTAGCGCACATCTTGTTGAATCTGGGCTTCCCAATTGGAAGGAACGGGCGTCCAATCGCGGGTGAACACGTCGCTGAGGGTCAAGCCGATCAGGATGGCGAGCCAGAGAAGGGAAGAGGCGACCACGATCCGCAGGAGGTTAGAACTCCACCGAAGATGCATGAAGAAAAGGACCACCAGCGAGGCCTTGCAGACGGCAATCACCAGCGCCGCGACGGTGTTCCATTTGCCCAGGTTAATGAACGCGACACCTGTGGTGAGGCTGGTAAGCACGATCAGTGCAGTGAAAACCAGGATATAGAGCTTCTTGGGAACAACGTGGCCCGACATCAGTAGCGCCCTCCGATCAAATACAGTAAAGGAAAGAGGAAAATCCAGATGATATCCACGAAGTGCCAGTAGAGGCCCGACATCTCGACGGTGTTGTAGCGCTGCGGTGAGAACTTCCCCCGCCAGGCCATGATGATGAGTACCGTGAGGACTCCGACTCCAATCACCATGTGCAGGGCGTGGACACTGGTCATGAAGAAGTAAAAACAGAAGAACA
This sequence comes from Terriglobia bacterium, assembly GCA_049514855.1. GTDB lineage: Bacteria > Acidobacteriota > Terriglobia > UBA7540 > UBA7540 > CAVROP01. Next base: position 17,523 of record JBEKUR010000093.1, read on the forward strand.
ATTCGAGGTGTTGCGAGTCAGGCCCATTGAAGGTCCAATTCACCCCAGGCGCCAGCCCTTCGATGTAATCGTGCCTCCATTCCAAAGCGAGTTTGACGCCGACGAACGTCAGTCCCAAAAGCAAGGTAAGCAGCAAAAAGGTTATGAGCGCCCCCTTTTTCCCCAGTTGGGCGGCGCGAACGGCCAGCGCCATGGTCAAGCTGCTGCACAGCAATACCGCTGTATTGAAGGCCCCAATGCGGACGTCCAGCAGACGGCTACCAGCTTCGAAGGCGGGCAAATACAGGTTCCGGAAAATGATATACGCCGTGAACAAGCCGCCAAAAAACATGATCTCCGTGGCGAGGAATACCCACATCCCGAGGCTGGAGGCTTCGTGCTGCTGTTCGAGATCGTCGAATTGTTCTGCCAGAGCGGTGTCGCTGCTATGCAACTTGGGTCTCCTCCGTTCCGTATGCGTAAGCTTCCTCCGTCACGATGGGTGTTTCCTCGAAGTTCTCAGTGGGAGGCGGAGAAGGCGTCTGCCATTCCAGACCTTTGGCGCCCCAGGGGTTGGGCCCGGCCACAGGTCCGTAGCGCAGCGACCAGACCAGGTAAACCAGCGGGATCAGGTAACCCACGCCCAGGACCGATGCGCCGGCGGAGGACATCACGTTCAGCACCTGGAATTCCGGCGCGTAGATGGCGTAGCGGCGCGGCATTCCCAGGTAGCCGAGCATGTACTGAGGGAAGAAAGTCAGGTTAAAGCCAATAAAAATGATTGCCGCCGCCAACCTTGCCCATCCATCCGGATACATGCGTCCAGTGATCTTGGGCCACCAAAAATGAAGGCCGCCCATGTAACCCATCACGGCGCCACCCACCATGATGTAGTGGAAGTGAGCCACCACGAAATAAGTGGCGTGAACGTGCACGTCAACGGCCAGCGTGGCGAGGAACAGGCCGGTCAATCCACCCATGGTGAAGAGCCCGATGAAGCCAATGGCATAGAGCATCGGCGCCTGGTAGGAGACCGACCCTTTGTAAAGCGTGGCGGTCCAGTTGAAAACCTTGATGGCGGAGGGAATGGCGACCGCGAAGCTCAGCGCGGAGAATACAATCCCCGCGTAAACAGATTGTCCCGACACAAACATGTGGTGACCCCAAACCAGGAAGGAAATCGCGGCAATGGCCACGCTGGAAAAGGCGATGAACTTGTAACCGAAGATCCGTTTCTTGGAGAATGCGGTGACCAGCTCACTGATCACGCCCATCGAGGGCAGGATCATGATGTAGACCGCGGGGTGTGAGTAGAACCAGAACAAGTGCTGAAAGAGGATCGGATCCCCTCCCACGGCCGGATCGAAGACCCCCACATGGATGAGCCGCTCCAGGGCGACCAGTACGATACTGATCGCCAGGACCGGCGTCCCGAGGATCTGAATGACGCTGGTCGAGTAGATCGCCCATATAAACAGCGGCAGCCGGAACCAGGTCAGCCCGGGGGCGCGCATCTTGTGGATGGTGACGACGAAGTTAAGCCCGGTCAGGATGGAGGAGAAGCCGGCGATAAACACGCCGAGCGCCGCAGAAATTACATTGGTATTTGAATACGTGGTGCTCAGCGGCGTGTAGAATGTCCAGCCCGTATCGACCCCCCCGGCAATCACGGCATAAAGCGTGAACAACCCACCCACCATGAAAACGTACCAGCTTAGAAGATTGAGTCTGGGAAAGGCCAGGTCGCGGGCCCCGATCATCATGGGGACGAGAAAATTCCCCAGCACCGCCGGAATGGAGGGGATCATAAAGAGGAAGACCATGATGATTCCATGCATACTGAACAGCTTGTTGTAGGTTGCCGGTTCGAGTAGGGCGCCCTGGGGCTCAATCAGGTTCAGACGCATCAGCACTGCGGCTGAGCCACCGACAAAGAAAAAGAAGGTGATCGAGGCGAGATAGAGTAAGGCGATGCGTTTGTGGTCCGTGGTCAGCAGCCATGACTTGATGCCGTAGCTGGCGTTCAGATAATGGACGCGAGGTTCGATCGCTGTTTCAATGGTTGCCGTTCCCATTACTTCGTTACCTTCCCTTCCTCTTCCCCCACCCCTGCCCCTCCCCAGGCGGGGAGGGGAGCTGCCGTTCACATTACTTTGCTACCTTCCCTTCCCATTTCCCCACCCCTGCCCCTCGCCAGGCGGCTGACCTTTACCCATATCTTCGGCTGGACACGGGAGGCCGAAGTCAGAAACTTAGCCCTCTCCCTTGGGGAGAGGGTGGTGAGCGTAGCGAGCCAGGTGAGGGGTCGCTTGGTTATGTTGGACCATCTGATCCCTCCCCGCCGTGCAAGTTACCCCTCACCCGGCCCGCGTCCCGATGAAGTGCATCGGGATCGCGGTCCACCCTCTCCCCTTGGGAGTCTGTGTGATAACTCGCGGTTGTAGACGTGCAGAGAAAGGGGGCGAGGAGGCCCACGATGAGATTTCTGCCCTACGAACCGGATCAAGCTTGGTTGTTGCCGCCCAGCGTGAAGGACGTACT